>NZ_CP138990.1:1842500-2172540 GCF_044594915.1 Winogradskyella sp. R77965 | reverse complement strand
GTCATGTCATTGAACATATTGCCTTAGAAATTCAGACCCTAGCAGGAATGGATACTGGTTTTGGCAGAACACGTGGTTATGGTGAAGAAGGAGTTTATAACGTGGTTTTCTCCTATATGGAAGAATCTGTTGGTCGTTTTGCAGCTAAATCAGCTGTTAGGATATGTGAAGCACTTATTGCTGGTGAGGATTATAATTTGGAAGAGGATATTCAAGAAATGCGAGAACTTCGTGAAGCAGATCGTTTAGGGCCAAGTACTGGTTCTATTGTTGCAGAAGCGGAAGCGAGGGGTATTCCATGGATTCGATTGAATAAATATTCGCTTTGCCAATTAGGTTATGGTGCTAATCAAAAACGAATTCAAGCTACTGTAACTAGTGAAACAAGTAGCATTGGGGTAGAGTTAGCCTGTGATAAAGAAGATACGAAGTACTTATTGGAGCAAGCCGAAGTTGAGGTTCCAAGAGGTGATATCATCCGTCGTGAACGCAGTTTAGAAGAAGCTTGCCGTTACGTTGGTTTTCCATTAGTGATTAAGCCAATTGATGGTAATCATGGTCGTGGAATTACGGTTGATATTCAAAATTATGATGATGCACTTGTCGCTTTCAGACATGCTAAAGATAGCTCACGAAGTGGAGCAATTATAGTAGAGAAATTTATTGTTGGTGAAGATTACAGACTTCTAGTAATAAATAATCAACTAGTAGCAGGTGCTATTAGAACTCCAGCACATGTTATAGGTGATGGAAAATCTACAATACAAGAACTTATAGATAAAGTAAATAGTGATCCACGACGTGGTTTTGGACATGAAAATGTACTAACTAAAATTACAACTAACGAGTTAACACAGAAATTAATAAAAGATGCTGGATATAGTTTAGAATCTGTTATAGCTAAAGGCGAACGATTAATTTTGAAAGATACAGCGAATTTAAGTACAGGAGGAACAGCCGAAGATATTACTGATATAATACATCCTTCAAATATTGCAATGGCTGAACGCATTTCAAAAATTATAGATTTAGATATCTGCGGTATAGATATAATGACAACAGATATTTCTAAGCCACTATCCGAAACTGGTGGAGCAGTTTTAGAAGTTAATGCTGGGCCAGGATTTAGAATGCACTTAGCACCAACCTCTGGTTTACCTCGTAATGTTGCAGCACCTGTGATTGATAAATTATTTCCAATTAAAGGCGATACAGGACGTATTCCTATTATTGCAATTACAGGAACAAATGGTAAAACAACAACGTCTCGATTAGTATCTCATATTGCAAAAATGAAAGGTTACCGTGTGGGTTACACCACAAGTGATGGTGTTTATATTCAGAATAGATTATTAATGACAGGCGATTGTACTGGTCCTGCTAGTGCAGAGTTTGTCCTTAAAGACCCAACTGTAAATTTTGCAGTATTAGAATGTGCAAGAGGTGGATTATTAAGAGCAGGTTTAGGCTTTAAGAAATGTGATGTGGCTATTGTTACCAATGTAGCAGCAGACCATTTAGGTCTTAAAGGCATCAATACAATAGAGCAATTGGCTAAAGTAAAAGGTGTAGTACCAGAGACGGTTTTACCAGATGGTTATGCTATTTTAAATGCAGATGATGATTTGGTGTATGATATGCGAAGAAGCGTAGATTGTAATGTGGCATTATTTTCTATGGATGAAAATAATCCAAGAATTAAAGCCTTGCAACGCCTCAATGGCATTACTGCTGTATATGAAAATGGTTACGTGACGATTTGTAGAGGTGAATGGAAAATGCGCCTTATGAAAGCAGAGAATATTCCGTTGACGTATGGAGGGAAAGCAAAATTCATGATACAGAATGTATTAGCAGGAATTTTAGCAGCACATGTACAAGGTATTAGTATAGAAGATATGAAAGCAGGCTTAGAAACGTTTATTCCTTCGGCAGCTCAAACACCAGGACGATTGAATCTTTTTAAGTTCAATGACTTTAGTATATTACTAGATTATGCACATAATGCTGCAGGTATGAGAGCACTTCAAAAATTTACAGATGAATTAGATGCAACTGTAAAAGTTGGAATTATAGCCGGTATTGGTGACAGACGTGTTGAGGATAATAATGAAATGGGATCTATCGCAGCAGAGATGTTTGATGAAATTATTATTCGCCAAGACAAACGTTTGAGAGGAAAAACAGAGCAGGAACTTATAAAGATGCTAGATGATGGTATTAAAATGAAAGATCCCAATAAGAAAACCACTATAATACCTTCAGAAAAAGAAGCCATTAGGTATGCCGTAAAAAACGCAGTTAAAGGATCATTAATTATTTTATGCAGTGATGTTGTACCAGATGCATTAGATCTGGTAAAAGAATTGAAAGAGAAAGAATCTAAAGGAGAATTAAATTTAGTTTAAAAGAAAAAAGCCGAAACGTTAGTTTCGGCTTTTATATATATCATTTGGATTAACAAAGCTTTTTAGTCTTAACTCTAATCTGAAGACTTTTTCTGTAAGCTTTAATACTTATAATTTCGTTACTTTTTTTACGATTCATTTTTAAAACCTTAGCCTTAACCTTTGCAGAAACACTTACTTTAGCAGCTTCAGGTTTTACGATTTCGTTATTAACTACATCTTGCTGAGCAAATCCTGTTAGAGACGCAATTAGAAATAATATTAAGACTATACCTTTTTTCATAATTCTTGAGGGATTTGTTTAACTTCGAAACAAAGAAACGTTAGATATTTAGATTGAATAAAAAATTTGGACAAAACAAGTTGATAACTAGATAACTGACATTTGTTCGTCAAAAACATCGACGAACAACACTAAAATAGCTTTAAGCCCAGTAAAACCAGAAGATATAAATGAGCACTTTTAAAGACAACCCTTATTTTCAATTGTTTTCTAAACAAAAACAAAACCAGTATAACATTGGTAACAGTACTCATAGCAAGCGAATTAAGAAACTAAGCACACTTCAACGAGCAATAGAAATTACTTATAGAGAGCAAATAAAAGAAGCTTTATATAAGGATTTAAAACGCCCTTTAGTAGAATCAGATTTAGTGGCTATATATCTTGTGATAAAAGAGATTAAACACGCTAAGGCTAACCTTCATCGATGGTTAAAGAACCAAAAAGCGAAAACAGACATTGTATTATTGGGTACGAAATCTTGGGTCAAGTATGAGCCTAAAGGTGTTTGTTTAATTATTTCACCATGGAATTATCCGATTAACCTTACATTTTCGCCATTAGTAGCTGCAATAGCTGCAGGTAATACTGTAATTATAAAGCCTTCTGAAATTTCAAGGCATTGTTCTGAGTTAATGGCGACTATAATAAAAGACTTATTTGAAGAAGGAGAGGTTGCATTGGTGCAAGGAAATGCTGATGTAGCTCAACATTTATTAAAACTACCTTTTAACCATATATTTTTTACTGGCTCTATAGCTGTTGGAAAAATAGTTATGACTGCTGCAACAAAGCATTTAACGTCTGTGACTTTAGAGCTTGGAGGTAAATCACCAGTAATAATAGATGAATATGTGGATATAAAACTTGCAGTAAAAACAGTTGCTTGGTTAAAGCACTTTAATTGTGGTCAAACATGTATAGCACCTGACTATATATTTATACAAGAGAAATTTTTGGAATCATTTATTACACATTATAAGTATTATATTAATGAATTTTATAGTACAGATGCTTTGAACTCTGAAAGCTATGGAAGAATAATAAATAATAAGCATTTTGATAGACTTAAGACCTACATTGATGAAGCCAAAGCATTAGAAGCCAAATTTTTAATTGAAGGTGAGGTTAATGATGACGAACGATTTATTGGTCCTACTGTAATATCAGATTTGAAACAAGAGTCTCTTTTAATGCAAGAAGAGATTTTTGGTCCAATTTTGCCTGTAAAAACTTATGATAAAAAAGAAGAGATTATTCATTACCTAAAAGATAAGGATAAGCCTCTAGCTTTATATGTATACTCTAAATCAAAATCTTTTATAAATTATATTATTAATAATACAAGAGCAGGTACCACCTGTATTAATGGTAATGGGATACAATTCTCCAATCATCATTTGCCATTTGGGGGTAGCAATAGTAGTGGTATTGGCAAAGCTCACGGTTTTTATAGTTTTAAAGCATTTTCAAATGAGCGTAGTGTGTTAAAACGTTATGCAACAGGACCTATAACATTGCTTTTTCCTCCCTATACTAATTTTAAAGAGAAACTCGCGCGATTGACAGTTAAGTGGTTTTAAGCCTTATTAAAATAATCCGATAGGATTTGTTCATTAACTCCATCTTGAAATTTAGTCATACTAAACCATTGATGTATAGCGTAACTTCCTGTTTCTCCTTTTTTGTTTACAGCTATATAACCAACCTGAAAATTTTTGTAATCACTATTCGGTTTATTTACTATTCTACTAATCGCTTCTTCACAAGCCTCTTGAGGAGATTTACCTTGGCGCATTAATTCTACGACTAAAAAGCTACCAACCGTCTTTACAACTTCTTCGCCTAAACCAGTCGCCACACAGCCACCAATTTCATTATCTATAAACAATCCAGAACCAATAATTGGTGAATCGCCAACACGTCCTCCCATTTTATAGGCTAATCCACTCGTTGTACAAGCTCCGGAAATATCACCATTTTTATCAATAGCAAGCATACCAATAGTATCGTGGTTTTCAATATTTATTATAGGTTTATATTTGGCCTCGACTTTCCATTTTTCCCAGGCTTCTTTTGAAGTTTCAGTCAGTAGATCTTCTGGTTCAAAACCATTAGAAATAGCAAATTGTTTTGCGCCTTCACCAGCAAGCATTACATGAGGTGTGTCTTCCATTACTTTTCTCGCTACAGAAACCGCATGCGTAATATCTTTTAGATAAACTACAGCACCACAATTACCATGTTTATCCATAATGCAAGCATCAAGTGTTACATTGCCATCTCTGTCAGGTAAGCCTCCCTTACCAACGGATTGCCCTTTTTCATTAGCTTCTTCAATTCTGCAACCTTGTTCTACAGCATCAAGTGCATTTCCTCCAGCTCGTAAAATTGCCATGGCTTTTTCAGTAGCCTCTAGGACATGCCATGTTGCTATGACTAATGGTAAGTTTTTTAAGTCTACAATAGCTTTGTTATTGTTATTAGATGTTTCTTCTTTACATGCTAGCAAAGAATTTCCAACTGCTAAACCAACTCCAGTTAACGAAGTGTTTTTTATAAAATGCCGCCTTTTCATAACTTGATTTTTAAATCATTAATACGTTACACCTTGTTTATCCAAAACTGTTTTAGTTCTAAAAGCATAGAATAACAAATAGGCAAAACAAGCCACAGCTATCCAATATGAGGATTGAATATTAAATACATCGGCTAATTTTCCTTGAACAGGTGGAATAATAGCTCCACCCAAAATCATCATAATTAAAAATGCAGATCCTTGAGAAGTGTATTTTCCTAATCCTGCAATACTTAAAGTAAAGATACATGGCCACATAATTGAGCAGAATAAACCACCAGATATGAACGCAAATAAGGCGACATTACCTGAGGCAAATAAACCAATCAATATTCCTAAAATTCCTAATAAGCTAAAAATCTTTAGAGTTTTAACAGGTCTGTCTTTAGCTAGAAAGAATCCAAATATTTGAACTGCAATACAAATTCCGAAAAACAGAATTTCATTTGAAGTAAAGTTATATTTAATCGAATTTACTAAAATTATGATGCCAAACGCTACATAAGGTACAATAATAAGCAAGGCTCTTTTTAACCCTTTACTCGGATTAAAAACGGTAATTGCACCAACCCAACGACCAATCATTAATCCTCCCCAATATAGTGAGACATAAGGTGCGATACTTGCGTCATTCAATACTGGTAGTCCGAGTCGGTTTAAGCCTGTATTTTCAACTCCTTGTTTTAGAAGTTCCCCAAGATTACTTCCTATAGTAACTTCAACTCCTACGTAAGTGAAAATTGCTAGCATACCTAAAACAAGTTGAGGGTACTTCATTGCTCCCCAACCTTCAGGTTTTTTGGAGGCGCTAGAATAGGCAATAAAAACAGCAGAAATAACTGCCAAAAGTGCTATGAATAATAAGATTAAACGTGTTTGCTCTAAATCTTCTGTAGCAGTATTATCTCCAGAATAAGTACTAAATATATACCCAAAACATCCAATAACAACTATTGTAAGAACAACTAAAAGATTTCTAGCTTTATTGGCAGGTTCAAATGCTGTATCAGATTTTAAAGCAGGTAATTTTTTTGAGAAATGGAATAATGCAGCTGCAATTAAAAACAAAACTCCAACACCAAGATACAAACCTTGAACAGTGACTAAGGTTATTTCATTATTTGCTATCATAGATGCTAATTCATCAGTACCACGAGTAGCAGATCCAAAAATAACTAAGCCTACTACGATGGGACCAATGGTAGTTCCAAAAGAATTTACACCACCAGCTAAATTTAAACGATGAGAGCCCGTTTTAGGGTCACCTAAAGCAATAGCAAACGGGTTTGCACCGGTTTGTTGTAATGAGAATCCCAAACCGACTATAAATAATGCAATAAGTACTAAGTAAAAAACACCTGTCTGACCTTGCTCAGCACCAGCCGTTGCAGGATACATTGCAAATGCACCTATTGCAGATAGAAGTAAGCCATAAATAATACCATTTTTATAACCCCAATTATTGTATATATCCTTCTTTAAAGAACCGGAAAGAATGAATAATAATAGAGCGCCAAAATAATAAGCTCCATAAAAAGCAAAATCTACCAATTGTGATTGAAACTGGTCAATATTAAAGTAGGTTTTACAAAACGGAATAAATACTCCGTTTGATGCTGCTATAAATCCCCAAAAGAAGAATACCGTAACTAAGGTGGCTAATGCAGATTTGTTGTTTTGATTACTCATAATTTATTTTATTAGTTAGTTTCTAATTCTTGTCCAAATTGTATTCTGTAACCATTAATGTCATAAATAGCAAACTCTCTCATGCCATATTCAAAGTTTTCTAACGGATAACTAATATCAACTTTGTCTTTTAGAATTTGCCAAATCACATCAATATCATCCACGTAAATATACAAACCGCCAGTAAAAACAGGTTTAGGATGTTTATCTTTAAAAAATCTTGATGACAACATTATATCCACTTCATCTTTTTGAATAAATGCCCAAGTATCTCCCTCTCGATCTATACACTTAAAATCGAGATAAGATTCATAAAATTGTATGGTCTTATCCATGTTTTCTACCTCTAATGTGGGAACTAATGCGTTAAATGCCATATTATTTTATTGAAATTTCATCTACGAAAATCCAGCTGCGACCATCCATTGGATAGCCTAAATGCCATTGAGGAAGTTTCCCCATTTTTTTAGCAATGATTTTCACATATTTATATTGAGTTTTTGGAAGTTTAAATTCAATTGTTTTAACTTCAATATCACTATTTTTTTCTTTAGTATTGATTTTTTGTGAAGGTAAAGCTTTAAATGTCTTGTTGTCTGTAGAAACAAAACATTGCACTTCTGTTGGGTAAAAAATCCAAGCACCTTGGTCGCGTAAAAAATTAATCTTAACTGATGAAATGGATTTTTCAGAGCCCAAATCTATAGTTGCAATTAAATCGCTATCATGGTAGCCTTGCCAACTGCCTGTTCTATAATTTTTAGTACTTCTTATGCCATCGATAAGAGCATCATTACCTCCTGCAGAATATTGATTAGCGAATTCACTTTCTAGAGTAATACTAAGATTAGGGTCAATTTTATAAAAAGGTGTTGTCAAAACAGGGCTTTTATTTCCAGAACCATCTGTAGCATACATTTTAATAGTGGCAGGTTCATAAATTGAAAATGGTTTAGTATACATTATATAATCAGCATCGTCTATGCTATAAAAAATCTCAGAATTCGAAGAAGCTATTCCTAAAGATACACTTGTAGAATCTCTAAACGTAATATCGCCTTTAGCAATAAATGGAGAAGGTAAAATGAGATTATCTTTGATTTCAGTTATGGGTTCATTACCATCTTCTGCTTCCCCAAACTGCAGGATTATCAGTCATTGTAAATTCTAATGTGCCACCAGATATGATGTCTTCATGTTTTAGATAGGTTACATCTAAATCTTTACCATTCAATTTTACCTGTTCTATATAAATATTTGTATCACTTAAGTTGTTGGCTACAATTGTAAATTGTTTTCCATTCTCTAAGTTAATAGTTGCTCTATCAAAAAGCGGTGTTCCTATAATATATTCGTTACTTCCAGGTGTCACGGAATAAAAACCCATGGAACTAAGAATGTACCAAGCACTCATTTGTCCACAGTCTTCATTGCCAGAAACTCCATCAGGATCATTATTGTACAACTCCGTTAATATTTGATGAACTTTCTCCTGCGTTTTATGTGGTTTGTTTACAAAATTATAGAGATAAGCCATGTGGTGACTCGGTTCGTTGCCATGTGCATATTGCCCAACTAAACCTGTAATATCAGACTGATTGCGACCAGATGTTTCAGTTTTTGCTGAGAATAATTTATCAAGTTGCTTTTCTAATTGGTCTTTCCCGCCAAGTAAGCCTATGAATCCTGAAATATCCTGTGGCACATAAAAACTATATTGCCAAGCATTGGCTTCGGTGTAATTAAAGTTGACTTCGTATGGATCGAAAGGAGCAAACCATGTGTTTCTAAAACGACCTCTCATAAACTTGGTTTCTGGGTCGTAAACATTTTTGTAATACTGTGCGCGTTGAATATAGGTTTTGTAGTCTTCAGTTTTACCCATGTCTTTTGCCATCTGTGCAATCGTCCAATCATCATAAGCGTATTCCAAGGTTTTGGAAACAGATTCACTTTCCTCATCCACAGGAATAAAACCATATTTTTTATAAGCTTCTAATCCAAATTTATCTCGTGTCGCCGAATGTTTCATAGCTTCAAATGCTTTTTCGGTATCATAACCTCTAATCCCTTTTAAATATGCATCAGCGATAACTGGCACGGCATGATAACCAATCATACAATCCGTGTAATTCCCTGCTAAATCCCATATTGGCATAACACCACCTTCATCATATTTCACCAAAAAGGTATTGATAAAATCATTGGTTCGTTCTTGTTCAATTATAGTGTATAAAGGATGTGCTGCTCTATACGTATCCCAAAGTGAAAATACTGAGTAGTAATCAAATTCAGCGTTATGAATTTCTAGGTCCATACCTCTATAACGCCCATCAACATCTTGATAACGTTGAGGTGCCAGCATGGTGTGATACAACGCTGAGTAAAAATTAGTCTTTTTATCTACGTCATTACTTTCAATTACGATTTTTTTAAGTTGAGATTCCCAGTAATTTTGAGCTTCTTCTTTCACTGTTTCAAAATCTTTATTACCGATTTCGGCAAGCATATTTTGTTTTGCTCCTTCAATGTCTACTGCTGAAATTCCAACTTTGATAATTACAGGCTCATTATTTGGATTGATAAACTTTAATGAAGACCGTCTTGCTCCATGCATTCCAGTTTTCGGAGGCGATTGTAGCATATCATTAAATGGATGCGAAGTTTTAATTGCAAAAAATAGACGTTGGTCTTTTGCCCAAGCTTCAGAATGACGATAACCAACAATTTCGGTATTAGAGATTTTATCAATTTTTGCGTCCAATACTTTGTCACGATGTACTAAATCTAAAATTACAAATTGATTTTCAGATGTAGGAAATTGATATTTATGAATTCCACTTCGGTTAGAAACCGTTAACTCTACATCAATATTTGTAGAATCTAAATGCACTTTATAATAACCAGGTTCCGCAACTTCATTCTCATGGTTAAAATGGGCACGATAACCTTCTTTGCCATTTGCACCATTATTAAATTGGAATTTATTTGTTGGCATTAAGAGCACATCTCCATAATCGCTAATACCTGTGCCACTGAGATGCGTATGAGAGAATCCATATATATAGCTGTCTGAATAATGATAACCAGAGCAACCATCCCAACCTTCTAAACGTGTGTCAGGACTTAGTTGCATCATACCATATGGCAGCGTTGCTCCAGGATAGGTGTGACCATGGCCACCAGTACCAATGAACGGATTAACAAAATTAATTAGCGGCTGATCTTTTTGGGCTTCAGAAACTAAAGATGAATTTTGACAACTAAAGAGCAGAAGAATTGCAATAAAGAAGAGCGTTAGTCTAAATTTCATTAAAAATGATTGCTAATTTTAATGCATCTAATATAGTAAAATGCCTAGCATAATAGATATATATTGATTTAAAAGCATTAACAATTTAATAAGATATTTTGTAGATTCTTTCACTAATTTTGCCGCTATGATGCGTTGGATAATTTTTGTACTTATTTTTATTTTTTTGACTTTTTATGG
The DNA here is from genome assembly GCF_044594915.1 of Winogradskyella sp. R77965. Taxonomy (GTDB): domain Bacteria; phylum Bacteroidota; class Bacteroidia; order Flavobacteriales; family Flavobacteriaceae; genus Winogradskyella. Next base: position 2,162,089 of record NZ_CP138990.1, on the reverse strand, counting down.
CTTACAAGCTATAAAAACCGTTACTAAATATAGTTGGATTCACTATTTATATATTGCTATAGGAATTATTGTTGCTGGTAATTTTATATTCCAATTTACAAGTGGATCTGAAGGACGAGTGCTTAGCCCAATAAAAAGTTATGCTTTTGGTTTTGTATTATCTTTTATGGCCCTTAATTTAGTCTTGGTATCAATACTGTTTCTTGAAGATATTACACGAGGCATATTTGGACTTTATGATAAGTTTAGTACTAAGCGAGAAGCATTTTATTTTCCAGAAAGACGAAAATTTGTAAGTCAAATCGCCTTAGGTTTGGCCGCAATTCCATTTGCATCTTTACTTTACGGAATGTATAGAGGGAAATACAACTTTAGAGTTTTAAATTATACACTACATTTCGAAGATTTACCAAATGCATTTGATGGCTATAGAATTACACAAATCAGTGATATTCACTCAGGTAGTTTTGATAATAAAGCAAAAATTGAATATGCAATTGATTTAATAAATGAACAACAATCTGATCTATTATTATTTACAGGTGATATGGTAAATAATAAAGCTTCAGAAATGTTGCCGTGGAAAGAAAGCTTTGGAAAATTAAAAGCTGTTGATGGTAAATATTCAGTATTAGGGAATCATGATTATGGTGATTACGTAGATTGGGACTCACCTAAAGAAAAAGAACAAAATCTTGAAGATTTAAAAACCATACAAAAAGAAATAGGCTTTGATCTCTTATTAAATGAAAGTAGATTTTTAGAGAAAAATGGAGAGCGTTTAGCATTGGTTGGTGTTGAAAATTGGGGAAAAGGTTTTAAAAAAGCGGGTGATTTAAAGAAAGCATCAGAACACATACAACCAGATGATTTTAAAATACTAATGAGTCATGACCCAAGTCATTGGGATGAAGAAGTTGTTAATGATGACTATCATTACCATTTGACTCTAAGTGGACATACACATGGAATGCAGTTTGGTATTGAAATTCCAGGTTGGATAAAATGGAGTCCTGTAAAATGGAAGTATAAACACTGGGCAGGAATTTATGAAAACTTAGGCCAATACATTAATGTTAATAGAGGTTTTGGGTATTTAGGCTATCCTGGTAGAGTAGGTATATGGCCAGAAATTACTGTTATAGAACTCAAAAAAGGCAAGAAGGAAGCTTAATTACATATAATTGCGTATTTTTATGTTGCTGATAAAGAACTGGCTAGAGGATTTATTATTAAATCTTTTATCTCGTTTGTATAGCACGTTGCACTTAAAACTATAACGTATGTCAAAATTTGGGGAATTAATAGATGTCGATATTCCGGTTCTATTGGACTTCTACACTGAATGGAACGATCAATCTGTTGCAATGCATCCAATACTTAGAGATGTAGCTGCCGCTCTAGGTGATAAGGCAAAAATCATAAAAATTGATGTCGATAAAAATAAGGAGCTAGCAGAAGCACTTCGCGTTAAAGAGTTGCCTACATTAATTATCTATAAAAATGGTGAAATGAAGTGGAGACATAGTGGAGAACAAGATGCCAATGCCCTAATAGGTATAATTCAAGAATATACTTAAGTTTCTTTTATGGCTTTAAATTCAAAACCTTTTTCAGTATAATATTCTAAAACTTTAGGGAGTACATATTTTAAATTTCGTGAAGCTTTCAGGCTATCATGAAAAACAATAATACTTCCTTTCTTTGTTGCCGAAATTACATTATTAAAACACGTTTCTTCACTTACAGACATGTCCCAATCATAAGATAAAACATCCCATAAAATAATTTTGTAGCCTAATTCTAATAATCTTTTGCTTTGCTTGTTTTTAAACTTGCCATAAGGAGGTCTAAACAGTTTATTACTATTATTGGGTTGAAACATTTCAATAACAGCTTCTGTTTGTAAAGCATCTTTAATGTAGTATTTGCTTTTATGCTTCCAGCCTTTTAAATGATTATAGGTGTGATTACCTATTGAGTGATTATTATCTAAAATATTTTGAAATATCTCAGGATGCTTTTCAATATTATTACCAATACAAAAGAAGGTAGCCTTAGCATCATATCTTTTTAAAGTATGAAGCACCCAATCTGTAATTTCTAGAGTTGGACCATCATCAAAAGTGAGATATAATTCTTTAGTATTGGTATTGATATTCCAGATAAAATTTGGGAACAATGTTTTTACAAAGTCTGGTGTTTTAGCTGGAATAATCTTCATACGAATTTACTCTTCAGGTGAGATATTTTTAATAGTATCGTTAACAGCACTGTTCATATCAATATCATCTGGTATTTCTGGTAAATCATCTTCACTGTAACGATTCATCAATTCATCAAAAAGGCTTAAATAACTATTAAATTTTTTAGTTTCTTCTAAAGCAAATTCTTTGTCATTATATACTACTAAAATATCTACTAAGGCTCTATAACGTTGAATATCTAAATAAATATCTTCTCCAACTTTTTTCTCTTGATTGTCTAGAGAAAGACCACTGTAATACACCAGATTTTCTTGATATATCTTAGCAACATCCTTAAATAAAGCTCGTCCTTTTTCAGCATTTCCTACCTCGTAATAAGCACTGATGTAAGGTTCTAACAACTGATGAAAACCAAACTTATCTACAGGCATTTTTTCCATGGCAATGTCAGCAATTTCTTCAGCCTTATCTAATTTATCTTCATTGATGAGTTGCTCTATTAAACGTGCCAAATTACCTCTGTATGTAATACCATTTCGTCTCGTTTCTATATCGTAATAAATGTCTTCACCACTTCCTCCCCATTCCCAGTCTTTCACCATATTGTACATTAAGTCAGGGTCTACTCTACCCATATCATATGGATTAGCTCTGTCAACAGGTGTTTTTATTGGTACTAGTTTGTAGCACATACCATCCAATTGTAGGTAGTCCTTAAGCCAAATATAATCCTCATCACTAAAAGCTCCACCCGTAAAATATATAGGTCTTTCCCAGTTATTATTTGCGATAATATCTAGCATTAGTAGTCTGTGTTTATAAATGTAACTGCTTCCAATTTTTGCATATAAATTATCTTCTATTTTGTCTGCATCTTTTGGACTTACTATTCCATTCTTAAGAACGGTCGCCTTATCAACAGGAATACTTATATTTCTGGTAGGAAAGTAATTGGCATTTAAAATATAACTAGGATAGCCATCAGGATCTTCACCTTGAGTTTCAACCACATATTTGAATTTTGTATTCGGTTTATCACTAGACACAAAGTCCATAAAAGATTTAATGTCTAAAGTATCTTTTGCAATTTGCTCATTTATTTCACGATAAATAGTAATATCTCTGGTACCAGCTCTATATTGTTTATGCGTTAATTGTGAAGGAATAGGATCACTACTATAAGCCTTACGTTTCATTTGGTCGATGTACCAATCTGTTTGAAACAAACTCGTATTAACCACACGTACGTCTGTACGTACGCCTTCAATTTCTTGTAAATACCATAACGGGAATGAATCATTATCACCAATAGTAAAAAGTATAGCATTTGGTGCACAAGATTCTAAATATTTGCGTGCCATAGCATTTGCTGTGTATTTTCCAGAACGATCATGGTCGTCCCAATTATTAGCCGCTAAGATTCCTGGCACAATGATAATACAGGCTAAAGTAACTATAGGTGCCAAAAGTTTTGATTTGATATTAGATTTTAAAATATCATATATGGCATAAACTCCAAAACCAATCCAAATGGCAAATACGTAAAAAGAACCTACTACAGAATAGTCACGTTCCCTCGGTTCAAATGGTCTTACATTAGTATAAAACTGAATAGCGATGCCAGTTAATAAGAAAAATACCAGTAATACCCAAAAACGTTTTTTGTCTACATTAAGTAAAAAGAAGAATCCAACAAGTCCTAATAGTAATGGTAAAAAGTAATAGGTGTTTCGCGCCTTGTTTTCTAAAACCTCAGTCGGAAGATTATCTTGAGACAAGCCAAGGTGTATTTCATCAAGAAAGTTAATTCCAGAAATCCAATTCCCATTAAAGTCATCATATTTACCTTGAATATCATTTTGCCTTCCCGTAAAATTCCACATAAAGTATCTCCAATACATATAACCGAATTGGTATTGAAACATATATGCTACGTTATCTGTAAACGATGGTTTTTCAACAACCAAATATTGTTGCCCATAACGTTTTAGGAAGTTGTTATAATCCTCATAATCTACTTCACCTTGGGCAATTCCCAATTTAAAATCGTTAACTAATTGATCAAAACGTCGCTTCTCACCTACAGCATATTGACTTGCTTGTTCTTCAGATAAACCGGCATTAAGAGCTTCGTTATAAGCTCTTGTTTGTAGGTTAGGATCAACTTTAAACTCAATTAAACCAGTAAACATCATATAGTTTTCCGCATGCTCGCTACTCCACATTCTTGGGAGTAAGGATGCGTGTTCGTGGTTGTAGTTTTGCTTGCTGCCTTCCCAATCGTTTATGACTACGTATTTTCCAAGTTCTTCATCGCGCTCATAATTCTTCTTATCGTCTATAAAAGGTTCATCCTTATCTGAACCAGAATATACTTCCGTAAACTGAGGGCCATAAAATAAATGGGTTTCGGGATATTGTTCTAAGTTATAATAAGCTAAAAGTTCTCTTGCATCCGAAGGATCATTTTCATTAATTATAACTTGAGCATTTGCACGGATAGGAAGCATCATCCAAGATGAAAAACCAATAAAAATGAACATTAAACAAAGCACTAAAGTATTAGCGTGAAGCATGCCTTTTTTTCTGGTGTAATTCAATCCAAAATAAAAAAGTGCGATAACCATTAAGCCTGTAATGATTGTGCCTGAATTAAAAGGCAATCCAATCGAATTGACAAAAAATACTTCTAAATAACCGAAAAGTTTAAGGGTTGAAGGTAGTAGTAACTTAAAAATAAAAAGCAATATTGCAGCTGAAGCAACATTAGCAATAATAAAATTCTTTACAGTTATAGTCTTATAATTTTTAAAATAGTAAATCAATCCAATGGCTGGTATGGTTAATAATCCCATAAAGTGAACGCCAAACGATAATCCAATTACAAAAGCAATTAAGATTAACCAACGGTTGCCTCTAGGTTTGTGCATATCTTGCTCCCAACGCAATGCTAAATAAAACATCACTGCCATTATTAAAGTAGCCATGGCGTAAACTTCCGTTTCAACAGCATTAAACCAAAAAGAATCTGTAAATGTAAATGCTAAACTTCCTACCAAAGCGCTTCCTAAAATGGCATGCCCTTTACTAGAACTTGAGTCTTCTTTATACTTAACTAATTTTACAAGCAATAAGCTAATAGTCCAAAACATGAAGAGAATGGTGAAAGCACTTGCTACTGCACTCATCAGATTCATTATCATTCCTATTTGAGAAGGTTCGAAAGCAAATATTGAGAAAAAAGCACCCAACATCTGAAATAATGGTGCTCCTGGTGGATGTCCGACCTGTAATTTTGATGAGGTTAAAATATATTCACCAGCATCCCAAAAACTAACGGTTGGCTCAATGGTTAATGCATATACCGCAAATGCTACAGCAAAAACAAACCATCCTAATATTGTATTCCACTTTTTAAAGTTAAAATCTGTCATGAAAACCTTGCTTATTAATGCAGGCGAATTTACTAATTATTATAGTAATGCCTAAGTTTTTAAGTTAACGTTAAGTATTTTAGATTATTTTCTCAGATTTTTTTTGTCCAAGTGAAACTTTGTTTTAAATTTGCACCCTCATTTTTGAGTAATTGGCCTATGGTGTAACTGGCAACACATTGGTTTTTGGTACCAAAGAGTCTAGGTTCGATCCCTAGTGGGCCAACTTAAGATTAAATCCTAATTCTGTAAAGAGTTGGGATTTTTCTATTTAGTGAGATATAAAATAGGGTGAGAAGTTTATGCTGAGCATTGTTGAAGTGAAAATATATTTTCATTGAAAGCACCTTGTGAAGCAAGTCGAAGTAATCCCTAGTGAGCCAACAGAAAAAAATCCTAATCAGTTTTGATTAGGATTTTTTCAATTTATACTTTTTATTTTAGATCTTAAAAGTAATCACTGGCCGATTAGCGTGGTTCACTAAATCTTCACTAATACTACTATTAAAAAAGTGAGCGATACCTTGTCGTCCATGTGTGCTTATCCCAATTAAATCTGCATCAATATCTTTTGAGAAGTTCAATATACCTTGCTCTACACTAGTGTCATTGTGTACGGTAATAGTGTAATTTTCGAAAGTTTGTCCAGAAATGAAGTCTTCAATTCTTGAATTTGCTTCATAAGATGTCAAGAAGTTATTAGCTGTATTTACCATGAGCAAATGAATCTTTGAATCAAAAGCATTTGCAAATTTAACTGCTTGCTTGTAGGTTTCTTTATTATCATTTTTAAAGTCAGATGCGAAGACAAAATCCGAAACTTCAAACGTTTCATGTTCATTTTTAATAACTAAAACTGGGACAACAGACGTACGAACAACTTTTTCAGCATTAGACCCAACGAACATTTCTTTTATCCCTGAGGCACCGTGAGAACCCATAACTATTAAATCAATATCAAATTCTTCACAAGCATCTTTAATTTCATTAAATGTAATGTCAGCCTTCACTGTTTCATGCACAGTTATGCCCTCGAGATAATCACTTGCTATTAAATCTTCGAATCTTTTATGCGCTAATTTCATAAAGAAAAGCGCTTCGGGTACATCTTGGTGTGACATTCCAGGATCTACATGCTGCATCGGAATTTCCATCATGTGCAATAAGTATATCTCTGCATGATGTTTTTTGGCGAGCATAGCTGCTACTTTTAATGCATTTTCCGCTTGTTCAGAAAAATCGGTAGGAACTAAAATTTTGTTCATTGATTGTTAGATTAGTGTTAGTCTCATTAAATTTAAGAAAATAAATCCACTTCCTAGAACTTTGAAAAATTAATTTAAATATTGTATATTTGCACCGTTGTTTACGAAAAATAAATAAGCGAGAGGACGAAAAGTCCTCTCTTTTTATATCAAAAAATGTTTAAGAAAACAGTCGAAGACTTATTACAAAATGCATTAGACGAAAGACAAGATTTATTCTTAATAGATTTTAGTATGTCCGCAGATAATGCAATTAAGATTGTAATTGATGGTGATAACGGTGTTTTGGTTGAAGATTGTATGTTTATAAGTAGAGCAATTGAGCATAATGTTGATAGAGATGAGCACGATTTTTCTCTAGAAGTTTTGTCATCGGGTGCAACAACACCTTTGACATTACCGAGACAATATAAAAAGCATGTTGGTAGAAATTTAGAGGTAAAAACTTTAGACGGTCAAAATCTAGAAGGAGAACTCATAGAAGTAAACGATAATGGAATGGTTTTAAAGTGGAAAACAAGAGAGCCAAAACCAGTTGGAAAAGGTAAAGTAACAGTAACTAAAGAAGCCAATGTTACTTTTGATAATATTAAAGAAGCAAAAGTTAAAATAAAATTTTAATTCATATCAATTATGGAAAATGTAGCGTTAATTGAATCATTTTCGGAATTTAAAGACGATAAATTAATAGATAGAGTTACGCTGATGGCGATTCTTGAAGATGTATTACGTAATGCACTGAAGAAAAAATATGGTGATGATGATAATTTTGATATTATCATAAATCCAGATAAAGGGGATTTAGAAATATGGAGAAATCGTATTGTTGTTGCTGATGGTGAAGTAGAAGAACCTAATCAGGAAATTGAATTATCTGAAGCTCAGAAAATAGAACCAGATTTCGAAGTTGGAGAAGATGTTGCGGAAGAAGTAAAATTAATCGATCTTGGAAGACGTTCAATCTTAGCATTAAGACAAAACTTAATTTCTAAAATTCACGAGCACGATAATACAAATATATATAAGCACTTTAAAGAATTAGAAGGCGAGATATATTCAGCAGAAGTTCATCACATTCGTCATAGAGCAATCATTTTGTTAGATGATGATGGGAATGAAATTATACTTCCAAAGGATAGACAAATTCCTTCAGATTTTTTCAGAAAAGGGGAAAATGTAAGAGGAATTATTGAAAGTGTAGAATTAAAAGGAAGCAAACCAGCAATTATAATGTCTAGGACATCACCTTTGTTTTTAGAAAAACTATTTGAGCAGGAAATTCCAGAAGTTTTTGACGGTTTAATCACGGTGAAAAAAGTAGTTCGTATTCCGGGTGAAAAAGCTAAAGTAGCAGTAGATTCTTATGATGATAGAATTGATCCGGTTGGTGCGTGTGTTGGTATGAAAGGTTCTAGAATTCATGGTATTGTTCGTGAGTTAGGAAATGAAAATATTGATGTTATTAATTACACAAATAACATTCAACTTTTTGTAACGAGAGCATTGAGTCCTGCACGTGTTACTTCGTTAAAATTAGATGAAGAAAATATGAGGGCTGAGGTTCTATTAAGACCAGAAGAAGTTTCTAAAGCTATTGGTAGAGGAGGTCATAATATTCGTTTAGCAGGTCAATTAACAGGTTACGAAATAGATGTATTCAGAGAAGGTGCAGAAGAAGATGTAGAGTTAAAAGAATTCTCTGATGAAATAGAAGGATGGATTATCGAAGAATTTAGCAAAGCTGGTTTAGATACTGCTAAAAGTATCTTAGAACAAGATGTTGCTGATTTGGTGAAACGTACAGATCTAGAAGAAGAAACAATAGTAGAGGTTATTAGAATTCTACGCGAAGAATTTGAAGAATAATACCATCTTAAATTTTTAAAATGTCTCATGACATTTTGAAGTTGAATAGGTATACAATATATTTAAGTTATATTACAGGCAATTTATGGCTCAAACAAGATTAAATAAAGTATTAAGGGAATTAAATATCTCGATAGATCGTGCTGTGGATTTTTTAGAATCCAAAGGCATAGACGTTGAGAAAAGTCCTAATACTAAAATTTCGCAAGAGGTTTATGATACGCTTTCTGATGAATTTCAGACAGATGCAACTAAGCGTGAAAAAGCTCAAGAAGTTAGTGAAGCAAAGCTTAAAGAAAAAGAGGAGCTTCGTGAAAAACGTGAACGCGAAATTGAAGAAAAGCAAAAGAAAGACGCTGTAAAAGAATCTGTTGTAAAAGCTAAAGCAGATCTCAGTGGACCAAAACAAGTTGGCAAAATTGACTTAGATAAGTCTAAAGTTGAGAAAGAAGAGACGCCTAAAAAAGCTGAAGTTAAAGAAACTCCGAAAGCTAAAAAAGTAGAGGAAAAGACAGAGGAATCTAAAAAAGATTCAAAAGAAACGCCTAAGAAAAAGGAAAATAAAGCTAAAGAGACTGCTAAATCTGAGGAATCAACTGAAAGTTCTGATGAGCCTGTCGAAAAAACACTTGCAACTCAATATAAAAAACTTTCTGGACCTACGACTACAGGTAAGAAAATAGATCTTTCGCAATTTAAAAAGCCTAAAAAGAAGAAGGAAGATAAAAAACCTGCTGCCTCTGGTGATGCTAATAAACGCAAAAGACGTCGTATTAGTAAAGGAGGAAACGATTCTGGTGGAAAACCAAATTTCGATAACAGACGTGGCGGTAAAGGAAGAGGTAATTCGAGACCTAAAGTGGTTAAGGAAGAACCTAGTGAAGAAGATGTAAAGAAACAAATTAGAGAAACGCTCGAGAAATTACAAGGTAAATCTAGTAAAGGAAAAGGCGCTAAATATAGAAGAGATAAGAGAGATCAGCACAGAGAACAAACTGAAATTGATCAAGAAATTGCAGCAGCAGAAAGTAAAACACTTAAAGTTACTGAATTTGTAACTGTAAGTGAGGTTGCTACTATGATGGATGTTGGCGTGACACAGGTCATTTCTGCATGTATGTCTCTAGGTATGATGGTAACCATGAACCAACGATTAGATGCAGAAACCTTAACTATTGTTGCTGAAGAATTTGGCTATGATGTTGAGTTTATTACTGCAGATATAGAAGAATCTATAGAAGAGGTTGTTGATGATCCAAAAGATTTAAAACCTCGTGCTCCGATCGTAACAGTTATGGGTCACGTTGATCATGGTAAGACATCTTTACTTGATTACATACGTGAAGAAAATGTAATAGCAGGCGAATCTGGTGGAATTACACAGCACATTGGTGCTTATGGAGTTGAATTAGAAGATGGACAGAAAATTGCATTTTTAGATACACCAGGTCACGAAGCCTTTACAGCGATGCGTGCTCGTGGTGCTCAAGTAACAGATATTGCCATTATTGTGGTAGCTGCAGATGATGCTATAATGCCACAAACTAAAGAAGCAATTTCACATGCTCAAGCAGCTGGAGTTCCAATTGTATTTGCGATTAATAAAATTGATAAACCAGATGCAAACCCTGAAAAAGTAAAAGAGCAATTAGCGGCTATGAACCTTTTGGTAGAAGATTGGGGAGGGAAAATTCAATCTCACGATATCTCTGCGAAAATGGGAACAGGTGTTAAAGAGTTATTAGAAAAAGTATTACTTGAAGCTGAATTATTAGAGTTAAAAGCTAATCCTAATAAGCCAGCAATAGGAACCGTAGTAGAAGCTTACTTAGATAAAGGTAGAGGTTATGTATCAACAATATTGGTACAGGCAGGTACTTTAAAAGTTGGTGATTACGTTTTAGCAGGAAAAAATAGTGGTAAGGTAAAGGCGATGCAAGATGAGCGTGGTAAAGACGTAGAAGCTGCAGGTCCTGCAACTCCTGTATCTATACTAGGCTTAGATGGAGCGCCACAAGCTGGTGATAAATTCAATGTATTTGAAGACGAACGTGAAGCAAAACAAATTGCGACTAAACGTACGCAACTTCAACGTGAACAATCCGTAAGAACGCAACGTCATATAACACTTGATGAAATAGGTAGACGTATTGCGCTTGGTGATTTCCAAGAATTGAATATTATTCTTAAAGGTGATGTGGATGGTTCTGTAGAAGCTTTAACAGATTCTTTCCAGAAATTATCTACTGAAGAGATTCAGGTTAATATTATACACAAAGGTGTAGGTGCAATTACAGAAAGTGATGTGCTTTTAGCAACTGCTTCTGATGCGATAATTGTCGGATTTAACGTGCGACCTGTTGGAAATGCGAGGATGATTGCAGACAAGGAAGAAATTGATATTAGAACCTATTCAATTATCTATGCTGCCATTAATGACCTTAAAGACGCGATGGAAGGTATGTTATCGCCAGAAGTTAAAGAAGAAGTTACTGGTACAGCCGAAATTAGAGAAATATTCAAAGTTTCTAAAATCGGAAATATTGCTGGTTGTATGGTAATGAATGGTAAAATCTTTAGAAATTCTGGCATCCGAATCATTAGAGATGGTGTCGTAGTTCATACAGGCGAATTAGCTGCATTAAAACGATTTAAAGATGATGTTAAAGAAGTAGCAAAAGGCTATGATTGTGGTATGCAAATTAAAGGCTACAATGATATTGCAATTGGAGATGTCATCGAAGCATTCCAAGAAGTAGAAGTAAAGAAGAAGTTAAAATAATAATAACTCAGAGATAAAAAAAGCGACCAATTGGTCGCTTTTTTTATTTAATAATATAAATGTTTATTTCTTATCTGATTTAGGTTGAAGAATAATGGCATTCATGTATTTCTTCTTAATTTTTGCAGCAGCACGCTCGGCTTCTAATCTTGTAGCAAAATTGCCAACCCAAATTTTGTAGTTTGGAGTGTTCCAAACAATTTCAACTGGCCATTGACTATAGGAATTAAGGAAATTAGCTTTTTCGCGCTTTGCCTTATCAGGATCTGGATTATTATAAACCTGTATTTTAAATACTTTAGAGGTTTTAATATCCTTCTTATATTCTAGTAATTTATCTATATCGCTATCTTGGGTAACTTTCACTTCTCCTTGCTGTGCATTAGCTGTAAGAGAAATCGTTAAGAATAAAATAACGAAGCTTAAGTATTGGGTTTTAAATGTCATAATTTAGTATTTAAATACAAAGATATTATAATCAACGCAAATCGATAAAAAATCTTATTTAGAATTGGTATAAATTATATATTAACAGTTCTCTAAGATTTTCAAAATCGACTTTATATGTTACTTTTGCAAGAGTTTTTTATAAACATGATTTTTGTCATATTAATGAAAAAATCGTACCAAAGTTTAGAAGATAATTCAACTAATAATATGAAATGAGCAAAACGAGCAGATTATACTTAAATATAATGCTTAATTGTGAATTCCATCTGACAATAATAAAAAATAGAAGTCAACAGATGAAACAGGTGATCTACCGCAATTTAACCTCAAAGATTCTTTATTTAGGTTTTATTTTATTACTCACGTTTTCAACCTCACTTACAGCTCAAGATGGCGACCCAGTAAATGGGAAATCCTTGTTTAATGCTAACTGTGCAGCTTGTCATAAATTAGATAAACCAATGACTGGTCCTGCTTTACGAAACGTAGAGGCAAGATTAGCAGAGGAAGAAGGTTTAGATAGAACATGGCTTAATGCTTGGATTCGCAATAGTTCTTCTTTGATTAAATCTGGTGATGCTTACGCTAATAAGATTTACAACGAGTGGAATCAAACTGCGATGAACGCGTTTCCGCAGTTGGAAGACCAACAGATTTCAGATATATTAGCATACACTGCTGAACCACCACCTCCTCCGCCAGAGGATCCATGTATTGCAAATCCTGGAGGACCTGGTTGTGACCAAAAAGGAACTGAAGGCGGAATTTCAAACAATTTAATATTAGGAGCTCTTGCTGTTTTATTTGCATTATTGGCAATGGCATTAATTTTAGTGAAACGTACGTTAAATCGATTTGCCGAAGCTAAAGGTATTGAGACTGTTGCAGAGACCAAGCGCACACCTATTTGGAAGGCATTTGTTCAAAACCAATTCTTGGTTTTAGTGACAGCGATTTTCTTCTTGTTAGCTAGTGGTTATTTTGTCTATGGTTATTTTATGCAAGTGGGTATAGATCAAGGTTATGAGCCAGTTCAGCCAATACATTATTCGCATAGAATTCATGCTGGTGCAGAAGAAAATAATGGAAATGGTATTGATTGTAAATACTGTCACTCTTCAGCAAGAGTCAGTAAACATTCAGGTATTCCATCACTCAACATATGTATGAATTGTCATAAAGCGATTGGAGAAGTTGCGCCAAAAACTTTAGCAGAAGGAAAAGAATATGGTGTAGATTATAATGCGGAAATTCAAAAATTATACGATGCTGTTGGATGGGATGGTGTAGCCTATACAGGGGATTCTAAACCAGTAAAGTGGATACGTATACATAATTTACCAGATTTTGCTTATTTCAATCACTCACAGCACGTTATGGTTGGAGGAATTGAATGTCAGACTTGTCATGGTCCTGTAGAAGAAATGGAAATAATGTACCAACATTCACCATTAACAATGGGTTGGTGTATTAATTGTCATAGAGAAACAAATGTAAAAGTTAAGGATAACGCATACTATACCAAGATACACGAACAGTTATCTAAAAAGTATGGTGTAGATCAGTTAACTGCGGCACAGATGGGCGGATTAGAATGTGGTAAGTGTCATTATTAATTAAATAAGAAGTAATTCAGAATTATATGTCATCAAACAAGAAATACTGGAAAAGTGTTGAAGAGCTAAACGAAAATAGTTCTATTGTTGAGGCGCTAAAACAAAACGAGTTTGTAGAAGCAATTCCAACAGATGAATTTTTAGGAGATAAAGAAACATTAGAATCTTCATCTACTACGCGTCGTGATTTCTTAAAATACGTTGGGTTTAGTACAGCAGCTGCATCTTTGGCGGCTTGTGAAGGTCCTGTTATTAAATCTATCCCTTATGTAAATCAACCTACTGAAATTATTCCAGGTGTTGCTAACTATTATGCAACGACAATTGCTAATGGTTTTGATTTTGCTAGTGTTTTAGTAAAGACTAGAGAGGGGAGACCGATTAAAATTGAAAATAATACAGACGCTGCAACTAATGGTGTAGCAAATGCCAGAGTTAACGCATCAGTTTTAGGATTGTATGATAATCTAAGAGTTAAAACACCTATGAAAGGTGATACAGTTATCTCTTGGGACAGTTTTATGTCTGAAACAACTTCAAAATTAAATGGACTGAGTGACGAAAAACAAATTGTGTTTTTAACAGCGTCAATGCCAAGTCCATCAACACATAAATTAATTGCAGATTTTGCTTCAAAATTTGGTAACGTTAAGCATGTAGCTTACGATGCAGTTTCTGAATCTGCGACTTTAGATGCATATGAAGCTAAGTATGGTACGAGAGGAATGGCAAATTACGATTTCTCTAAAGCCAAGACAATTGTTTCAGTCGGAGCTGATTTCTTAGGTAATTGGCAAGGTGGAGGTTTTGACTCTGGCTACACTGCAAAGCGTATTCCAGATCATGGTAAAATGTCAAGACATATTCAGTTTGAATCTAATATGTCATTATCTGGAGCAAACGCAGATAAACGCGTACCATTAACTCCAAGTCAACAAAAATTAGCTTTAGTTAAGTTATATAGTGAAATCACAGGTAATTCTGCAAATGGAGCAAAACTTCCTGAAGGATTAGATGCAGCCGTTAAAGCAGCTGCTAAAGAAATTAAGTTAGCAGGAAGTAACGGAGTTGTAGTTACAGGTATTCAAGATGTAAATGCGCAAACTTTAGTTTTAGAAATCAATGCTTACTTAAATAGTAAAGCTTTTGATCCTAAGACAACAATAAAAACAAGACAAGGAAGCGACAAAGCAGTAATGCAATTAGTTGCAGATATGAAGGCTGGAAATGTTGGAGCTATCATTACAAATGGGGTCAACCCAATGTATAGCTTGCCAAATGCTTCAGAATTTAAAGAAGGTCTAGAAAAAGTTGATTTATCAGTTGCGTTTTCGATGAAACAAGACGAAACATCAACGAATTTTCAATATATCGCTGCTACTCCTCATAACTTAGAGTCTTGGGGAGATTTTGAATTTAAGTCTGGTCATTATTCAATGATGCAGCCTACAATTCGCCCTTTATTTGACACAAAGCAATTTCAGGAAGTGCTTTTAGCATGGAATGGGAATAGTGCTTCTTATAGAGATTATTTAAAATCAGTTTGGACAGCAGATATATTAAATGGAGCTTCATTTAATAAAGCAGTACAAGATGGTGTGTTTGTTGCTGGTTCTGCTAGAAATGGTGGAAACGGATCATCAACTGTTGAAACATCAACAACTGAATTAAAAGATAAAAAAGACAGAACATTTTTAGGAGGCGTCATTCATGATGTTGCCGTGGGAGTTGGGATTAAGGATGAAGATAAAGATGAGTACGTTACTACAACTACCTCTACGACTACAAATAATAGTGGTTCTACTGGTGTAGGTTCAGTGTTATCAGGTGGCGATGCTGCTAGAAATTTAGCGAAATCTGTAAAGTCTGATGGTGGTATGGAATTATCACTTTATACCAAAATAGGTATGGGTGACGGCCAACAAGCTAATAACCCATGGTTGCAAGAATTTCCTGATCCAATCACAAGAACAACTTGGGATAATTATTTAACAGTTTCTCAAGCTGATGCTGAAAAGTTAGAATTGAAAAATTGGAATGTTGCCAATGGTGGTTTAAATGGTAGTTATGCTAATGTGACTGTTAATGGTGTAACTATTGAAAATGTGCCGGTAATTATTCAGCCAGGACAAGCAAAAGGTTCGGTTGGTATGGCATTTGGTTATGGTCGATCTTCGCAAGCATTGAAAGAAGAAATGAAAACTGGAGTTAATGCGTATCCATTATACCAAAATTTCAATTCAGTACAAGATGTAACAATTAGTAAGGCTACTGGTGAGCACGAATTTGCTTGTGTGCAGTTGCATAACACTTTAATGGGTCGTGGAGATATCATTAAAGAAACTAATTTAGAAATTTTTAATACTAAGGATAAACACGTTTGGAACAAAGTTCCTGAAGTATCCTTAAATCATATAGAAACTCCTGTAACGTCTCCGGATGTAGATTTATGGGACGAATTTGACCGTTCAGTTGGGCATCACTTTAATTTATCAATTGACTTAAATGCGTGTACAGGTTGTGGAGCTTGTGTAATTGCATGTCATGCTGAAAATAATGTTCCAGTTGTAGGTAAAACCGAGATGAGACGCAGTAGAGATATGCACTGGTTGCGTATTGATAGATACTATTCTTCAGAAGATTCTTTTGAAGGAGATAACGAAAAGAAGGATAATATTTCAGGTTTAGGCAGTTCATTGAGTGAGTTTGGTGAAATGGAAAATCCAGCGGATAATCCTCAAGTTGCATTTCAACCTGTAATGTGTCAGCATTGTAATCATGCACCTTGTGAAACAGTATGTCCAGTAGCAGCAACAGCTCATGGTCGTCAAGGCCAAAATCATATGGCATATAACCGTTGTGTAGGTACACGTTATTGTGCTAACAACTGTCCTTATAAAGTACGTCGATTCAATTGGTTCTTATACAACAAGAACGATGAGTTTGATTATTACATGAATGACGATTTAGGACGTATGGTATTAAACCCAGACGTTACTGTAAGATCTCGTGGTGTGATGGAAAAATGTTCTATGTGTATTCAAAAAACACAGAAAACAATTCTTGATGCTAAGCGTGATGGCAGAGAAGTTAAGGATGGAGAATTCCAAACAGCTTGTTCTGCGGCATGTGGAAACGGAGCAATGGTATTTGGAGATATAAATGACAAAGACAGTAAGATTGCTGAATTAAAAGAAGATGATCGTATGTATCACTTGTTAGAAAGCGTTGGCACAAAACCAAATGTTATCTATCAAACAAAAGTGAGAAACACATCAAAAGCATAATAAATTAAAGAAACAAGTATATAATTATGGCGTCTCATTACGAAGCACCTATTAGAAGACCTTTAGTAACTGGAGAAAAATCGTATCACGATGTTACTGTTGATGTAGCAAAACCGGTTGAAGGCAAAGCCAATAAAGCATGGTGGATTGTTTTCAGCATTTCTTTAGTCGCATTCCTTTGGGGAATAGGTTGTATTATTTATACCATTTCTACTGGTATTGGAGTTTGGGGTCTTAATAAGACTGTAAACTGGGCTTGGGATATTACTAACTTCGTTTGGTGGGTTGGTATTGGTCACGCAGGAACACTGATTTCTGCAGTACTATTACTGTTCCGTCAAAAATGGAGAATGGCAATTAACCGTTCTGCGGAAGCTATGACAATTTTTTCAGTAGTTCAGGCAGGTTTATTCCCAATTATTCACATGGGTCGTCCATGGTTGGCATATTGGGTTTTACCAATTCCTAACCAATTTGGGTCGTTGTGGGTAAACTTTAACTCACCATTACTTTGGGATGTATTCGCGATTTCTACATATTTATCAGTATCCTTAGTATTCTGGTGGACAGGTTTATTACCAGATTTTGCAATGATTAGAGATAGAGCGGTTAGACCTTTCCAAAAGAAAATATATTCTTTATTAAGTTTTGGTTGGTCAGGTAGAGCTAAAGATTGGCAGCGTTTTGAAGAAGTTTCTTTAGTGCTTGCTGGTTTAGCAACACCATTAGTACTTTCTGTACATACAATTGTATCCTTTGATTTCGCAACTTCGGTTATTCCAGGTTGGCATACCACGATATTCCCGCCTTACTTTGTTGCAGGTGCGATTTTCTCAGGATTTGCTATGGTGAATACACTTCTTATTATTATGAGAAAAGTATGTAGCCTAGAAGATTATATAACAGTACAGCACATTGAGTTAATGAACATAGTCATTATGATTACGGGTTCTATCGTAGGTGTAGCTTATATTACAGAGTTATTCATTGCATGGTATTCTGGTGTAGAATACGAACAATATGCGTTCTTAAACAGAGCAACAGGACCTTATTGGTGGGCATATTGGGCAATGATGTCTTGTAATGTATTCTCTCCACAATTCATGTGGTTTAAAAGATTAAGAACGAGTATTATGTTCTCATTCTTTATTTCAATCGTTGTAAATATTGGAATGTGGTTTGAGCGTTTTGTAATTATCGTAACGTCATTACATAGAGATTATTTACCATCATCTTGGACAATGTTCTCTCCAACATTTGTAGATATAGGTATTTTCATTGGAACAATTGGTTTCTTCTTTGTATTATTTTTATTGTATGCACGTACATTCCCAGTAATAGCACAAGCAGAAGTTAAGACGATTTTAAAATCATCTGGTGAACGTTACAAAAAAATTAGAGAGCGCGGTGACAGTTTGGTTGGTACAGGAGCTGATGAAAGAACATCTAATGCTATTGGATTAACAGCAACTACTGCAACTACGACTGCATCGACTGAAGCACCTCTTACTAACAACAATGACTCTGATAAATTAGATAGTCTTTTTGATGGTATCGGCAGATTTGACGCTACTACGGAAACTGCAGATGATTTAAAAGTCATTAAGGGTATCGGTCCAAAAATGGAAGAAGTACTTAATCAAATAGGTATATATACTTACATGCAGGTAAGTAAAATGACCAAAAAAGAATATGACTTGTTAGATTCAATCACGGGTTCTTTCCCAGGAAGAGCAGAACGTGATGATTGGGCAGGACAAGCTAAAAATTTATTAAACTAATATAGTCTATGGAAGCTTCGAAAGTAATTCATGCTATTTATACAGATGATGATGTATTGATGTCTGCCGTTAAAAAGGTTAAGGCTGAGAAGCATCACATTGAAGAGATATATACACCTTTTCCAGTTCATGGACTAGACAAGGCAATGGGACTTGCTCCAACACGTATAGCAATTACATCATTTATGTATGGTTGTGTTGGTCTTACAGTGGCAATTGTAATGATGAATTTTATAATGATTAAAGATTGGCCACAAGATATTGGTGGTAAACCGAGCTTTAGTTATATAGAAAACATGCCAGCTTTTGTACCAATTATGTTTGAGCTCACCGTGTTTTTTGCTGCCCACTTAATGGTAATTACGTTTTATTTAAGAAGTAGAATGTGGCCATTTAAGAAAGCAGAGAATCCTGATCCGAGAACAACAGACGATCATTTCTTAATGGAGATTGCAATACATGATAATGAACAATCATTAACATCACTTTTAAAGGAAACAGGAGCTGTTGAAATAAATATTGTAGATAAAGAAGAAGATGCACATTAATATGAAGATAGTCTCAAAATATATCGTAGTATTAGTACTTTTAGTAAGCTTTACGTCTTGCCAAAAGAACTCTAGACCTAACTATCAGTACATGCCTAATATGTACGAACCAATAGGTTACGAAGCGTATCAAGAATCTGATGCCTTCGCAAATGGCTATGAAGCACAATTACCAGCTGAAGGCTCTATTCCAAGAGGTGATTTTATGCCATATGAAATTGATAACACTAATGAAGGTTATGACTTAGCAAAAGCTGCACTAAAAAGCCCTTTAGATTCTACACAATTAGACTATGAAGAAGGTAAGATTTTATACGATATTTATTGTGGTATTTGTCATGGAAATAAAGGCAATGGTCAAGGAAAATTGGTACAACGTGAAAAAATATTAGGTGTCCCAAGTTACGATGATGCTGGTAGAGCAATTACAACGGGTAGTATTTACCATGTGATTTATTATGGTAAGAACACAATGGGTTCTTATGCAAACCAATTAAATGAGAATGAACGTTGGCAAGTTGTAGCTTATGTTGAGAAACTAAAGGCTGATTTAGAAAAGTAAGATTTAGATAAAGATTATATAAATGGAATATAAAATTTCAAATCGATTAAAAATAGGTGCTATCGTCTTAATAATTTTAGGATTATTTGGTGTTGGTTACGGTTTTGTGGATTCTCATGGATATACTGAAGAGAATATTACTGAGCGTTTAGCTGAAGAGCATGATGCACATGGCGGAGGGCATGTGACTGAATCTCACGGAGATGAACATGCTGAAGAAGCACACGTAGAATCTGTAGCTCATGCAGAAGAAGGTCATGGTGATGAAGCACATGGAGCTGAAGCAGAAGGCCATAAAATGAGTCATGAGGAGCATGTATTACACCAAATACATAATAGACCTTATTCGGCATTATATGTAGCAGCATTCTTTTTCTTTATGATTGCTTTAGGTGTATTAGCTTTCTATGCAATTCAATATGCAGCTCAAGCAGGTTGGTCTCCTGTATTATTTAGAGTTATGGAAGGAATTACTTCTTATGTACTTCCAGGTGGATTAATTGTATTAGCAATTGCATTTGTTGCAGATAAGCACATCTTTATATGGATGGATCCAGATGTGGTAGCTCACGATGCACTTATTCAAGGTAAATCTGGTTGGCTGAATAAAACTGGCTTTATGATTAGAGGGCTGATTTTCTTAGGTGGCTGGTCTTTATACAGATATTTTTCAAGAAAATTCTCTATTGCACAAGACAATGCAGACGACAACAGAAACTTTAAAAAGAACTTTAGAATCTCAGCTGCATTTTTAGTATTCTATATTTATACAGAATCTATGATGTCTTGGGATTGGATAATGAGTGTAGATCCGCATTGGTTTAGTACATTATTTGGCTGGTATGTTTTTGCCAGTATGTTTGTAAGTGGAATTACAGTAATTGCTATGGTTACCATTTACTTAAAATCTAAAGGATTATTAGAATTCGTGAATGATAGTCATATTCATGACTTAGCTAAATTTATGTTTGGCATCAGTATTTTCTGGACATATCTATGGTTTTCTCAATTCATGCTTATATGGTATTCAAATATCCCGGAAGAGGTAACTTATTTTGTAACTCGTATCGAGGATTATAGATTACCATTCTTTGGTATGGTAGCTATGAACTTTGTTTTCCCGCTATTACTATTAATGAATAGTGATTACAAGCGAATTAACTGGTTTGTGATAATGGCTGGTATTGTAATTCTTTGTGGACACTATGTTGATATATTCAACATGATAATGCCTGCAACAGTTGGAGATAGATGGTTTATTGGAATACCTGAGATAGGATCTATAATGCTATTTGCTGGTATATTCTTATTTATAGTCTTTACGGCTTTAGGAAAAGCACCACTTTTAGTAAAACGAAATCCATTTATCAAGGAAAGTGAACATTTCCATTATTAATATTATTAAAAAAGAACAGAAACGATAATGACTGCTTTATTAACTATTATAATTGTACTCTTTGTAGCCGTGGCCTTATGGCAAATGGTAAAGATTTTTGATTTGGCTCAAGTGGGTAGTTCAAATTCACAAATAGCCGATGACAAAGACAATAAGATAAATGGCTATTTAATGATGGCGTTTTTAGTATTTATCTACGCTATAACTATTGCTAGTTTCTATTATTTAGGGGATTTACCATTAGTATCTAATTCGGCATCTGAACATGGACCTGGATTAGATAGTCTTATGATTATTTCCATGGTAGTAATTTTCATAGTTCAGATAATAACACAGTTTATATTACATTATTTTGCATTTAAGTATAAAGGCGAAAAAGGTAGAAAGGCATTATTTTATGCAGATAATAATACCTTAGAAGCTATCTGGACAATTATTCCGGTTATTGTTTTAGCTGGTCTAATTATTTATGGCTTATTTACATGGAATGACATTATGAATGTAGATACAGAAGATGATCCAATGGTTGTTGAATTATATGCACAACAATTTAATTGGAAAGCAAGATATGGAGGTGCTGATAATGTGCTTGGTCAAGCAAATGTTAGATTAATCGATTTAGATAGAGCTAACATATTGGGTGTTGCAGAAGACGATCCTAATGCTCAAGATGATGTTATTGTTACAGAGCTTCATCTTCCAAAGGGAAGGCCAGTTTTATTTAAAATGCGCTCACAAGATGTATTACACTCTGCATACATGCCTCACTTTAGAGCTCAAATGAATTGTGTACCTGGTATGGTCACACAATTTGGATTTACACCAACAGTTACCACAGAAGAAATGCGTCAAAATCCTGATATTCAAGAAAAAGTTCAGAATATCAATAGGATAAGAGTAGAAAAAAGTAAAGAACTAGTAGCAGATGGTGAAGAAGCTCTAGAACCTTATGAGTTTGATTACTTATTAATATGTAACAAAATATGCGGAAAATCGCACTACAATATGCAAATGAAGATTATTGTAGAAACTCAAGAAGAGTATGATGCCTGGATGAAAGAGCAAAAAACATTTGCAAATTCATTAAATTAGTAGAAAAAATTGTTTTTAAGAAAAAGATAAAGAGATTATGTCAGCAACAGTAGATACACACGGTCACGACGATCACGACGTACATCATCACAAAGAAACTTTTGTGACTAAATATATATTTAGTCAAGATCATAAAATGATTGCTAAGCAGTATTTAATTACTGGTGTAATCATTATGGGTATCATAGGGATTTTTATGTCTTTAATGATACGTATGCAGATCGCATGGCCAGATAAGTCTAACGTAATTTTTGAGACTTTTCTCGGGAAATGGGCACCAGGAGGTGTAATGGACGCAGATATTTATTTGGCATTGGTGACCATACATGGAACTATCATGGTATTCTTTGTTCTTACAGCAGGACTGAGTGGAACCTTCAGTAACTTGTTAATTCCATTACAGATTGGAGCTAGAGATATGGCATCAGGATTTCTTAATATGATATCATATTGGTTATTCTTTGTGTCTTGTGTAATTATGATCCTTTCATTTTTCGTTGAAGCCGGACCAGCAGCGGCAGGTTGGACTATCTATCCTCCTCTATCTGCTCTCCCGATGGCTCAAGGTGGTTCAGGTATGGGTATGACACTTTGGTTAGTGTCAATGGCAATATTTATTGCATCCTCTTTATTGGGTTCACTTAATTATATTGTTACAGTAATTAATTTGCGTACTAAGGGTATGTCAATGACTAGACTACCACTTACGATTTGGGCATTTTTTGTAACAGCAATAATTGGTGTAATATCATTCCCAGTATTATTATCTGCAGCTTTATTATTAATAATGGATAGAAGTTTTGGAACGTCATTCTTCTTATCAGATATATTTATCCAAGGTGAAGTATTGCATTATCAAGGAGGATCACCAGTATTGTTTGAACACTTGTTTTGGTTCTTAGGTCACCCAGAGGTATATATTGTTTTATTACCAGCATTGGGAATTACATCAGAAATTATTGCAACAAACTCGCGTAAACCAATCTTTGGTTACAGAGCGATGGTTGCTTCAATATTAGCGATTGCATTCTTATCTACTATAGTTTGGGGTCACCACATGTTTATTTCAGGTATGAATCCATTCTTAGGGTCAGTATTTACATTTACAACGTTATTGATTGCGATTCCGTCAGCCGTTAAAGCATTTAATTATATAACCACATTATGGAAAGGTAATTTACAGATGAATCCGGCCATGTTATTTTCAATTGGATTGGTTTCAACTTTTATCACTGGTGGTTTGACAGGAATTATTTTAGGAGATAGTGCTTTAGATATCAATGTGCACGATACATACTTCGTCGTAGCTCACTTCCATTTAGTGATGGGTATTTCGGCATTATATGGTGTATTCGCAGGTGTTTATCATTGGTTCCCTAGAATGTTTGGTCGTATGATGAATAAAAACTTAGGATACTTACATTTCTGGGTGACCGCAGTTTGTGCCTATGGAGTATTTTTCCCGATGCACTTTATAGGAATGGCAGGTTTACCAAGGCGTTATTATACGAATTCAAATTTCCCATTGTTTGATGATACAACAAACACGCAATTAGTTATTACTATGTTCGCACTTGTTGGTGGTCTTGTACAATTAGTGTTTTTATACAATTTCATTAGCAGTATCTTCTATGGTAAGAAAGCACCACAGAACCCATGGAGATCTAACACATTAGAATGGACGGCACCAGTTAAGCATATGCATGGTAACTGGCCTGGAGCAATTCCTCATGTTTACCGTTGGTCTTACGATTATAGTAAGCCAGGACATGATGAAGATTTTGTACCTCAGAATGTTCCTATGAAAGAAGGTGAGGAAGAATTGCAGCACTAACGCTGAAATATTATAGATTAAAGTAAAAAGCCTTTCTAATTTAGAAGGGCTTTTTCTTTATATTTGTTTAACTATGAATGAGAATTTAAATCCATCTAACGATAATTTTAGTCCAGAAGAATTGGATGTAGAAAGAAAGTTAAGACCTTTAACGTTTGATGATTTTACAGGCCAAGATCAGGTTTTAGAAAATTTATTGGTTTTTGTTCAAGCTGCTAATCTTCGGGATGAAGCATTAGATCATACTCTTTTTCATGGCCCTCCAGGATTGGGTAAAACGACTTTAGCACATATTCTATCCAACGAACTAGATGTAGGTATAAAAGTAACTTCAGGACCTGTTTTAGATAAACCAGGTGACTTGGCAGGTTTACTAACTAATCTAGAAGATCGCGATGTTCTTTTTATTGATGAAATTCATCGTCTAAGCCCGATCGTAGAAGAGTATTTATACTCAGCAATGGAGGATTATAAAATTGATATAATGATAGAATCTGGTCCAAATGCCAGAACTGTTCAAATCAATTTAAACCCGTTTACCTTAGTTGGTGCTACTACACGCTCAGGACTTTTAACGGCACCTATGCGTGCACGATTTGGAATTAGTAGTCGTCTGCAATATTATAAAACTGATTTATTGACGACCATCGTTCAGCGTAGTGCATCAATTTTAAGTGTGCCAATTACCATGGAAGCTGCTATTGAAATTGCAGGTAGAAGTAGAGGAACACCGCGAATTGCTAATGCACTTTTAAGACGTGTTAGAGATTTTGCTCAAATTAAAGGAGATGGCAAAATAGATATAAAAATTGCCAAGTTTGCTTTAGAAGCTTTGAATGTAGATGCACACGGTTTAGATGAAATGGATAATAAAATTCTGACGACCATTATAGATAAATTTAAAGGAGGACCTGTTGGTATTAGTACTATAGCTACTGCAGTAAGTGAAAGTACTGAAACTATTGAAGAGGTATACGAACCGTTTTTGATTCAGCAAGGATTTATTATGCGAACACCTCGTGGTCGTGAAGTAACTGAACAAGCATATAAACATTTAGGCAAAATAAAAGGACCTACTCAAGGAGGCTTATTTTGATACGACTTGTCATTCTGAGCATAGCGAAGAATCTCAACAATGATAAACAACAAATCAAAACATACAGATCTAATTAAAACCGAAGCCAAACGCCTCGGTTTTTTATCTTGTGGTATAAGTAAGGCTAGCTTCTTAGAAGAGGAAGCTCCTAGACTTGAAACATGGCTTAACAAAAATATGCATGGCGAAATGCAGTATATGGAAAACCACTTCGATAAACGTTTAAATCCTACATTACTTGTTGAAGGTTCTAAAAGCGTAGTGTCTTTATTGCTTAATTATTATCCTTCAGAAATTCAAACTGAAAATTCTTATAAGCTATCTAAATATGCTTACGGAACCGATTATCATTTTGTCATTAAAGACAAGTTAAAATCCTTGCTTCATTTTATTCAAGATGAAATTGGTGAAGTTGGTGGACGTGCTTTTGTAGATTCAGCACCTGTTTTAGATAAAGCTTGGGCAGCAAAATCAGGATTAGGATGGATTGGGAAACACTCTAATCTATTAACGCAACAAGTTGGTTCATTTTATTTTATCGCAGAGCTAATTATAGATTTAGAACTAGAATACGATATGCCAGTGACAGACCATTGTGGCACGTGCACAGCTTGTATAGATGCTTGCCCTACAGAAGCCATTACAGAACCTTATGTGGTGGATGGAAGCAAATGTATTTCTTACTTCACTATAGAGCTTAAAGAAAATATACCTTCAGAATTTAAAGGAAAATTTGATGATTGGATGTTTGGTTGCGACATTTGCCAAGATGTATGTCCATGGAATCGCTTTTCAAAATCACATAATGAACCGTTATTCAATCCGCATCCTGAGTTATTGGATATGACCAAAAAGGATTGGGAGGAAATTACCGAGGATACGTTTAAGAAAGTGTTTCAGAAATCTGCGGTGAAACGCACTAAGTTTTCTGGATTTAATAGAAATATTAGGTTTATTAAAGATTAATCAATCAATGGGTACTCTCAATCCATATCGATTTAATGCAGATTGTTGGTTGCACTATTATGATTATTTTAGATGTTTCAACACACTTCTTTGGCTGGTAAAGTGTTGTATCATAATCGCCTTGAATTTTCGAAGTACTTTTTAGTTCCGCAATTCTAAACTTGTCTAATTTTAATTTTTATAATATGTTAATTGAAAGTGTAATTATCAAAATAATGTCAAATTTGATCAATTTCTTCTAGAAATACTGTCTGCCATTATTAAGGCATTGTAAGCGTTTATGACTTTACCAGATTTTGAGAGTTGATTAAAAGGTGTTGTTTTGTTTTTATCGTCTTTGATGGGCGTACTCACTCCCATATTATATTCTATCCCAGAATCCATTAAAATATGTTTGACTTCTGAAGCGGTAAGATCTGGGTAGTTGGAGAAAATTAATGCGGCTACGCCTGAAGCTACAGCAGATGCAGCAGAGGTTCCTCCAAAACTATCCGTACGTTTATCAAGAGGCTTTGTTGTATGGATCATATTACCTGGTGCGAATACATCGACGTCAATATTTCCATAATTAGAATCCTCTAACATAAATCCTTTATCAAGAAAAATGGTCGTAGCACCAACTAGAAGAAAATTATCTGAAACCTCATCTTCGTTGTTAAGATTATCATTTGGATAATAATCGTTGTAAATATTTAAGTTATAGTTAAAATTACCCGCTGATGACACAATAAGAACATCATGCTTGTCTGCATATTGAATGGCTTCAAAAACCCATTCTTTATGTAAAGAAAAATCTTTCCCGAAACTCATGTTAATTACTCTTGCCCCATTGTCTACAGCATAGCGAATAGCTAATGCGATATCCTTATCATGTTCATCTCCATAGCAAGAAATGCCAAGAGACATAATACTAATATTATCATTTTGATTAATGTTTGAGATAACACCTGCCGTTTTAGTGCCATGGTTTAAGAATTCTACATGATTATTTATAATTTTATTTCCATAAGAGGTATCAGAAATATCATCAGGATTATCACCTTGTATTAGCCTATCGTTATAATCTAAACCTAATAGTTTTTCTAACTTTTCATTAGCCTGTCGTTTTTCACTATTAATATAATTCTCATCAATATTGTATGTCATGAGATCAATCAATAATTGAAAATGAGTACCCTCAATATTATCAGCTTTAATATTTTTTAAACTATCTAATGCCTTTATACTATAAGGTTTGTCATTAAAAAACTTAGATGTCTTGTCTTTTGCCTCATAATAGCTATCATAAAGCTTATCAGAATTATCTTTGTTTGCAATATAGCGTTTTAAACTATTGTCATACTTTAGTTTAACTTTTTCATACAATAAATATGATACTGAATCTTTGGTTGAAATGGTTTTTATGTTTTTATCCTTAAAATAAGGCTCTAATTTTTTTAGAATTCGGGTAAACTCAAAATTCACATATAAATTTTGTTCTCCTTTTTTATTCCCTATAAAATTCCATCCATTAATATCATCAACATAACCATTGTAATCATCATCTATATTATTGTTAGGAATTTCATTTTTGTTGATCCAAATTTTACTTTTAAGATTTACATGTCTTAAGTCAATTTCATTATCTATCACCGCAACTATAATCTTGTCGGAATTATTGTGTTTTATTATACTATCATAAGCTCTATTAAGACTAATACCGGGAATAGAGTCTAGAAGAATATCCTTAAAATGCCAATTTTCTGAGTATTCTTTGCTTTTAGTAATTAAGTTGATTTGGCTAGGTATAGTAAAGCGCTTTACATTGTTATTTGTTTTGCATGTAATGCAAAGAAGCGACAGGAAGACTATTACTAATGTTTTTTTTTTCATACTCAAAATCATATGAGGTAATATAGTAAAATAACGTCTTTATTTAAAGACGTTATTTAATAAATTAGCCAGTAACAGGTTTTATATATACTTCAGACTTCTGTACACATATCCACTTGTCCTTTTTTTCTTCAGTATTGGTTCCTCCAACATCAGTGTCCCCTGTTCCACCATAAATTTTATGAGAATTTTTTAATTCTGCAATTCGGAACTTTTCTAATTTTAATTTGTTTTTCTTCATAATAAAATAAATGTTTTAAATTACATTTTAAAATAACAATAATATTATTTAATAGTAGATTTTTAAATTATAAAATTAGTCTACATTCATAAATATAGACTAATTATTACCCTTAATTTTATCCATTTCTCTTATGAAGTAAGAAGGTTTAATACCCTTAGATTTATAAAATGCTTTAGAGAAAGATTCTGAATTACTAAACCCTGCTTCATCAGCGATAGCTTTTATAGTATACTTCCTTATACTTGAATTTGTTTTAAGAATTTCAATTATATGTTCAATTCTTAGAGAATTGATGTAATTAGAAAACGAGCTATTTTTGTTATGATTAATAATTTTTGATAGATAGTTTGTATTGGTATTAAAATCCTTGGCCAAGGATCTTAAAGTTGTTTTTTTAGACAAAAACCTTTTATTGTTTTCAAAAATATTAAGTTTATTAAGAATATCTTTTATAATATCATCAGAAATATCAATTTCTTTTTGGACTTTGTTTTTTATAGAAATATTATCTCTCTTATTTATTATATCTTCAAATTTTTTCTTGTATTTCTTCTTTAGACTATTTTGATAAGCTATAAGAAACAATAGAATTATTAGTATGATGGATATTAAAATAATTATTAATGTAAATTTCGACTTATCTCTTTTTATTTTGTCAAGAATAACCCGTTTCTCTGATTTTAATTTTGGAATATCATATTCTTTTAAAACGCCTTTGTTTAAATAAACCTCTTCAGAATGGAAGATACTATCAACTTTAATTAATTGGTTAATATATAATAGTTGATTTTTTAGATCTTCCTTAGCTTTGTAATGTTCTATTAGCTGGACATAAGAGTTTCTTGCATTTGGGTAAATACTATTTATTTTTTGAAAAATAGTATCAACTTTTTTATAATAAATTATTGAATTTTCGGTCATATCAATCTTCTCATAAGATTTACCGCAATAATAATATGCTAATGATAAATTCACTTTATCTTTCCGCTTTTCAAAATAAGGGATATGTTTTTCTAAACTATCAATGGCGATAACATAATTTTTATTGTAAAATAATGAAACCCCTTCATTTAAAGAGAAGTGATGGGCAAACCATTCTTTTTTCATTCTATTGGATTCATAAAATCCAATATGGTTATAGTGGGATGAAGAATCTGGAAGCTTTAGATCATTATATATATTTGCTAATGAAGTAATTGCATTTAAATAAGAAGTTGTATCAATTTCTTTTAAATATTCTTTTGCATAATAGTAATTTTCTTTAGATAATTTTAATGCCGATTCTTTCTCACCGATTCTTCGTTTAATAGAGCTAATATTGTCATTTGATTTGAAAATTAAACGCTTGTTGTCATATTTATTAGCATAACTAGACACTTTTAGGTAATTATCAAGAGCTTTGTTATAATCCCTTATGTTAAAATAGTAGTCACCTTTTAATTGATATGCTTGTACTGGATAGGTTTTGTTACTCTTTGATTCGGTAAGTTGAATAATACTATCACAATATTTTATCATTGTTATATCGCCATGAATAATAGCTTGAGTATGATATCCTGCAATTAAAAGTTCTTTATTTTTTTCTTTTTTAGCTTTCTTAATTATAAATTTCGCATAAAAATCCTTTTGATCTAATGTTTTACTTGCGTTTAAATCTTGAAATAAGTCGCTGTATGTCTTATTTGAAAGTGAATCAACAGAGCTGTTACTTTCCTGCCCATAAATTAGTGTACAAGAGCTAAGAACAAAAAGAAAACTAAGTTTAAAGAATAAGTCTTTATAACTTTCCATATCGAGCAAATTTAGATTGGTTCTTTTTGTGTAAAAAAGCATAAATCATCATTTCGTATAAACGCTGTTTAGAGCGAAAAGTTCTATTAATGGACATATGTATATAGCTAGATAACAGATCAGATAAAGAGACTTCTAATAAATTTTGTTGGTGTAACTTCAATAGATTATTTATTATTTGTTCTAATTCTAATTCTAATTCTAATTCTAATTCTGAGTTTGCGATTTGGTTTTTATTTCTATTACTAGATAGCTCCGTATCTAGACTTTTATATTTCAAATTCAATTCTTTAGTTACTGTTTTGTCGGTTTTAAACTCTGCTTTAAAGGAAGATTGCATCTGTTTTAAAAAAGACAATTGATCCTGAGTATTGAGTCTGAATAAAGAAACCAAATATTCTACCCATTTAAAAACCATCAAAAATCGAGCCGTATCATCTTCAGCGTTTTCAATAATTGTAATACTTTTTTGACTATCATAGTAAAAAAACGATTCAGAAAGTTCTATAGTATATTTCCCATAACGCTCTAACTCCCTTTTGTAGGTTCCTAATGTAATATCCCAAACTTGCTTACTATTAATAAAAGGCATAATAAGCACTTTTATTTGTGTAATGACTATAGATAAATTTTCATTTTTGACGACATGAAAACGTACTCTTAGATGTGGATTAGGATCTGAGTATCGAATAAAAAACCATTTATCAATCAATTGTTTTTCTAATAAGTCTTCACAAAACGGTTGAAGGACTTCAATTAATACACTGTCTGCCGTTTTCACACCGCAATATATTTTATAATATAGCCATTCCTCTCCAACAATAAATGTTTTTTGTACAGATTTACTTGCCATTATTTTGTTGCGTCGATTTTTTTGTTGTTATAAAAGGATATCACTAACTGATTGCAATAAGACTCACTTTCTGTATTTTTAACAATACATTTATCAGTGAATAGGAATTCCTCTATAATAAACTTCGTTTTATTCTTTATAGTATCAAATAACATCTTTACTGAGGTTTTGTTTTTAAGACTGATTAGTAATCTATTATCACCTTCCACTAATTCAACGTAATTCGGTAGTAGTAAATTTTCCTGCCATTTTTTAATTTCAATACCTAAATTTTTACGTTCAAAAAGTGCTTTGAAACGTTTTGTTTCGATAATCCAACGCGCTTTTGATAATATCATATTTTCAAATTCTACTCTAGGTAAAAAGACCTGATTCTGTAATATACTATTCCAATTAAAGCCTATACTCGAACGTTTGTTTTGAGTTTGCAATGAACATAAAAAGTAATAAATAGGTAGTGAGTTAAAACTGTAATTATGCGCATTACCTAAACGTGGTATAACCTCTTTACCTAAATGTTTAGAACGTAATATGATACGATTATTTCTAACAGAAACCATAATATCATCTATTGGAATCTGGTAAGCTTCTTTTACACTCGATTTTCCAAGATATGGAATTTCATAAGCTCTAATATTTGGTCTTTGCAAAATATTACCAGTTCTTGCTTCGGGTAAATGCACAATTTCAGCTAAAATTTTGTTTTTATTTAGCTCTTCTTCTGTGTCTACTATTTTACTTACATGTTTTAGTAATTTTTCATTACCATAACTAAATCTTCCTAATAGATTTGTAGCACTTGCTCCTCCAATATTATCTATAAAAATTTTAGAATCATAAACCTCTATGATGGACGAAAATGTATCTGGCAAATCATCGTATTTTAATAGTAGATTTTCAAAATCTGATTCTGTAAGCTGAATTGTATAATCGTTATTATGAGTGGCATTTACTAACTTTTTTTGTAAAATACTATCTACATCTGTCCAAATAATACGTCGATATCTTTTTTCAGAATCTTTTAGGGATAAATCATCTAGTAAAGGATTTGTATCTTCTTTTTTAGTTCCAAAACCAATCCCAGTTTCAGTGTCTAAAGCTATACTCAATGGTATTTCAGATTGTTCAAAACGGTTAGAAAATTCAGTTTTGAATTCTTCTATGTAAGCGTTTCCTGTTGGTAAAGTCATTCTGTTAAACAGGGTAAATGCTTTTAAGAGTTGCTGCTTCATACTATTATCTAAAGTGTTTTTGTGCGAAGATGAAAAACAATCTGTTTGAAATAAATATTTACTATCTAGATCTGGCACAAATTTTTTAGTCAGTAAAATTAATTTTTGATATACAGAAGGATTGTTGCCAATTATTTTATCCAGTTCTGTCAATTCTGCATAAAGTTCTAAAAGCTGCTTATGAAGTTTTGATGCTTCAGGAATCGTTTTAATTCTTTTGAGCAGGCTTTTAAAATAATCATTGCCGGTTACTGTAATTTCGAGTTCTGATACTAAAACTTGATTTTCTATGAGCTCTTCAATAAAATCTTCGGCTTCATTTTGTGTAATATTATCATTTATTAATAAAGTACTTAAATCTGATATAGTTTTTCCATTAGACGAATTTTTTAGAATTAAATCAATGTATTCAGAATAGCTAATGCCTTCTAAGGTATAATTTCTCGCTTTTTTTTCTATACTGTATTCTACATACCTATAATGATCATTTATTTTATAAAGACTTGTATTAGGATAAAACTGTAATTGTGGTCTAATCGTTTTATGTTTTATAAGTATTTGTGTAAGTTGTGTTAAGAAAGTAGTATCAAAACGCGTAAGACGTTTATAGCTTTTTAATTCTTTGAGTTCAACATTAGTTTCTTCTCCAAATTCCCCGACTCCACATGCTGCAAATAAACCAAAAGGTGTGCAACGTGTTGTAATGCGAGTAAAGTACTTTAATATTGAGAATTGTAGTTTTTCTATTTTTTTTAAGTCAGTCAGTTCTCCATTTTCCCATTTTAAAATTTGGGCAAATAATTCTGGTGATGCTAAGTAAATGGCTTCTCTTAATAGTGTGTTTTGAAGTAAAACCTTAAAATCTGAGTCCACTAAAGCGAATTTATTTAATACGCTCTGGTAGAAATTATTTGACAATAACGGCATTCTTAAACAATAATTATCAAATAACTTATAGCAATTCTTTTCTAGAGGTGTCAATTGTTCGGTTTAGGTAGTCAAATATACATTAAAAACTAAATTCATTGACCTTGCGTATAAGCTATTTGTAATCAATCACTTAATGTAATATTGTATAATCGATATTCATAAATATAGACTCGATATTTATGAATCTAGTTTGACTTCTTTTTGATTTTAAGTTTATTATAGTTTGCTTTGATAGTGAAATTAGTTGCAACATTTTCTGGCGGAAACTGAAAAGCCAATAACAGAGTAGGTTATGATTAAATTATTTTTATTATGAAAAATTTATTTTTTACGTTAGCGTTTCTATTAGTTAGTAGCCTTTCTTTTGCTACTAATACATTTGAACGTAATATTACCTCTGAAGTCAAATCTGAAGTTAAAATTATTGATACTGTAAATGCGGTTGATGTAATCTTAATTGGAGAAATGGATGAGTTTAAACAATGTCATGTAACGATTAAAGGAACAATTAACGGGCAAGAAGTTGATCTTGATATAACATTTACTAGTGATTCTGGAAGTTGTATTAAGGATACTATAGCTTTACTTAAAGAATTGGCAGAAGAATAAAATAATTAATTAAAATTTATAAGTTCAGATGAAAAAAATATTTATTATTACAGGAGCTTTATTTTTTTGTTCTTTTTTAAGTGCAAAAAATTTAGAACATAGTTTTGCCACGGATATAATTAATGGCGAATATGAAAATTCAAAAAAGATAGAAACAAATTCGTTTTTAAATGTAGAGAACGTTATTGATGAGTCATCAAAAGCAGTAAGCGAAGCTAAAGTAGATTGTGTAATTCGAATTACCGGTACGTTTGATGGTGTTGAAGTAGATGTGGAAATTACTATTCACGATGTTACAAGGGTAGGTTGTTTTTTGCTGCAAACTGGCATTAGGGCAATGGAAGAGTAAATTATTAAATACAAATTGGGCATTAATAAAAATTATTAGTGCCCAATTTAAAATGACTTAATTATGATAAAAAAAGTAATTATTATTATACTGTTTGTAAGTTTTAATTCAGTTTATAGTCAAGTAAATAGAAATATACATGCCGTTTATTCATTTTATAATCTTAATAAGGGTGACGAACAGATTGTAAATTTATTTATTAGTAAGAATAAAGCTTTTTCAGAGTTTTTGATAAAAGACAAAGCGAAGGACACTCTTTTTATAGATGATGAAGATACTATTAATTTTAAAGTCGAACCAAATGATAGTATTGGTAAACAGTATCACATAGAGAATCAGTTGATTACTTTTAGAGATATCATTTATGAAAAAAGTGAATTCAAAGAAGTTATTGTTGAAGAAACTATACCTGATTATAAATGGGAACTCAAAAATGAATCAAAAAAGATAGGCAAATTTACTTGCAATTTTGCTACTCTTAAATTTAGAGGAAGAGATTATAATGTTTGGTATACAACAGAAATAGCGACACCTTTTGGTCCTTGGAAATTTTATGGGCTTCCTGGCTTAATTGTTGAAGTTGAGACATCAGATAAATCAATTAAATTTCAATTAAGTTTTATTGAATTTAATTCTTTCAAAGAAATTAACATTCCTAATCAAGGCACAGAAATTACATTTAAAGAATATGTAGATTTTAAGCGTAATGAAATAAATGATTATATAGAAAAATTAAAATCTAAGTTACCGAGAGGTGCTGTTGTAAAGGTAAATAGTATAAATAGTACTCACTTAGAAAAAGACTATAATTAATTGCGTTGGTGGATTAGTGCCCATAAGTTAATATTTGAAAAAAATCACCAAAAGTAAAAGGTCTTAATGATAAATTTATACGCTAGAAGAATACAATTTTTGCTTATCTTTTTGCTCTCAATGATTGGTTTTTCTCAATCAAAACTTTCAGGGTTATTAACAGACAAAAATAAAAACCCTATCCCTCTAGTAAATATCCTAATAAAAAAAGATTCGTCATCTCATGTTGTAGCCTATACGCATACAGATGATAATGGACAATATATTATAGAAATTCCAAAATCTGGAGTATTTAATGTAACGTATTCTTCTTTAGGTTTTGAGAGTAAAACAATTACCATTAAGTTAGTTGATTCTAATAAAGAGAATATAATAGACATAACCCTAAAAGAAAAACTTTTAGAGTTAGATGAAGTTTTTATTCAATCAGAAAAACCAATATCCATAAAAAAAGATACTATTACCTTTAAGACTAAATACTTTATAAAAGGAAATGAAGTTACTGTAGAAGATTTACTAAAAAGAATACCAGGACTAAATATAGATTCAGAAGGTACTATAAAAATTGGCAATCAAGAAATAGAAAAATTAATGCTTGATGGTGATGATTTTTTTGAAAAAGGCTATAAAATACTGTCTAAAAATATGCCTGCATATCCTATTGAAGAAGTAGAGATTTTAAAACGTTATTCTAATAACAGGTTATTAAAAAACATAGAGAATAGTAATAAAGTGGCACTTAACCTAAAGTTAAAGGAAGATGCCAAGCGTATATGGTTCGGTAATATAAAAGCAGGATACAGTTTTAAGAATAGATATGAGTTTCGAGGAAATTTAATGAACTTCGGGAAAAGAAATAAGTATTATTTCTTAACTAATTTAAATAGTATAGGTTATGATGCCACAGGCGATATTGAAAGCTTAGTTCGTCCTTTTCGGATGAATGAACCAGCAAGTATTGGAGACAATCAAAGTGTTAACTCATTATTAAATTTATCTCCAAACAATCTTAATTTTAAAAAAAGTAGAACTAATTTTAATAATGCTGAACTCGTATCTCTAAATGCTATATTCAATCCTGCTAAAAAGTTGAAAATAAAAACACTGGGCTTTTTTAATTGGGATGAGATTGATTTTTTTAAAAATTCTATTGATTTTGTTGATACTAATGGTACAAACTTCACTAACACAGAAGAGTACCAGCTAAAAAACGAAAAGAAAACAGCTTTTGGTAAACTAGATTTTATATATAATATTTCAAAAACTAAGATCCTAGAAACTACAACTAAATATAACAATGGTGATTTTAATGATATCTCTAATTTAGTGTTCAATGGTAATTCCACAATTGAAAATCTGCAACAACTAAATACTCTTTTTGACCAAAAAATAAGTTATACAAATAAATTTGAATCCAAAAAAGTATTTCTTTTAACAGGTCGTTTTATAGATGAAAAAACACCACAATATTATAGTATTAATAAGTTCTTTTATCAAGATTTGTTCCCGATAAATACAACTGCAAATAACGTTGGTCAGCAAAGCGATAATCGAATGCAATTTGCAGGAATAAATGCTCACCTATTGCATAGAAAATCTAATGGTCATTTATTAGAATTACAATTAGGGAACGAGTTTAGAAAGGATAAATTAAAGACAATATTTTCTGTTTTAGAAGATAATTCGCTTTTAGAGCAACCTAGCGATTATCAAAACCAAACTAATTATCAGGTTAATGATTTATATTTTAAAAGTAAATATCGATTAAGAATCAAACATTTCAGTCTTGTAGGTAAATTAGATGTACATCAACTTTTTAATAGTTTAGATAATAATAGTTCATTAAGTTATCAAAGTCCTTTTTTTATAAATCCAAGTTTTGGGTTTGATTGGAAATTAAATGACAAAAATAAGATTACCTCTTCTTACTCTCATAATACTACAAATGCAAAGACTTTGGACCTGTATAGTAATTTTGTACTAACTGGTTTTCGTTCCTTTTCAAAAGGAACAGGTGACTTTAATCAACTTAACGCTTCAAGTGTGATTTTTAATTATCAGCTTGGTAATTGGAGTGATCGTTTTTTTGCTAATACATTTATTTTATATACTAAAAATCATGACTTCTTTTCTACAAATACATCAGTAGAACAAAACTTCACACAGACAGAGAAGATACTTATTAAGGACAGAGAGTTTGTAAGTGTCAATTCTAAATTGGATTATTACTTCAATTTTATATCTGCCAACTTAAAGTTAGATTTAGGGTTTACTAAAAGTGAGTTTAAGAATATTGTAAATACTTCGAATTTAAGAGTAGTAACTTCAAATAATTACAATTATGGTTTAGAGTTGCGTTCTGGCTTTAAAGGTGTT
Organism: Winogradskyella sp. R77965; assembly: GCF_044594915.1. GTDB lineage: Bacteria > Bacteroidota > Bacteroidia > Flavobacteriales > Flavobacteriaceae > Winogradskyella. The sequence continues at coordinate 2,124,838 of NZ_CP138990.1, read as the reverse complement.
TTCAACTATCATATTGGAACAAAATGGATGAGTACAGAAATAGAAACCACAATAAATAATTCCTTTACAAATAATACTAGTTTTTTGGATTTATCTTTTATTTTCAATGAAAAATTTGACATTCAGTTACAATCAGAACGTTACCATTTTGGAAACCTTGAGGCTGATAACACTTACTATTTCTTAGATTTTGATGCAAGATACAGACTGGTAAAAGATAAGTTAACAATTGGTCTTACAGGAAAAAATCTTTTTAATACAGAAAAATTTAGAAATCTATCGATTAGCGATATTGGTTCGTCAACAACCGAATACAGACTATTACCAAGATTTGCAATTCTAAAACTAGAATATAGATTTTAACTAGTGACTTGAGTTTAAGAATAAATAATTGACATTCCTACATTACAAAAAAGACATTTAAATGATTGTAGTCGAACTAGCTTAAAGATAATTGCTGGGTTAGACAAAAAACGATATCTATTCAAAAACTCCGAACTATATATTAAACTAAAAGTGTAGAAAGTAGTCTTTTAGATTTAAGTGAAGCAAGATTGTTTTAATAAACAAAGCATAATAAGGGTTGTTTCTGTTTAAATTTTATAACACTAAAGTGTTTGACATAAAATTTGATAGTAGATATTTATGAATAGAGGCTCGATATTTATGAATCTAGAGTTACTTAGCTTTGATTATCAATTAATTATTACTTGCTTTGAAAGAGAAATAAGTTGCAACTTTTTCTGGCGGAAACTGAAAAGCCAAATTAAAGAGTAGGTAATTACAATCGAAAAAATTGCGGTTGACGCTAATAGAGATGATTATATAAGTGGCTATTATTAAGAAGAACAGCATACAAGATATAGGATTTACATCTAGCGAGACGTTTTTTATTAACAATACCTGTTGTACCGCATTAAAACCAACAACGGTTAAGTTAGGACTGACCGTCCAAATAAAGAAATATTTATTAATAATTTAAAATTTTAAAACAATGAAACATTTAAAAACTAACATTTTACAAAAATTTATTTTAATTTTTTCACTAACATTAATTTTCGTTAGTTGTTCTTCTGAAGAAACAAAGTCAGAAGATTTTAATAGTAAAGATTTTAAGAAAGAATCAAAATTTGTAATTGATTCTTACAACTTATTAGAACAAGATTTTAATAATACATTAGCAAAATCAACAGAACTAAATCAACAACAAATTGACCAACATTTAGAAAAAATTGGTTTAGAAGCTGGTTCTGTGACTGTTCAAAGTGTAAATCAAATTTTAAAAAGTATTAGTGTTGCAACTCAAGAAGATGTTGAATTCGCTATAAATCAAACAACTTATACTTCACTAACTAAAAATAAATTGGTAGAAATTTCAAGAGGAGAAGTTGTAAATGACTTAAATTCAATTCCAGGTTTTAATCAATTAGATATTACAGAAAAGGAAATATTAACTTTCAGCAATGAAATTGCTATTGAATATCTTAATAACAACTCAAATAGTCTTCAAAAAACCGATGTTCCTTGTCCTTCTTCAGCGTGTGGCGTTGGATTTGCAATTGTTGGAGCTACTGCTGGAAGTGCAATTTGTGGATTACCTTGTGGTATAGCAGGTGGAATTATTGGTTTAATAATTGGTACAGCTGGTAAATAAAAACACAACAAAAACCTCAAACACCTTTAGGATGTTTGAGGTTTTAAATATTCTAATTATGAAAATAAAATTTTTATTTATATTAACAATATTTATTTTCTCATTTTCGAATGCGCAAGAAAATAATAAAGAAAATGGTGATTGGTTTGCAAATGCAAACATTGGTTTTACTCAAATTGAAATTAAAAACCTTGGAACTTATAATGGATTTGTATTTGCAAACAACATTGGAAAAGAGTTTTTATTTAAAAAAAATTCATCATTGTTAGTTGGTATTGAATTCCAAAATATTTACTATGATTTTCATTCTAACAATTCTCATTTTCATTCACAAAATACATTTGTAAAAATACCGATAAATTATAGATACACATCTAATCGAAATGCAAACACAAGCATTTTTGTTGATTTCGGTTTATATGGCAGTCTATTGACCAAAAACAGAACAGATAGTGATTTACTGTCTGAGTCTGGCAGTAATTTAGGCAGTAATTTCGGATTAAATTTTGGATTTGGCTTATCACAAAAAATCAACGATTTTATTAATTTTAAAATTAGTATAAATACACAATCTGATTTAATTCAAAACTACAAGAAAGAAAATAATGAAATAAAAATTAAAAACCTCTATGGAATAAGTTTTGGAATAGGAATTCAACTTTAACATTTATGGATAGAAAATTAATTCTTGTTGTTTGTCTTTTATTTTTTTATTGCACCACAAAAAACAAAGACTTTAATAAAAGTCAATTAAAAAGTAATTGTGCTTATCTTTTTTTTAGAGGTACAGAAACCAAACAAGGTTATATTTCAAAAAATTATAATTTATTTCATAAAGGTATATCTCATGTTGGTATTGGAGTTAGTTATGATGGTGAGTTTTATATTCATCATATAGTTAACTCCGATAAATCAAATCATATAGAAAAATCATCATTAAAATTTTTCTATGGTAATAGTGAAAAAATTAATTATAAAGGAATATGGAAAATTAAAAATATAAACACAGAAGAATTAACAAAGTTAAAGAAGATATTAAATATTTTTGATAACCAATCATATAAGTTTGACATATCTTTTATTGGAAAAAAGGACAATAAATTATATTGTTCGGAATTAGTCATCGAAGTTTTAAGAAAATTAGATTCCACTAAATTTATATTTAATAAAAATAAAAAAAAACTTCTAGGCTTACATTCTACTTTTCTTAATAGAGATACATTAGAATATTTTCCAGCTGATATTTTTTTAAGAGATGAAAATTATACAAATATCTTTGAATGGTATGACGACAAATAACATGGTACAACAAAGTATTGAGTTAAAAAACAAGTAAAATCTCATTAATTTTTCACTAGCGTACTTTTATATTCTCAGTCATATATCAACCCAGATTTTGCTATTGCAAAAGCTGGTTTTAGCAATTTGTTACACAATGTTATTAATGCTAGTTTTTTGCTCTTACCTTTGGTTACTATTTGTTCATAAAGATCACGGCATTCTTACACCCTAAATCATAAGGATTTTAAAAAATATTGGAACATTACCAAAGACCAAATAGATGTTTGTAAAGATTGTGAGTTTAGATATATTTGTACAGCTTATAAGTAAAAACTGTAAGAGGATTATTCTAAACCACTGAAATGCAGCTACAGTCCATACACTAATGAATGGTGCGAGTGAGGTACTAATCCATTAAAAAATAAGTCTATTGAATATTATGGAATACAAGAACTGGTAATAAAAAATGACTAAAAAATTTCCATTTTATAAACAAAAAGATGCTAAAGACTGCGGACCAACTTGTTTAAAAATAATTGCTAAGCTTTATAAAAAAACAATCGCTATTCAACAGCTGCGTGCAATTAGTGAAACAACCCGTATTGGAAGTAGTCTCCTAGGTCTAAGTGAAGCGGCTGAAAAATTGGGGTTAAGGAGTCTAGGTGTAAAACTAACTTTAGAACGTTTATTTGAAGTGCCATTACCTTGTATTTTACATTGGAACAAAAATCATTATGCAGTACTTTACAAAATAAAAAAGGAAGTCTTTTATATTTCTGACCCAGCATACGGCTTATTAAAATACACTAAAGAAGAGTTCTTAAAACATTGGATTGGTAATAATGCTACAGACCAGACCGAAGAGGGAATAGCCTTATTATTAGAGCCAACAGCAAAATTCTACAACTCAGATTTTGACCAAGACAAACAAAGTTTTGGTTTTGCCTTTCTATCCAAATACCTATTTAAATACAAACACTTTTTATGGCAATTAGTCATTGGGTTAATTGCGGCCAGTTTATTACAACTTATATTTCCTTTTTTGACCCAAAGTGTTGTAGATGTTGGAATTAAAAACCAAGACATTCATTTTATTTACTTAATTCTATTTGCTCAATTAGCATTATTTGTTGGAAGAACAGCTATTGAGGTCATAAGAAGTTGGATATTATTACATCTAAGTACACGCATTAATATATCCTTAGTTTCAGACTTCTTTATTAAATTAATGAATTTGCCAATAGCCTTCTTTGATACGCGTATGACTGGGGACATTTTACAACGTATCAATGATCATAAGCGTATTGAACGAATCTTAACTACATCGTCACTCAACGTATTGTTTTCAATGGTGAATTTGTTGGTGTTTAGTTTTGTATTGGCATATTATAATCTAATGCTCTTTGGCATATTTCTTTTAGGCAGTTTTCTCTATTTTTTATGGATTATCATTTTTCTTAAAAAACGCAGAGATTTAGACTACAAGCGCTTTTCTGAAGTGAGTCAAGAACAAAGCAAAGTAATTGAGCTTATTAATGGTATGCAAGAAATAAAATTACATAATGCAGAAAAGCAAAAACGGTGGTCTTGGGAGTTTGTGCAAGCACGTTTATTTAAAGTATCTATTGAGGGTTTAGCTTTAGAACAATACCAAAGTGTGGGTTCTGGTTTTATTAATGAGGTTAAGAATATTTTAATTACCGTATTATCTGCAAAATTGGTTATCGATGGTGATATTACTCTAGGTATGATGTTAGCTATTAGTTATATTGTTGGGCAATTAAACTCACCGATAGCACAGCTTATCAATTTTATAAGAGAAGTCCAAGATGCAAAAATATCCTTAGACCGTTTATCAGAAATTCATAACAAAGAAGACGAAGAACAGCAAGATACTGAGAAGCTAACTGATGTTTCATTAGATTCTAATTTAGAACTTTCAAAAGTATCGTTTCGCTATATTGGGTCAGACCAAATGGTATTGAAGGATTTGGATTTAACCATTCCTGCTAAAAAAGTTACTGCTATTGTAGGAGTTAGCGGAAGCGGTAAAACCACCTTAATGAAATTACTTCTAAAATTTTATGACCCAAACAAGGGACAAATAAAGATAGGTAGTTATGATTTGCAAAACGTATCACAAAAAACATGGAGACACCAATGTGGAGTGGTAATGCAAGAAGGTTATATATTTAATGATACCATTGCTAATAATATTGCAGTCGGAGAAGATTATGTAGATAAAAAGAAGCTAGCACATGCGGTTGATGTTGCCAATATAAAAGAGTTTATAGAAACGTTGCCATTATCATATAATACCAAAATAGGTATGGAAGGTGTTGGTGTCAGTACAGGGCAAAAGCAAAGACTGTTAATTGCTAGAGCAGTTTATAAAAATCCTAATTTCTTATTTTTTGATGAGGCAACGTCTGCATTAGATGCCAATAATGAAAAAGTGATTATGGAAAAATTGAATACCTTTTTTGAAGATAAAACCGTAGTTGTTATTGCTCATAGATTAAGCACCGTGAAAAATGCACACCAGATTGTGGTATTAGATAAAGGTAAAATTGTTGAAGTAGGAAATCATGAGGCTTTGGTAAAGCAAAAAGGAAACTACTTTAATTTGGTTAAGAATCAATTAGAATTGGGGAAATAAAAAAGCAGCCCATCCTAGCCTTCCCAGAGGGAAGGAAAAAGTGGCGTAAGCAGAGTGGAAAAAACAAAATTTTAACCAGTCAAAAAATATGAAAACGAATTATGAATACAAACAATAATTGCAACCGAGTAAGAGTTCCTTCCCTCTGGGAAGGCTAGGATGGGCTTATGGAAAATGAATTAGATAACATAGAGCTTCGCAGCGAAGAAGTACAAGAAATACTTACCAAGGTACCGCATTGGATGATACGCTGGGGAAATGTTTTGTTTTTATCATTAATATTAATGCTACTATTTTTGTCTTGGTTTGTAAAATATCCGGATATTATTCTTTCCGAAGCAGTTATAACCACTCAAATTCCACCACAAAAAGAATATGCTAAAATAACAGGAAAGTTAGATGCTATTTTAGTTAATGATAACCAAAGTGTTGAGCGTAACCAACCATTAGCAATATTAGAAAATACAGCCAATTACAAAGATGTTTATACACTAAAATCTGTTATTGATAACATAACAGTAAACAGTAAATCATTTGAATTTCCGGTAGATAGTTTACCAGTATTATTTTTAGGTGATATAGAAGCGCAATTTGCGTTATTCGAAAACAGTTATATTCAATATAAACTAAACAAAGATCTCGAGCCTTTTTCTAACGAAGCATTGGCGAATCGTTATTCCATTTCAGAATTAAACAGACGTTTAAAAAGTTTAAAAGCGCAACGAAAAATTAACGAAACTGAACTAGAATTTACCCAAAATGACTTAAATCGACAAAAAATACTGTTTGAAAAAGGTGTTATTTCCGCGCAAGAATACGAAAATAAGCAATTGCAGTATGCACAGGCAGAACGTAATTATAAAAACTTTGAATCATCCATTTCGCAAATAAGAGAAGCTATCGGCAGAGCAAATATGACTTCAAAGGGTACTGAAATAAATAGAACGAAGGAAGAAATGACCTTACTTAAAAATGTCATTCAATCATTTAATCAACTAAAAAATGCCATTAAAGACTGGGAACAGTTGTATGTGCTAAAGTCTGATATAAATGGCAATGTGTCTTTTTTAAATTTCTGGAATAGTAATCAAACTGTAAACCAAGGAGATTTGGTGTTTACGATTATACCCATTGAAAATTCATCATTTCTAGCAAAACTTAAAACACCTGCCCAAAATTCTGGTAAAATTAAAGTTGGGCAAAACGTAAATGTAAAATTAGAAAATTACCCAGATACTGAGTTTGGAGTTTTGAATGGCAAAGTAAAAAACATATCACTCATTCCAGATAAAGAAGGTTTATATTTTGTTGATGTAGAATTACCAAAAAAATTAATCACATCTTATAATAAAGAAATAGACTTTAAGCAAGAGATGCCAGGCTCTGCCGAGATTATAACAGAAGATTTACGACTTATTGAGCGTTTCTTCTATCAGTTTAGGGAAATTGTGAAACGTTAAGTTTTCGATAACAATTTATTATCATCATTGCGTATCTTTGTCGCTTAATCCATTTAGAATATGAGTAAACAGAGCAAGCGTATAGAGGCATTAGTATATCACGCCAAGCCAACTCCTGGTAAAATAAAAGTAGTACCAACGAAAAAGTATGCATCGCAACGCGATTTGTCTTTGGCCTATTCACCTGGAGTAGCCGAACCCTGTTTAGAAATTGAAAAAGACGTTAATAACGTATACAAGTATACAGCTAAAGGTAATTTGGTAGCAGTAATTTCTAATGGAACTGCCGTTTTAGGACTAGGAAATATTGGTCCAGAAGCTTCCAAACCAGTAATGGAAGGAAAAGGATTACTCTTTAAAATTTTTGCGGATATCGATGTATTTGATATCGAAGTTGATACTGAAGATGTCGATGCATTTATTGAAACAGTAAAACATATTGCTCCGACATTTGGTGGTATAAATCTTGAAGATATAAAAGCACCAGAAGCTTTTGAAATAGAACGTCGTTTAAAGGAAGAGTTAGATATTCCTGTGATGCACGATGATCAACATGGTACAGCAATAATCTCGGCAGCAGCATTATTAAATGCCATAGAATTAGCCGAAAAGAAAATAGATGAAGTTAGAATAGTTGTCAGTGGAGCTGGAGCAGCTGCAATTTCATGTACAAGACTCTATCAAGCCTTCGGTGCTAAGCGCGAAAATATTGTAATGCTCGATAGTAAAGGAGTAATTAGAGATGATAGAGAGCATCTCACCTCCCAAAAGGCAGAATTTGCTACACATCGTAAAATCGATACATTAGATGAAGCCATGCAAAATGCTGATGTATTTATTGGTTTATCTATGGCAGATATTGTGTCGCCAGAAATGTTAAAATCTATGGCAGATAATCCCATTGTGTTCGCCATGGCAAATCCAAATCCTGAAATCAATTACCAGTTGGCTGTAGATACAAGAGATGATATCATTATGGCCACTGGTCGAAGCGATCATCCTAACCAAGTAAATAATGTATTGGGATTCCCATTTATTTTTAGAGGAGCTTTAGATGTAAGGGCCACAAAGATTAACGAAGCCATGAAAATGGCAGCAGTTAAAGCTTTGTCAAGACTAGCTAAAGAGCCAGTGCCAGAACAAGTTAATCTTGCCTACAACGAGACACGACTTACATTTGGTAAAGATTATATTATTCCAAAACCTTTCGATCCAAGATTAATTGCAGAAGTGCCACCAGCAGTTGCAAAAGCAGCTATGGAAAGTGGTGTGGCAAAAGAGCCAATCGAAGATTGGGAGCGTTATAAGAACAATTTATTAGAGCGCCTTGGTTCAGATAATAAATTAGTTCGTCAATTAATTGGTAGAGCTAGAACTAATCCTAAGCGTGTTGTTTTTGCGGAAGCGGACCAACTTGATGTTTTGAAAGCGGCTCAAATTGCACATGATGAAGGTATAGCACATCCAATCCTTTTGGGAAGGCGAGAAACTATAATTAGTTTGATGGAAGAAATTGAATTTGATGCAGATGTACCAATTATAGACCCTAAGACTGATGAAGAAACCGAGCGCAAAAATAGATATGCCAGAGCCTATTGGGAAAAACGTAAAAGACAAGGTGTTACTATCTATTCTGCGGAAAAGAAAATGAGAGAGCGTAACTATTATGCTGCAATGATGGTGAATATGGGAGATGCAGATACAGTTATTACAGGCTATTCGCGTAGCTATCCATCGGTAGTGAAGCCGATGTTAGAGCTTATAGGAATGGCAGAAGGAGTCTCTAGAATTGCCACCACCAATGTGATGATGACACAACGTGGACCTATGTTTCTTAGTGATACTGCTATAAATATAGAGCCATCAGCCAAGGGCTTAGCAAGAATAGCTCGTATGACTTACAGAGTTTCTAAAATGTTTGGAATTGAGCCAGTTACAGCAATGATTTCGTACTCTAACTTTGGATCTTCAGAAAATCCGAGAGCAGAAAAAGTAAGAGAAGCTGTTGACTATTTACACAAAGCCTATCCAGATATGATAGTGGATGGTGAAGTGCAAGCAGATTTCGCTTTAAATTCAAAAATGTTACAAGATATTTTTCCGTTTTCAAAATTAGCAGGTCGAAAAGTTAATACCCTTATTTTTCCAAATTTAGACTCGGCAAATATTACTTATAAGCTACTTAAAGAGCTTAATAAAGCAGAATCAATTGGGCCAATAATGATGGGTATGGCGAAGCCGGTTCATATTTTACAATTAGGATCTAGTGTAGATGAAATAGTAAACATGACAGCTATATCAGTTATTGATGCGCAAGAAAGAGATAAAAAACATAAGAAATAGTTACTGTCTTAGTGTTTATCTTGACCTTGTAATGTAAATAATTTTATTACATTTGGTTTTTTAACCCTTGTTAATAAATGATTACACATATAGAAGGCAAACTTGTTGAAAAAAATCCGACTGATGTTGTAATAGATTGCAATGGTGTAGGGTATTTTATTAATATTTCACTTCATACATTTTCTCAAATTCCAGATAGAGAACATCTAAGACTTTATACATATCTCCAAGTAAGGGAGGATTCGCATAGTCTTTATGGTTTTTCGTCTAAAACAGAACGCGAAATTTTCAAATTACTTATTTCTGTAAGTGGTATAGGTGCCAATACAGCGCGCACTATGCTATCCTCATTAACTCCAGACCAAGTTAAGGAAGGTATTGCTAGTGAAGATGTAGCACTAATTCAAAGTGTAAAAGGAATTGGACTAAAAACAGCACAGCGCGTTATTATTGATTTAAAGGATAAAGTGTTAAAAGTTTATGGTCTAGACGAACTTTCTTTAATACCGAGCAATACTCACAAAGATGAGGCGTTATCTGCTTTAGATGTTTTAGGATTTAACAAAAAACAATCGGAAAAAGTTGTTGAACGAATTCTAAAAAACCATCCAGAAGCACTTGTAGAGCAAATTATTAAAGAAGCTCTAAAAAACTTATAATGCAATTGAATATAACTAACAATACGCAACGCTACTCATTTGGTTTCTCATGCATATTAGCTTTTATGATGCTAATAAGTCCTTTGTCGCATGCCCAAGAAACTGAACAAGAGCAAGACTCTACAAAAACAACATTTGCGTTGGGGAAGTTAAAAATGCCAAACCCTAATAGTATAGTCTCAAAATATACCTATGACCCTATTTTAGATCGCTATATCTATACCGAAAAGATAGGAAACTTCGATATCAATTATCCTTTAATACTTACGCCTGAAGAATTTCAGAAACTGGTGTTACAAGAAAAATTGAAAGAATATTACAAAAGAATGGCTGATGCTGCAGCTGGTCAAAAAGATGGATCGGAAGAAGATCAGAAAAATTTGTTGCCAGAATTTTATGTCAATTCTGGTTTATTTGAGACGATTTTTGGTGGTAATACCATTAATGTAGTGCCACAAGGTTCGGTAGACGTTGATTTAGGTATTTTATATTCTAGGCAGGATAACCCATCATTTTCACCTCGAAATCGTTCTAATTTTACATTTGATTTTGACCAAAGAATTGGTCTAAGTTTATTGGGTAAAGTGGGTACAAGACTTCAGGTTACAGCGCAATATGATACGGAAGCTTCATTCGATTTTCAGCAGCTTGTAAAATTAGAATATACACCGACTGAAGACGATATTATCCGCAAAATTGAGGTTGGTAATGTTAACATGCCGCTAAACAGTTCTTTGATAACTGGTGCCCAAAGTCTCTTTGGTGTAAAAACTGAGTTGCAATTTGGTAAGACTAGAGTAACTGCGGTATTTTCTGAACAGCAATCACAATCTAAATCTGTTGTTGCACAAGGAGGTGGAACATTAGAGGAGTTTGAGTTTTTCGCAAGAGATTATGATGAGAATAGACACTTCTTTTTAGCACATCATTTTAGAGATACGTATGATAAATCTTTATTGCAATATCCTTTTGTAGATAATCAAGGGCTTCAAATTACAAGAGTTGAGGTTTGGGTAACTAATAGAAATAATCAGACGGATAATGTTAGAAATATCATTGCATTTCAAGATTTAGGAGAGTCTGAAGCAGAAAACATAGGGCTTAATCCTTTACCTGCTGGATTTGTAAATAACCCTTCAGGTTCACTGCCGGATAATGAAAATAATGACTTTGATCCAACTAATATTGGAGGTGCAGGTTCTCTGTTGAATAATGCTGTTAGAGATATAACAATTGTTGAAACAGGTATAAACATTCCTGTAAACGAAGGTTTTGATTATGGTAAACTCGAGGCTGCAAGAAAACTAAGAGAAGGTCAAGAGTATGTTTTAAACTCAGAATTAGGATATATTTCCTTAAACCAACGCTTGCTTAATGACGAAGTGCTAGCGGTAGCTTTTCAATATACCGTTGGAGGTCAGGTATATCAAGTCGGTGAGTTCGCTAACGATGGTGTAGATGCAACAACCATTAACGATAATGGAGGGAATGAGGAGATTAGTAACCAGAGTTTGGTCTTAAAAATGTTGAAAAGTGCAGTAACTTCTGTAGAACAACCAATTTGGGATTTAATGATGAAAAATATCTATGACACAGGTGCTTTTCAATTAAGTCAAGAAGATTTTAGATTAAATATATTTTATACTGAAGCTTCACCAGTCAATTATATAAGACCTGTAGAGGGAACATCTTTTCCTCCTTTTGAGAATAACACACCAACAAATACTGCAGATGATACTGAGATAAATGAAACCCCATTAATTCGTTTATTTCATTTAGATAGATTGAATTTTAATAACGATCCACAAGAAGGAGGTGATGGTTTCTTTGATTATGTATCAAATCCAACAATGATCACTGTAATCCCTCAAAATGGTAAAATAGTTTTTACCAAAGCAGAGCCTTTTGGTCGTTATTTGTTTGATGTATTAGATGATGATGGCAATCCAAATAACAATGCCACAGATTACGAGCAAGATACTTACACTAACGCCAATCAAGAAAAGTATGTTTACGATTTACTATATAAATCTACTAAAACACAGGCTTTAGATGAAGCTGAGAAGAACAAATTTCAAATTAAAGGACGTTTTAAAAGTAACGGTGGTGGTGGCGGAATTCCACTAGGAGCTTTTAATGTGCCAAGAGGTTCTGTAAGAGTAACTGCTGGAGGCCGACAACTTGTAGAAGGTATTGATTATACTGTAGATTATAATTTAGGACGTGTAGAAATTTTAGATGAAGCCTTAAAAGCATCAAATACTCCAATTAATGTTTCGGTAGAGAATAATGCAGTTTTCGGACAACAAACTAGGCGTTTTACAGGTGTAAATATAGAGCATCAATTCAATGATAATTTTGTATTGGGTGCTACATTATTAAATCTTAATGAACGACCAATAACTCAGAAAGCAAATTTTAATTCTGAGCCTATAAATAATACCATTTTTGGGTTCAACGGAAACTACTCTACTGAAGTTCCGTTTTTAACACGGTTAGCTAATAAATTACCAAATATAGATACAGATGTACCTTCTAATCTCTCGGTTAGAGGTGAATTTGCATACTTATTACCAGGAGCGCCAAACGGTGCTGATTTTGATGGTGAAGCTACAGCTTATATAGACGATTTTGAGGGTACACAAGGTTCAATAGATTTATTAAGCCCCTTATCCTGGACATTATCGAGTCGCCCAAAAGATTTACCCGGAAATATACCAGGAAGTGAAACTCCAGGAATAGAGAGTGGTTATGGTAGATCCTTTTTAAACTGGTACACTATTGATCCTATATTTTTTAGTAATCAACGTCCAGATGGTATTACCGATGATGATGTTTCTGATTTATATACAAGGCGTGTATTTATAGAAGAAATATTTCCTCAAGTAGATATTGTACAAGGACAAACCTCAGTAGTAAATACTCTCGATTTAGCGTATTACCCAACGGAACGAGGACCATATAATTTCGATCCAAATGCTGCTAACGATGCACCATTAAACCCAGATAATACTTGGGCAGGAATTACAAGGCAAATTACATCTACGGATTTTGAACAAGCCAATGTTGAGTATATAGAATTTTGGGTGCAAGACCCGTTTTTAGACGATCCAACAAGTCAAGGAGGTAAACTATTTGTAAATCTTGGTAACATATCAGAAGATGTTTTAAAAGATGGTAAAAAGCAATATGAAAATGGTTTACCAGAAGATGGTGATATCTCTATATTAAACCCAACAGTTTTTGGAGGTGTTGTACCTCAAAATCAATCTTTGATATATACGTTTGGCACTTCAGGTGAAGAAAGAGCGAATCAAGATGTTGGTTTTGATGGTTACGATGATACAGAAGAAATCTTACAGTTCGGTACTCAATATGGTGAGGATCCTTCTAAGGATAATTACACTTATTACTTAAATACAAGTGGTGATGTTTTTGAACGCTATAAGAACTATAATGGTCTAGAAGGAAATACACCAGATGTATTTACCGACACAAATAGAGGGTCTACAACCCAACCAGATGTTGAAGACATCAACAGAGATAACACAATGAACACCATTGATAGTTATTTTGAATATGAAGTGGACATGAATCCTTCAAGCCTTAACATTGACAACCCTCAAATTAATGATGTTAAAGTAAGAAACGTAACATTGCCAAACGGAGATCAAAGAGAAGTGACTTGGTATCAATTTAGGTTGCCTATTAATGAGCCAACCAATGCTATTGGTGGTATTTCAGATATTAGATCAATACGTTTTGCCCGTTTATATCTAAGAGAATTTAGTCAAAAAACGACACTTCGTTTTGCAAGTTTAGATTTAGTGCGCAGTGATTGGAGGCGTTATACATTAGATTTGGATAACGATCCTACAAACAATAGCGCAAATGCAGAGTTTAATGTGGCTATTGTAGGGGTGCAAGAAAATGATGGTGATTATGTAATTCCACCAGGTGTAAGACGAGAAGAATTAAATAATAATAATACCATAGTTAGACAAAATGAGCAGTCATTAGTATTGCAAGCTTGTGAGTTAGAACCAACCGATTCAAAAGGAGTATTTAAAAACATTAACGTAGATATGCGTCAGTATAAAAATCTACGAATGTTTTTACATGCAGAAGCGCAAGAAGGACAAACCCTTGCAGAAGGTGAACTGATTGCTTTTATAAGAATGGGTAATGATTTTACTGAAAACTATTATCAAGTTGAAATACCATTATTACCAACAGATTTAGCTAATGGTAGTATTGAAGAGCGAATTTGGCCAGATGTGAATGAGATTAATCTTCCGTTAGAAATTCTTCAGGAAATAAAGTCTAAAGGAATTTTTGACCAAACTTTAGCAAATGAGGATGCAACGTTTTATAATGTTGTAGATGGTCAACTTAATGAAAATTCGGTTCCAGAGTTTTCTTCTTTACCAATTGGTCAACAGCGTGTGGCTATAAAAGGAAATCCGAATTTTGGAGATATAAGGGTCTTAATGGTAGGTCTTAAAAATTCAGGAACTACAAGTGCTAATTCTTGTGGTGAAGTTTGGTTTAACGAATTACGAATGTCTGATTTAGAAAATGAAGGTGGTTGGGCAGCTGTAGTGGGTATGGACACTAATATTGCTGATTTTGCAAATGTTAGTGCTACAGGAAGACGAAGTACCATAGGTTTTGGAGGTATAGAGCAAGGACCTAATGAGCGGAGCAGAGAGGATGTAAAACAATACGATGTAGTTACCAATTTACAACTAGGACAGTTACTACCAAAAAAATGGGGTGTTCAGATTCCTTTTAACTATGCGCAAAGCGAAGAGATTATTACCCCAGAATACGATGAGTATTATCAAGATATTGAGTTACAGACGCAACTTAATAATACTATAAATCAAGATTCTATTCTTAATGTAAATGAAAATTATACTAAGAGAAAAAGTATCAACTTTATAGGTGTTAGAAAGCAAAGAACAGGTGACGCTAAACCACGTTTTTATGATGTAGAAAATTTAACTTTCAATTATTCTTATAACAAAGTTGAGCATCGCGATTTTGAAATTGAAAATGCGCTCGACCAAAATATTAGAGCAGGTGTAAATTATAATTATGCATTTGAACCATTGAGAGTAGAGCCTTTTAAAAAGAATGATTCTTTATTTACAGGCAAATATTGGAAGATTTTAAAAGACTTCAACTTTAACTTGTTGCCATCAAGTTTCTCCATAAACACTGATATTAATAGGCAATTTAGTAAGCAAAAATTTAGAGAAGTAGAATTAGGTGGAGATAATATTGGTATTGAAGAATTATTTAGGAGGAATTATACCTTCGATTTTCAATATGTAATCAATTATAACCTAACAGATGCGTTGAATTTAAATTTTACAGCTGCCAACACTAACATTGTACGAAATTATTTCATTGATGATCGTTTAAATGGAAGACAAGACCCAGAACTCAATGTTTGGGATGGTTTCTTTGACTTAGGAGATCCTAATTTTCAGACACAACAACTTCAGGTTAATTACGAGCTACCTTTATATAAAATACCAGCACTAAGTTTTTTAAGAACAACATATGCTTATAATGGAGCTTTTCAGTGGCAAAAAGGTTCTGATTTAAACGAAGGATTACAGTTAGAAGATCCGAACAACCCAGGTACGTTTAATACATTTGATCTAGGACATTCTATTCAAAATTCCAATACGCACAATATTAATTCTACCCTTAATATGGAAACCTTATATAAAACTTTAGGGTTAGTAAGGAAAGGAAATCAAAGGCGTGGTAGAAATAGAAATACTGCGGTAAAAAGTCGTTCAGCTGCACCTAAAGCAGCATTAGAGAATAAGAATGAACAAGCTAAAGATCCGAATAAGTTAAGCACAGGTAAAAAAGCATACAATACTTTAATTGACGTTATTACGATGGTAAAACGGATTCAATTTGGTTATACTGAGAATAATGGAACATTCTTACCAGGCTATTTGCCAACTCCAGGTTTTATTGGCACGTTAAGACCAACCTTTGGATACACTTTTGGTGGTCAACGAGATATTAGAAATGTGGTGGCAAGAAATGGTTGGTTAACAACATTTGATGAGTTTAATCAGCAATATACTGAAGTAACGAACAAGACTCTTGATTATTCAGTGAATATAGAACCAATGAGAGATTTAAAAATTGACTTAATTGGTAATAGAACCTTTGCTGAGAACATTGCAGAGAACTTCAGAGGTCTGGATATTGATGATGATGGACTCAGTGATGAATATAGAGAATTAATAACCAATTCATTCGGTAATTTCAACATATCAACGGCCTTAATAAAAACAGCATTTAGTAGAAGTGATGAAAATCAATCTGCAACTTTTGATGATTTTAGAGCCAATAGATTAATAATAGCCAATCGTTTAGCTAGAGAATTTTATGGGTCTACGCCTTTTAACTTAGATACAGATGGTTATCCTGAAGGTTTTGGGAAAAACAGTCAACGCGTATTACTACCAGCATTTCTATCAGCTTATCAAGGCTCTAATCCTGATAAAGTGAGCACTGGTGCGTTTAGAGATATTCCTATTCCAAATTGGCAATTAAAATATACAGGCTTAATGAAAATCCCATGGTTTAAGAAAACATTCAGACGTTTTTCTATTCAACATGGTTACAGATCTAGGTATACGATTAATCAATTTAGAACCAATTTAGATTATGATACAGGTGTAGATAATTTAGTTATAAATTCTACAAGCGGTTTGGGGTCAATAAATCCTATTAATCAAGATGCAAATGAAAACCTCAAAAACGAAACACTATACAGCAATATTAATCTAGAAGAACAGTTTAGCCCATTAATTCGTTTAGACTTTGAAATGAAAAACTCTGTAAAAGTCTTAGCCGAAGTTAAAACAGATAGAATGTTATCATTAAGTTTTGATAATAATTTAATGACTGAAATACAAGGTAAAGAATACACTTTAGGTTTAGGTTATCGTATTAAAGATTTAAGAATTCGTTCTAAACTTGCGGGTGCCAAACAAGTTGTCGTAAGTGATTTAGATATGCGAGCAGATATTTCTGTAAGAGATAACAAAACTATTATAAGATATCTAGATTTAGAGAATAACCAAATTACAGCAGGTCAGACCATTTGGGGACTAAAATATACGGCGCAATATGCGTTTAGCAAGAACTTAGCTGCTATTTTCTATTTTGATTATAACTTCTCAGATTTTGCGATTTCTACGTCATTCCCTCAAACCTCTTTAAGATCAGGAATAACATTAAGATATAATTTTGGAAATTAATTTTGAATGAAAGCAATTAAAAAATTACATTTGCTAGAATAATTTTTACAACATTAAAGATGAATATACCATCAGAATTAAAGTACACCAAAGACCACGAATGGATTAGAATTGAAGATGAAATCGCAACAGTGGGTATTACAGATTTTGCCCAAGGAGAACTTGGTGATATTGTATATGTAGAAGTAGAGACGTTAGATGAAACTTTAGATATCGAAGAGGTTTTTGGTACAGTAGAAGCTGTAAAAACGGTTTCAGATTTATTTTTACCATTATCTGGAGAGATAATAGAATTTAATGAAGGTTTAGAAGATGAACCAGAAAAAGTAAACTCTGATCCTTATGGCGACGGCTGGATGATTAAGATAAAATTCTCTGATGCTTCCCAAATAGACAGCTTATTATCTGCAGAAGATTACAAAGCAGTTATTAGTGGTTAAAAAACTTTTTCTAATAGTTGCATTGGTTTACACCATTTGGTTAACTGTTATTAGCTTAGTTGATTTAAAAAATGTACCAAGTTTAGGATCCTCTTTTGATGATAAAATTTATCATTTTATAGCCTATTTTGGTTTAGGGTACTTGTGGGTAACGTATTTTAAGTCAAATCCTAAAAAGTATATCATTTTTATTGTATTTACAGGTACTATTGTATTTGGTGTAATCTTAGAGCTTTTGCAACACCGACTCAACCCCAATAGAACTTATGATAATTATGATCTAATGGCTAACTGTTTTGGGGTAATCATTGGCACATTAATTGCAAGTAGATTTAATATAATTAAGTTAAAATAACTCTAAGTGTTGCTAGATTTACTATTATTTAGTTAAATTAGCGACACTATTTTAAAGACAATACTATGGAACCTAAAAAGAATCCAAAATCAGATGTAAGTCGAAACAGTTCATTGTTCTTCGCAGTCGGTCTCGCATTAATGTTGGGAATAACTTACATGGCTATTAACTATAAGACTTATGACAAGAGTGATATAGCCATTGATTCACTTAATTTAGATGATGAATTAGATGAAGAAGTGCCAATTACAAAGCAAATAATCACACCTCCACCTCCACCTCCGCCACCTCCAGCAGCTCCAGAAGTTATTGAGGTAGTAGAAGATGAAGAAGAAGTTGAGGAAACTGTTATAGAATCTACAGAAACTGAGATGGAAACTGAAATTGTTGAAGTAGAAGAGGTAGAAGTAGAAGAAGTAGAAGAAGACATTGAGGTACCATTCTCTGTAATTGAAAATGTTGCTGTTTTTCCAGGTTGCGAAAAGAAAAAAGGAAACGCAGCCAAAAAAGCTTGTATGAACGAGAAAGTAAATAAGTTTATTGGTAGAAAATTTAATACAGAACTAGCAAGTGATTTAGGGCTACCTGCAGGTAAGCAAAGAATCTTCGTGCAGTTTAAGGTTGATAAATCTGGTAATATTACTAATATTGCAGCACGTGGTCCGCATCCAGGACTCGAAAAAGAAGCTAAGCGTGTTATTGGTCAACTACCTAAAATGAAACCAGGAAGGCAAAGAGGTAAAGCAGTGGTAATGCCATTCTCTATTCCGATTGTATTCTCTGTACAAGACTAAGAGTTAGAAAAGTAGATATTAAAATATAAAAATCCCGTTCAAAATTAATTGGACGGGATTTTCGTTTTGGTATGCTTATTGTGACTTTCTCATAATATTAACATTTAAATAATACGTATTATGAAAAATTCTAAAAAAGACTTCGGTATTGCTGGTCAGAGCACTACTAAAGCAAAGAAATCACAAAAGCATGATGCAAATTTACAAAAAAACTCAACCCTTTATTTTCAAATTGGGTTGATTCTTTGTTTGTTGGGCACGTATGCACTTTTTGAAATGCAGTTTCAAGAGAAGAAACTTATTATTCCAGAAGAGATTGCAGATTCTGAACCAATTTCAATTGAACATGTTAAACCTTATGTTGTTGAAGTTATTAAACCGAAAGATCCAGATCCATTGCCAAGTAAAGATTTAAAAGATGTTTACAAAGAAGTTTTGGATGACATTCCTATTGAAGAAAGGGTGATTAAAACACCTGACGCTCCTGAGTCTCAACCAGAACCTATCAAGATTGAGCACATTATTGTTGATAAAATACCTGAGGATTTAGAACCTATTCCATTTATATTAATTGAAAAAGTACCGATTTATCCGGGATGCGAGCGCTATGAAACAAACGACAAACGCAAAAAATGTATGTCAGAGAAGATTACAAAATTGATTCATCGAAAGTTTAATACTGATATAGGTGCAGGTTATGGTATTTCAGGCAGACAGAAAATTAATACGCAGTTTACCATTGATAAAGATGGTAATGTTGTTGATGTGAAAATTAGAGGTCCGCATCATGCTTTAGAAAAAGAAGCTAACCGCGTGATTAATAAAATTCCCAAAATGCAACCAGGTTTACAGAGAAATGTTCCTGTAGGAGTTATTTATACATTACCGATAGTATATGATGCGAGAGATTAATTATTAATCCTTAGAAAATTGCAAACCGTTATTATGTCAATAACGGTTTTTTTAATCTCTAATTTGAGTTTAGGGTTTCTAAAAAATAAGTATCTTTCACTCGTTAAAAATCCATTTTCTTCTATGAAGCGTATTTTGCTTTTTGCTATTCTCTCAATGTCGCTATTAGGTTTTACTCAGACATCTTTAACTTATGAGAAGCCTCCTGTATTTAGTGAATGTGAATCTGAAGCCATTGACCAAGTAAAATCATGTTTTAATTATACATTACAAAGTCATATTTATAAGAACTTTAAGGTGCCAAATATTATTTCTGAAGAATCTTATAATGGTAATATTCAGATTTTATTCGAAGTTAATAATGAAGGCGACTTTAAAGTTATTTATGCGGATGCTACTTACGATGAATTAAAAGAAGAAAGCAGACGTGTTTTCGACTTATTGCCAAAAGTAGAGCCAGCTACTTACAATGGTAAACCAACCTATGTTCAATACAGTATATTAATTGCAATACCTTTAACTGAACCTGTTAGAGAAATAGAAAAAACGAAAGAGGTAAAATTATCTAAAAAAGATAGCCTAAATTCTATATTGTCAAATGAGTTCGATGCTATTGCAGATCAACTAAAACCTTATGAAAAGTTAGAGTATACGAGTCAACTAAATATTCCATTTTCGCATTCTTATTATGCTCGTTTTGATGACGAAATGAATGCTATCGGAACAAATAGCCACACAGCCGCTAAGCCATTCGTATATAGTGATGTTAATAAATATTATGACATAAAAGCTGAAAAGGAAAGTTTGGCCAAGGACACGGACTCTTGGGTTGGTAGAAAATTATTCAATGAGCATTTGGTAGAAATACAAAGTAAGGACTATTGGTTTACTGTGGATCCTATTTTAGATTTACAAGTGGGAAGAGATGGTGCTGCGGATTTTAGTTCTACTTGGAATAATACCAGAGGGATTTTTGTACAAGGAGGCTTAGGAAAGAAGTTTAATTTTTCTGCCTCAGTTTATGAAAGCCAAGGTCGTTTTGCAGATTATTTTAATCAATATGCAGAAAGTATTAGAGCATCAGGACCAGATCCTGCATTAATTCCCGGTCGAGGTATTGCCAAACGATTTAAGGACGATGCTTATGATTACCCAGTCGCAGAAGCGTATTTATCGTACACACCTTCAAAATTTTTCAACATTCAGTTTGGTCATGGTAAAAACTTTATAGGTGATGGTTATCGTTCTTTGTTACAAAGTGATGTAGCAAGTCCATATCCATTTTTAAAAACCAATATTAAATTCTGGAAAATAAAGTACACAAGTACATGGATGTCTTTAAGAGATGTGAGAGATGAAGTTATAGAAGATAAGACTTTCAGAACAAAATATATGGCTAACCACTATCTAAGTTGGAATGTTTCTAAACGTTTAAATATAGGTTTATTTGAATCTGTAATGTGGCAAAACTCAAACGATAGAGGTTTTGATGTTAATTATTTAAATCCAATAATATTTTTCAGGGCCATTGAGTTTCAGACTGGTCAAGGTAATGGAAATGCTATTTTAGGATTATCATCAAAGTATAAATTAAATAATAAGTTCAATTTATACGGACAATTTTTAGTAGATGAGTTTTCACTTAGCGATATCACTGGTGGTGAAAAAAGCTGGAAAAATAAGCTAGGCTTTCAGTTAGGTACTAAATACTTTAATGCCTTTGATGTAGATAACTTATTGTTACAAGCAGAATATAATCAAGTACGTCCTTACACATATGCCCATAATACAGTTGTATTGAATTATGCACACAACAATCAGCCAATGGCGCATCTATGGGGAGCAAATTTTAGAGAATTAGTATTAATTGGCCGCTATAATTATAAGCGTTGGTTTGCAGATGCTAAGTTTATAATTGGGCAGCGTGGTTTTGATTTTAATACAGATGAAGACAGTTTTAATTATGGTGGTGATATATACGGTGACGAGGATTTTAGAGTTGGTAACACAAACATTAAAATTGGTCAAGGAAATAAAACCAATAGTTTTATGACTGAGATACAGGCTGGTTATTTGCTAAATCCAACAACAAATTTAAAAGTGTTTACTAATATTATTTTTAGAGATTTTAATCCTGAGGCTATCACGGCTTCAACCATGGATTCTAATACACTTTGGTTTAGTATTGGTGTAAGAACTGATTTATTTAATTGGTATAATGATTTTTAGGATTTAGAGGCCTTCAAACTATTATAAAAAGTCAATCGGATACGTTCGCTATTTATAAACCCAGATCCATAATCTAAATCGTCATAAGTCTTTGTGAGACTCGTGTCTGCTTTTACATCATCTTCTGTTTTGCCATCATCAATAGCCTTCTGAATATTAGTCCGCAATGTTTCTAGCATTTCTAAAAAGCTTTTATATTCTTCTTCATTAGATACTTTTCCATGACCTGGAATGATTTTGGTGTCTTTATCAATAACCATTAAGCCACGTTTTACAGCTTCAATATAACCGTCTACACTTCCACCAGAATTTAAATCAATATATGGATAGCGTCCATTAAAATAAGTATCGCCGGTATGTAGGACATTACTTTGAGTAAAATACAATAAAGCATCACCATCTGTATGTGCATTTGCAGCATGGAAAACGGCAACACTTTCATCATTTATTGTAATATTGAGTTTATCATTAAATGTTATTACAGGTAGGGCTTCTTTAGGTTTATAGCTTCCATCTCTTTGCTCGCCTTCTAAACGTTTTTTTACATTGTCGTGCGCTATAATGGTAGCTCCAGCTTTTGTCATATTTTCATTACCACCAGAATGATCTCCATGATAATGTGTATTTACTAAGAACTTTAAAGGTTTATCACTTAGTGTTTTTATAGCTGCTAGAATTTTTTCAGATAAAGGTGCAAACTGGTCATCAATTACAAAAACACCATCTTCTCCTATGGAAACACCAATATTTCCACCAGCTCCTTCTAACATATAGGTGTGGTCTGAAAGTTGAGTTGTTTTAATTTCAACTTTGTCAAAACGTCCTTGCGAATAGGTTGAAGTTGAAATGAATACTAGGAAAATTGAAAGGTGTTTTAAGATTTTCATAACGAAGTTTTAAGTACAATTTGTCTTATAAAAATAAGCAAACTTACAGTAATGTATTCGGTAAAATTAAAACTAATAGCTTACGTTGTTTAAAAGTAATTTTAGAAGTATCTTTGCACTCGCTAAGAATAGAACAAAAGCATACAGTTTGAGTAGTACAAAATCTTCGGTATCAACAGCTTCTGTGATTACAGATTTTAAGGAAATCACTAAAATGGGATTATCCATTAGTGTGGTGTTCTCCGCTCTAGCAGGATATCTTCTCGGTGCTGAGAATATCAGCTTTACGACACTTACATTACTGGCTTTTGGCGGTTACTTCATGGTAGGTGCTTCTAATGCTTTTAATCAAATTATTGAGCGCGACTTAGATGCCTTAATGGATCGCACTAAAAACAGACCAATACCTGCTGGGAGAATGACGGTTAATACTGCATTTATAATTGCAACCTCATTTACGATTTTAGGATTAATAACGCTGTATATTATCAATCCTAAAACAGCAATGTGGGGAGCGATATCCATATTTTTATATACCAGTGTTTATACTCCTTTAAAAACAAAGACATCTTTAGCAGTTTTTGTTGGTGCTTTACCTGGTGCCATCCCTTTTATGTTAGGTTGGGTGGCTGCACGTAATGATTTTGGTATAGAACCCGGAACTTTATTCGCTATTCAGTTTTTTTGGCAATTCCCTCATTTTTGGGCTATAGGTTGGTTTTTATATGAAGATTATAAAAAAGGCGGCTTCTTTATGTTACCAACTGGTAAGCCAGATAAAGGAACAGCCGTACAAATAATAATGTACAGTGTTTGGACGATTATTGCATCTATAATTCCGGTATTCGGATTTACTGGTGATCTAAAATTATCTATTGTAGGAGCTGTAATTGTATTTATAATGGGAATGATAATGTTGGCATATGCCTTTAAGCTGTTCCAATTGAGAACCGCTAAAGCTGCAAAACAATTAATGCTATCGAGTGTATTTTATATTACCATGTTGCAAATTATATATGTTGCAGATAAATTTTTAAGATAAATGGATTTAACACAAGGAACGCCGGAAGAGAAAAGAAGCAGGTCTAAAAAGATGATGTTGTGGTTTGCCATAGGTTCCCTTATCATGTCTTTTGCTGCCCTATTAAGTGCTTTCATCGTAAGCAGTAAACAACGAACAGGAAAAGACTGGTTAACAAATTACGAATTGCCGAATGCTTTTTTAATAAGTGTTGTAGTTATTTTAGTAAGTAGTATAACCTTTATTTTAGCGAAGCGCGCTTTAAAACAAGGCAATAGACAAATGGTAACCGTTTGGTTAATGGTAACTTTAGTATTAGGATTAGCATTTATTTTTAATCAGTTTGAAGGTTTTAAACAAATCATAGATGCAGGTTATAATTTTACAGGACCAACGAGTAATATTACTATGTCCTACATTTATATCATTGCAGTTTTACACATAGGACACGTCATTGCTGGCTTAATATGTCTAATAGTTGTAATTTATAATCATTTTAAACAAAAGTATAACTCCAACAATATGTTGGGTTTTGAACTAGCAGCAAATTTTTGGCATTTTGTAGATGGGCTTTGGCTTGTGCTCTTTTTGTTTTTATATTTTTTTAGATATATAATTTGATTATTTTTGTCCAATCTTAAAATTTAAATAAATTCTATGGATTCTACAGTTGCAAATACTGGTACAGAAGGTAAAACTTGGGGAGGCGGTAACAAACCTTTAAAGGTAAGTTATGGAAAGATGATGATGTGGTTCTTCATTGTATCAGATGCATTAACATTTTCAGGCTTCTTGGCTGCTTATGGCTTTTCAAGATTTAAGTTTATAAAAGAATGGCCTATTGCAGATGAGGTATTTACTCACGTACCGTTTTTACATGGTCAAGAACTGCCGATGATTTATGTAGCATTCATGACGTTTATTCTAATTATGTCCTCTGTAACTATGGTGTTAGCTGTAGATGCTGGTCATCATATGAATAAGAAAAAGGTAACCTTATATATGTTCTTAACCATCATAGGTGGAGCTATTTTCGTTGGTTCACAAGCTTGGGAGTGGGCTACATTTATTCAAGGAGATTACGGAGCTGTACAAACTAAAGGTGGAAACATTCTTCAATTTGGTGAGTATGTTACAAAAGACGGTGAAGAAAAGTTTAAACGGATTTCAATAGATGACTTTGTTGCAGTTCAAGCGGGTGAAAGAGTAGAGCATGAACGTAAAAATGGACTCTGGTTTGTTACTGAAGGTTCTTTACCTCCATATACAGTTAACGAAATATATGCTGGATTAGCTGCAAATGATAATATTAGAGTGAGAACTCAAATTATAAATGAAGCAGGAGAAAAAACAGTCTTATCTAGAGAAGAATCTCTAAAGCAAATAAAGGATAATGGAAAGTTAGTTGTTAAAGGTGCTAATCTTCAGGTCAATGAGTATGGAACATCTTTATTCGCTGATTTCTTTTTCTTTATTACAGGATTTCATGGATTTCACGTATTCTCTGGAGTTGTAATTAACATTATAATTTTCTTCAATGTTATTCTCGGTACTTACGAAAGAAGAGGAAGTTATGAAATGGTTGAAAAAGTGGGGTTATACTGGCACTTTGTCGATTTAGTTTGGGTATTTGTATTTACATTCTTCTACCTAGTTTAAAAGAAATATTAAGATTCAATTATGGCACACGAACATAAATTAGAAATATTTAGAGGCTTAGTTAAATTTAAGTCCAATACAAGCAAGATTTGGGGAGTTTTAGTTTTTCTAACTATTGTTACCTTAATAGAAGTTGTCTTAGGTATCTATAAACCAGATATCCTTATGCATACCTGGATAGATCCTTTTGAAGGTGGGTTTTTAGCTACTTTGGGTAACATTATATTATCGCCTTTTATTTACATGAAGCCTTTAAACTTCATCTTCATTGTATTAACTCTTGTAAAAGCATACTACATTACGTGGGACTTTATGCACATGCGTGACGAGACTAAAGCCTTAAGACGCATGGTAGTTTGGACTGGAGTATTCTTAATCTGTTATTTAATATTTATCTTGTTACAAGAAGGTGGTTATGTGTATGAAGTTTACTTTACTGAAGATGCCTTAATTAAAAGAGATTTTTAAACTCAGAATTATAAGTTAAATGATATCAAAAGGTGGTTTTTTTAAACCACCTTTTTTATTTTTGCATTATGGTAGTAAGCAACAAAAAACGTAACGTAATACTGAGTATTTTATTCTTTTTACCTGTAGCATTTATTATTACTATGCTATTGTCAAAAGACAATTATAATCCACTCGATGTGGTCAAAACCAATATTGTAGAGTTACCAGAAAATAATGACAGTATTCAATTAAAAGATCATATTACCATATTATCTTTTTTGGGTAAAAAACCCAATGAAAATTCTATAGCTGCTTTAAATTTAAAGGAACTAATTTACGATAACAATAAAGGTTTTAAAAGGTTTCAAGTTGTAGTATTACTTCCGTATGAAGCAAAAGTTGAAGCTGAGAAATTATTAAAGGAAATTAGGTCATACGAAGATTTAAGATTTTGGCATATGGTATATACTGATGATGCAACAATTAAAAGAGTATTCAACAGTTTAAAATCAGATACTCAACTAGATGAAAACCTTGCAAGCAACTCAGTATATATTATTGATAAAGACAAGAATCAAAGAGGGAGACTAGATGACAGAACAAAAAAAGAAATAGAGAATAATAGTGCTGTTTATGCACTCTATGATTACGATTGTATCGAGGTTGCAGAATTAAAAAATAAAATGGCTGCAGAAGACATGCGCGTTTTGTTTAAAGAGTATAGAGATAAGCGTAAAGGTAATTTTGAAGATTCTAATAAAAGACGTGTAAAAGATTTAAAACAAACCGATGAATAAAAAACCAAACTATTCGTACGTGGGTATTGCATTAATTGTCCTAGTTTTTGGGATCATTTTTATTCCCAAAATTATAGATAGATTAAGCACAGGAGATGTCATAAGAGATGAAAGTAGAAGTGAAGATGTTTCTAGAGCTGAGAAAGAAGTGAATAAAAAATCTTATAAAAGTGATCTGGTATATATTCCTAATGCAAATGGTGGCAAAAAGAAAGTCCCTAGTTTCAGTTTTACTAATCAATTAGGGCAAACAATTACTAACAAAGATTATCTCGGTAAAGTCTATGTCATTGAATTTTTTTTTACAACATGCCCAACAATTTGTCCAAGGATGAATCGAAACTTGGTTGAAATTCAAAATGAGTTTAAAGATTTTGAAAACTTTGGAGTTGCATCATTTACAATAACACCAGATGTTGATACACCTGAGGTATTAAAAGCATATGCGGAGAAGTATGGGATTACAAATCCGAATTGGCATTTAATGACTGGAAATGAAGAAGAGATATATAAGTTAGCCAATGAAGGCTTTTATTTATACACTGCAAAAAATGACGAAATTATAGATGGTTTTGAGCATTCAGGTAATTTTGCATTAATAGATAAAGAAGGTTTTATTCGCTCAAGATTAAAATCTCCTGATAATCCTTTGATTTATTATAACGGAATTGTTTCTGAAGAAGAAGGTGAGGATGACGAAGGCATTCCTCAAGAGATTACAATATTAAAAGAGGATATTGCAAAATTGTTAAAAGAGTAATTATGAATTCAGTTGATCTTGATAAGGCAAAGAAATATAATAAATGGGTTATCATTTTATCTGTAATAATTCCTTTAGCAGTGGCTGCTTTATTCGGAGTTAATCTGAGAGATTTAGGGTTCGATGTTGAACCGCTGACCTTTCTACCGCCAATCTATGCCACAATTAATGGATTAACAGCATTAGTTTTAATAATAGCAGTCATAGCAATAAAAAATAAAAATAGAAAACTGCACGAACGTTTAATGAAGTTTGCCATAATGCTATCGGTTGCATTTCTTGTGATGTATGTTGCTTATCATATGACAAGTGATTCAACCAAATTTGGAGGTGAAGGTACAATTAGGTATATCTATTACTTTATTTTAGTAACTCATATTTTACTATCAATTGTTATTATCCCGTTTGTGCTCATTACTTATGTAAGAGCCATTACCAATAATATAGAACGTCATAAAAAAATTGCAAAGATCACATTTCCATTATGGCTATATGTGGCTGTTACAGGTGTAATAGTTTATTTAATGATTTCACCTTATTATATTTAATATGAAACGTAAGATTGTTTTACTTCTCTTCTCTTTTCTATTTTTTGTTAGAAGCAATGCGCAATGTGCAATGTGTAGAGCAGTTTTAGAAAGTGGAGAGGATCAATCTGCTGCAGAAGGCATTAATGACGGCATCATGTTTTTAATGGCTATACCTTACATTTTGGTTGCGACAATTGCTTTTTTTATCTACAGAAAATACCGAAATTCAAGTAATATCGAAAATACAGATTAAAAACTGTAACATTTTAGTGTTTTAAGAGTCTTAGTCATATAGGTATTAACAGTTCGTTGGCATAAAAATCTTACGAATTTCGTTAAAATTGCACTAGTCAACCAATCGTATTATGATTCAAATAAAAGATTTGCATAAATCTTATCATATGGGAAGCAATTCGCTTCACGTACTTAAGGGTATTAATTTTGATGTAAAAGAAGGTGAACTAGTATCTATAATGGGTTCTTCTGGTTCAGGCAAATCTACATTGCTCAATATTTTGGGTATGTTGGATGAAGCTGATGAAGGTCAGTATATTCTCGATAACGTTCCTATTAAAAATCTTAACGAAAAAATAGCTGCAAAATATAGAAATGAATTTCTTGGATTCGTTTTTCAATCTTTTAATCTTATCAATTATAAAAGTGCATTAGATAATGTGTCAATGCCGTTATATTACAAAGGGATTAAGCGGAAAGATAGAACTGAAAGAGCAATGTATTATCTAGAAAAAGTTGGCTTAGCAGAATGGTCTCATCATTTGCCAAGCGAATTATCGGGTGGTCAGAAACAACGTGTAGCAATTGCAAGGGCACTTGCTAGCGACCCTAAAGTATTATTAGCCGATGAGCCAACAGGTGCTCTTGATACTAAAACCTCTTATGAGGTTATGGAACTTATTCAGGGCATTAATGACGAGGGTAAAACGATTTTGGTAGTAACTCATGAGCATGATATTGCACAAATGACTAAACGTATTGTCAATCTTAAGGATGGTTTAATCATTGACGATAGTAAAGTAGAACAAGTAAGAGCATCTGCCCATGTTTGATATAGAACGTTGGCAAGAAATATTTGAAACCCTCAGAAAAAATAAGTTAAGGACTTTCTTAACAGGACTTTCTGTGGCTTCAGGTATTTTTATTTTAGTTGTGCTACTTGGATTTAGTAAGGGTATTGAAAACGGTGTAAAATCAGAGTTCGAGCAAGATGCAACTAATAGGATTTCTGTTTGGACTGGTGTCACTACTAAAGGCTACAAGGGTTTAAATCCTGGGAGATATATTCAACTTAAAAATTCTAGCTTCGATGCTATTGAGAATCAGTACGATGATTATTTAGAGTATCGAACGAAGGACTATTCGATTTGGGGAGGTAACGTGTCTTATAAAAATGAAACAGGAGACTATCGTGTAAGAGGTACATTACCAGATAATCAATTTATTGAAAATGCCGACATTGGTTCTGGTCGTTTTATTAGTCAGTCAGACATAGAAAGCAACAAGAAGGTTGCCGTTATTGGTAATAAAATGAAAACAGATCTTTTTAAAGGTGAGGATCCTATCAATAAAAATATTCAAATTTTTGGAATGAATTTTAAAGTTGTAGGTGTTTATTTTGATCCTGGTGGAGATAGAGAAGAAAGTCAAGTTTATATTCCTATATCAACAGCTCAGCAAGTTTTTAATGCAGGAGAAAACATTCGAAATATGGCTTTTACAGTTAAAATGGCAGATAATTTTGATGAAGCTGTAGCAATGTCTAATGCTATTGCTTTGGGTATTGAACAAAAAGTAAAAGAGATTCACACGGTTGCACCAGATGATGTTAGTGCAGTTAGAGTTTTTAATACATTAGAAGAGGCCGAAAAAATTTACTCACTTGTAGCTACGATACAAGCTGTATTTTGGTTTGTTGGTATTGGTACCATCATTGCAGGTATAGTTGGTGTTGGTAATATAATGCTCATTATCGTGAAGGAACGTACTAAAGAAATAGGTATAAGAAAAGCCTTAGGAGCATTGCCAATGTCGATTGTTGGTATGATTTTACAAGAAGCTGTTTTTGTAACCATGTTTGCAGGATTATTTGGTTTAATCCTCGGATTAGGACTTTTAGAACTTGTAGGTCCGCAGATAGAAAGTGACTTTATTAAATATCCACAAGTCAACTTTAATATTGCTTTAATCACTGTGTTTTTGTTAGTATTTGCTGGTGCTTTGGCAGGATTTATTCCCGCATATAGAGCGGCAAAAATAAAACCGATTGTAGCACTTAGAGACGAATAATATGTTTAGTAGAGACCGTTGGGACGAAATACTAGAAGCATTAAACGCTAACAAATTTAGAACGTTTTTAACTGCGTTTGGTGTGTTTTGGGGTATTACTATTTTGGTGCTTTTGCTAGCATTAACTAATGGGCTAAAGAATGGTGTAACTGCTGATTTTGGGGATTTTGCTACCAATTCAATGTTCATGTGGACACAAGGTACATCAAAACCATATAAAGGGTTGCCTAAAGGCCGTTACTTTAACTATAAAATAGGCGATGTTGCGGCAATTAAGTCGGAAGTACCTAATATAAAATATGTATCACCTCGTAATCAATTAGGTGGCTTTAGAGGTGCTAATAATGTGACAAGAGGCACTAAGACAGGTGCTTTTGAGATATATGGTGATTATCCTGAGTATATCAAGCAACAACCAATGGATATTCTTCAGGGACGATTTATTAGTTATTCTGATATAAATGCTAAACGAAAAATATGTGTCATAGGTACAGGAGTTGTTAAAGGACTTTATGACAAAGAGGAAAATGTTTTAGGAACCTATATTAAGGTTAATGGAGTCAATTTTTTAGTGGTAGGCACATTTAAAATGAGTAATAGCCAAGGTGATGATGAACAAGATGCTAGTACTATATACATCCCATTTACTACATTCGGACAAGCATTTAATAGAGGTGAAAGCGTTGGTTGGATGGCGATTACTGCTGTAGATGGTGTAACAATTACGTCACTAAAACAACAAGTTTTTGATTTAATGAAGTCTAGGCATAAGGTAGATCCTACTGACGAACGCGCAATTGGTCATTTCGATTTATCAGAACAGTTTGAGCGTATCAACGGTTTATTTTCAATATTATCACTTGTTGGCTATTTTGTTGGTGCCTTAGTATTAATGTCTGGTATAATAGGTATTAGTAATATTATGCTTATTGTGGTAAAAGAACGCACTAAAGAAATAGGAGTGAGACGCGCTTTAGGAGCAAGCCCATGGACAATTAAATCTCAAATTTTACAAGAGAGTTTAATAT
This sequence comes from Winogradskyella sp. R77965, assembly GCF_044594915.1. Lineage (GTDB taxonomy): Bacteria > Bacteroidota > Bacteroidia > Flavobacteriales > Flavobacteriaceae > Winogradskyella. The sequence goes on along the minus strand of NZ_CP138990.1, from coordinate 2,093,315 downwards.
TAACCATATTATCTGGTATGGTTGGTATTTCGTTTGCAGCATTAGTCATTTGGATAATGAATACCATTTTAGACAATGTTGGTCCAGTAGAAAACTTTGCAAATCCAAGTGTAAGCATGCAGGTTGTATTTACAGCATTAATTATATTAATAGTTTCAGGATTATTGGCAGGTCTAATTCCTGCAAATAGTGCTACCAAGATGAAACCCGTTGACGCATTAAGAATAGAATAAATTTATATCAATCATAATCATGAAGAGAACTAAAACTGTTATCGCATTAATATTAATTGTTGTCGTATTCGGTGCAGCATTATATTATTTATGGGATAAAAACCGCGAAAACCCAATAACTTATACTTCGGAGGTACCAACAGAGGAGACAATTATTGTTAAAACCGTGGCTACAGGGAGTATTGTACCAAAAGAAGAAATATTAATAAAACCCAATATTTCAGGAGTTATTGAAGAAGTTTTTATTGAAGCAGGTGAATACGTAAAACAAGGGGATCTTATTGCTCAGATAAGAGTTATACCTAATGTTTCAAATTTAACAAGTGCAAAAAACAATATTGCATCCAATAGAAATGCTTTACAGACTGCAGAAATTAATTTTAAAACTCAAAAGGCAATTTATGACCGTCAAAAAGAATTATTTGATAAAGGGGTTATAGCAGCTAATGAATTTGACCAAGTTAATAATACATATTTACAGGCAAAGCAACGTGTTGAGCAAGCAAGAATTGATGTGACGCAATCACGTCAAAATTACGATATCATTAAAACAGGTACCACATCTGGATTGGGTAGTGCTGCACAAACACAAGTAAGAGCAACGGTTGCAGGTATGGTTTTAGATGTGCCAGTAAAAGCAGGAAATCAAGTGATTGAAGCTAATAATTTTAATGAAGGAACGTCTATAGCTTCTTTAGCTGATGTAAAGCAAATGATTTTTGAAGGAAAAGTAGATGAAAGCGAAGTCGGTAAAATAAAGGAAGGTTTACCCTTGGAAATTACTGTTGGCGCTATAGAAGATGAGAAGTTTGATGCTACATTAGATTATATTGCGCCAAAGGGTGTTGCTGAAAACGGAGCTATTCAGTTTGAAATAAAAGGTACCTTAAAAAAAATAGATTCTACTTTTATAAGGGCAGGTTTAAGTGCCAATGCATCTATTATCTTAGACAAGGTAGAAAAGGTTTTAGCCATCAAAGAGGCTTTAGTACAATATGACAAAGAAACAAAGAAACCATATGTTGAAGTTGAGATAGGTGATCAAGAATTTGAAAGAAAAGATGTAGAATTAGGCATTAGTGATGGTATTTTTGTAGAGGTTAAAAGCGGAATATCCAAAGAAGATAAAATCAAAGTTTGGAATCAAGTACAGGGTATTCCAAAATATGCCCAACAATAATTATTACCTTTAGTGTAACACTTTAAGATTTATATAGACAAATAGACATCATGAAAAAATCAATCATAGTAATATTACTTCTTTTTGGAGTTTTAGTACAAGCTCAAAATAAAAAATGGACGCTCAAAGAATGTGTTCAGTATGCCTTAGATAATAATATTTCTGTAAAGCAAAGTGAGTTAGATATTGAACTTGCAGATATCGAAAAACTAAATGCGAGTGGAAACTTTATTCCTAGTATAAATGCTGGGAGTGGTGTTTCGGAAAATACAGGATTGAGTTTTAACCCAGTAACAAATAATGCGCAAACCACAACATTTCTTTCGGCTTCAGGAAACATTAATATAGGATATACACTTTTTGATGGATTAAGAAATTTTAGACAATTACAACGTGCAGATATATCTAGGCTTTCTAGTCAATATCGATTAGACAAAATGAAAGATGATATTTCATTATTTGTTGCCAATGGTTATCTTGCTGTAATTCTTAATAAAGCAAATCTCGACGTTTTAAAGTCTCAAAATGAAGTGACCAAAGAACAAATTCAAAGAACACAAGAACTGGTGGATGCAGGCTCATTACCTAGAGGAGATTTATTGGAAATAAAAGCAACAGATGCTAGTGAACAACAATCAATTATCAATGCTGAGAATAGTATTCAAATTTCATTAATAAGCTTAGCTCAATTGCTTTTAATTAAGGATTATGAAAACTTTGATATTGAGGATGAAGGTTATGATATAATAGATGCTGGTATAGCAGACAAAGATGTTACGGAAATAATTACAGCTGCTAAAGAAAGCAGGTCAGAAATTAAAATAGCAGAACAAAATGTTGAGTTAGCAGAGATGGATTTAAAAATTTCTAAAGGGGCAAACTATCCAACATTATCTGCGTTTTTTGGTTATAATACTAGATTTGCTAATACACCGTCTTTTATTCAGCAAGTGGATCCAGATAATCCAACTATTACTCAACAGATAGGTACGGTTCAAGGTACAGGCGAGGCTGTGATAGGTCAGTTTCCTAACACATTTGCTCAGGAGGTTGCGGCAGATCCTTTTATAGATCAGTTGTATCAGAATGATGGTATTGGATATGGATTACAATTAAATGTACCTATTTTAAATGGTTTTAATACAAAAGGAAATGTTCAAAGAAATAGAGTTAACTTAGAGCGATCTAAATTTCAGTTAGAACAAGCAGAATTAGATTTAGAGTCTACGGTATATCAAGCTTATGTTGATGCAAAAGGCGCCTTAAAGTCTTATGAAGCAGCAAAACTAGCTTTAGAATCTCAACAATTAGCATATGATTATGCTAAAGAACGATATGATGTTGGATTAACAAACGCATTTGATTTTAGTCAATCTAAGCTTAGATTTGATAATGCCAACATTGAATTAAATCGTGCTAAATACGATTATATTTTTAAGTTAAAGGTTCTTGAATTATATTTCGGAATACCAGCGACTGAATTAAAGTTTTAATTATGAGCAAAACAGTAAAAATTATTATCGGAGTTGTCGTCCTTCTACTTGTCCTCTTAGTTGCAGGATCTAAAATGGGATGGTTTGGTAAAAAAGGAAATTTTAAGGAAGTTACTGTTAAGGAGGTAACACTTCAGGATATAGTAGAAACGGTATCTGCCACGGGAAAAATTCAACCAGAAGTTGAGGTTAAAATATCTTCAGAAGTTTCTGGTGAAATTTTAGAATTACCTTTTAAAGAAGGTCAAGAAGTTAAAAAAGGGGACTTGTTAGTGAGAGTAAATCCAGATTTAATTCAGTCTGCTGTAAGTCGTTCTCAAGCATCATATCAAAATGTAAGAGCAGGATTAGAACAAGCAGAAGCTAATTTAAAACAAGCAAAAGCAGACTATGACCGAAGTAAGGTGCTTTTTGAGAAAGGTGTAATTTCTAAAGCAGATTGGGATGGAGCAATTGCTGGTTATGAAACGGCTCAAGCTAATAAAAGCTCTGCTTATTATAGTGTGCAAAGTGCAGCAGCAACGGTAAACGAAGCAAAAGATAACTTAAATAGAACCACAATTTATGCTCCAATGAGCGGAACGATTTCACTTCTAAGTGTAGAGTTAGGTGAGCGTGTAGTTGGTACTCAGCAAATGGCAGGTACTGAAATTCTTCGTGTGGCTAACTTAAATAACATGGAAGTAGAGGTAGATGTTAATGAAAATGATATTGTTAAGGTTCAAATTGGTGATTCAACTATAGTAGAAGTAGATGCCTATTTAAAGAAGGAATTCAAAGGTGTAGTTACTGAAATTGCGAATTCTGCAGCTGGTACATTAGCGGCAGATCAGGTTACTAACTTTAAGGTAAAAGTTAGAATTTTAGAAGAATCTTATAAAGATTTAACAGAAGGTAAGCCAGAAACTTATTCACCCTTTAGACCAGGAATGACGGCTACGGTAGATATTATTACGAAAACGCAAAAAGATGCGATTTCTGTACCAATCAGTGCAATTGTTATTAAAACGGATACAAGTTCTACCAAAAAGCCATACAATAAGTCGTTAGATGAAAATGAAACTCCTAAAGAAGAGAAATTTGAATGTGTTTTTGTAAATGAAAATGGTAAAGCAAAATTGAGAGTTGTAGAAACAGGAATTCAAGACGATACTAATATTGAAATTGTTTCGGGATTAAGTGAAGAAGATAAGATTATTACAGGACCCTATAATATGGTTTCTAAGACGCTTAAACCTGGAGATTTAGTAGAAGTAAAGAATAAAAAATCTGAAAACTCAGAAGAGAAAGCAGAAGAATAGTATAAAACTTATTTGCCAATGGCATTAGTGCTTAATATAGAAACAGCAACTACAAATTGTTCGGTCTCTCTATCTAAAGATGGAGAGATTTTAGTTTTAAGGGAAGACAATAGTACTGGCTATTCTCATGCAGAAACTTTGCACGTGTTTATAGATGAAGTTTTTAAAGCTTCAAAATTAAAGCTTTCAGAAATTGATGCTGTTGCTGTTAGCAAAGGGCCTGGTTCTTATACAGGTTTGAGGATTGGTGTATCATCAGCGAAAGGATTATGTTTTGCATCAAATAAACCGTTAATTGCAATCGATACCTTAGAGAGTTTAGCTTATCAACTTCAGATTGAAGAAGGATACATTATACCCATGTTAGATGCTCGTAGGATGGAGGTCTATTCAGCTATTTATAATTCTAAGTTAGAGTTACAAAGAAAGATTGAAGCCGAAATTTTAACAGAAGAAAGCTACAGTGAATTTCTTAAAACTGATAAAGTTTATTTTATTGGTAATGGTGTTGAAAAAACAAAAGGTTTAATTCAACATCCTAATGCTATATTTATTGAGGGTAAGCTCCCATCGGCCAATGAGATGGCAATATTATCAGAACTAAAGTATAAAAAAAGCGACACCGAAGATGTCGCTTATTTTGAACCTTATTATTTAAAGGATTTTGTGGCTTTAAAAAAGAAAGCTTAACCTTCTTTTTGTATTTCAACTGCGTGTGGATATGGTATTTCAATACCAGCAGCATCAAGAGCTTCTTTAGCATTTTCGTGAGTTTCAAAATATACATCCCAATAATCTGCAACAGTACACCATGGTCTAACAGCAAAATTTATTGAGCTATCTGCTAACTCAGATACGTTTACAGATGGTGCAGGATCTTGTAAGACTTTTGGATTAGAGGTTAAAACTTTCATTAACACCTCTTTAGTTTGTTTAATATCAGAATCATATCCAACTCCAAATGTAAGATCTACTCTTAATTTACCTTCGCTAGAATAGTTTACAATATTTCCATTAGATAGTGCACCATTAGGAATTATAACTTCTTTATTCGTAGGAGTTAAAAGCTTAGTTGTAAATATTTCAATTTCTTTCACTACACCTAATTCGCCTTGTGCTTCTATGAGATCGCCAATTTTAATAGGTTTAAAAATCATGAGTAAAACTCCACCAGCAAAATTTCCTAACGAACCTTGTAGTGCTAATCCAATTGCCAAACCTGCTGCTGCAATTACAGCTGCAAAAGAAGTAGTCTCTACACCTACAGTGCCCAGTACAACAATAATTAGAATAATTTTTAAAATCCATTTTACAAGATTTAAAAGAAACTTCTTTAAACTCTCATCATAATCACCTTTGTTTAAAACTTTTTTAAGGCCTTTCAACATTAATTTTATAATCCAGCTACCAATAATCCATATCGCTATAGCTGCAAGTAATTTTGGTCCAAACTCAACAATTAAGTTGTAACCTTCATCTATCCATTTTTGTGTGTCCATGTAGTTTTAATATTTTTCTTTGTTAAATAAAAAACTCGACTAAAAGTCGAGTTGTATTTTGTTTATGATTGTTACTTTACTTCGAAAGTTAACTTTAATGCTACTCTAAATTCAGTAACATCATCTCCATTTACTATTGCACTTTGATCTTGTACATATACAGAGCGTATATTTTTTACAGTTTTAGAAGCCTCCTTTACTGCTTTTTTTGTTGCATCTTCCCAGCTTTTGTCTGAGTTAGATAATACTTCAATAACTTTTAGTACTGCCATAATAATTTTAAAATTTTAGGTTTATATAATTAAGAAACTTAAAATTAAAAAAAGTCACTTAATAACTCAAAAAATTTAACCATTTATAGCATTAACAGTTATAGCGCTATCGTTTAACATTTCTTTTAACATACTTTCAATCCCATTTTTTAAGGTAAATGTAGATGAAGGACAACCACTACAAGCACCTTGCAGCAAAACCTCTACCTTTTTTGTTGTGGCATCGTATGACTTAAATTCTATATTTCCTCCATCGCTTTCAACAGCTGGTTTTATATATTCTTCAAGGATATTTATAATATTTTTTGATGTATCGTCTAAGGCTTCAAATTTTTGCTCTATGGCGTCCTCAGTTTTATTGAGTTGCTTTGGTGCGTCATCGTTCAAAATGGTTTTACCATCTTCTACATAGGACTTTATAAATTCACGAAGTTGAAGTGTAATATCTTCCCATTCTACAATATCAAATTTGGTAATGGAAATAAAATTCTTTTCCATATACACATTTTTAATAAATGGAAACTGAAATAAAGCAGTTGCCAAAGGCGAAAGTTTTGCCTCTTCTATTGACGTAAACTCATATAAATTTGGAACTAAAACTTTATTACATACAAATTTTAATACACCAGGGTTTGGTGTGCTTTCTGCATAAACAGTTACTGCTGCTTTGGGTTTAATAGCCTCCTCAGCGACTACAACACCATCATTTGAGAGATAATCTTCAATTTGATTGGCCACTTCATCTTGCACATCTTTCCACTCAACAATATTATAACGCTCTATCGCTATGAAATTAGAAGCTATGTATACCTTCTTTACAAAAGGCAGATAGAATAATTGCTGAGCTAAGGGGGAATGCTTAGCGTCATCTATGTTGTTGAATTCAAAGCTATTGTGATTAGTTAAAAAACGATCAGCTTCAAATTTTATAATTGCCTCATTAGAAGTGGGTAATATTGAAATTTTTGTCTTTGACATCTTTTTTTTGCAAAAATAAGAAATATCATTCGGAAACATTCATCTATAATATTATGTTTTGAATTGAATTTTTAGGCCAATACACATTCTATTTTATTGTTATCCTATCGGCTAAAGTTTACTTTTTGTAATATCTTCCGAGCCGAATGACACATTTAACAGTCTTGTCAATGATATTTTTTATGATTCGGTTGGCGAGCTCGGAAACTATGGAGATGATCAAAATCTTGTAACTACAATTTGTCCTCAGAATACGAATGAATTCATTATTCCAAATGATCCACTTTAATGACCCAATTAGGGCTACAGTCTGATGAAATGCCTACTCAAGGAGGTATATAATCCGTTACCGTAACCGACTTGAGTGCATCAACGGTAGAGCTGCATCAAAACGGGTTATGGAAAGTGAGCCACTAATACGAGAAGTTAACCTAATGATACAAGTTTTTACACATAATCACGTTATAGAAGCGTTGGCAACAGGTGTCGGAGTGTATGAATATAATTTAGATGATAACCTACGGCGTGACGAAGTTATGTTTAGCAACATATAGTTAGGCACATTAGGTCACTGCCAGAGATAAAAGTAACTTTGAAATGGTAATAAGCCTTATCTTTGTGATAGGTTGCCAATGAATTTACTATACACCGAATAGAGACGGCAACCCTGACACCTAGATTATATCAGATATCTGAAGTAACGCAAAAATTTATATATTTGATCGCTACGGAAAGTTACTGAAGCAGCTCAGTCCGATAGAGCTAGGTTGTAACGGAACCTTCAATAGCAATATAATGCCGAAAGCGATTAGCGGTTTATTGCTTACTATTAGGAACTAATGACCAATAAACGAAAAGAATTTACAGCCCATTTTACCTTGAAACGATAAAAAAATATGAAATTGAAAAAATATTGTTTAATAGCATTCACAGCTTTAGTGGCAAATTTTAGTTTTTCTCAAGAAGGTATTCCTATTTATTCGGATTACTTAACCGATAATTATTACTTAATCCACCCTTCTATGGCAGGGGTAGCTAATTGTGCTAAGGTGAGATTAACAGCAAGGCAGCAATGGTTTGGTGTAGATGATGCACCAAGTTTACAAACGCTGAGCGTGAATGGAAGGGTTGGTGATTCTCCTGTAGCAATTGGTGGAGTTCTTTTTAATGATGCTAACGGTTATCATTCCACAGTTGGTGGCTATGCTACATTTGCTTATCATTTGATGTTTTCTAGAAACGAAATTGATTTGAATATGCTATCATTTGGTTTGAGCGCAGGTTTCCTTCAATATAAGTTAGATGAAACAGACTTTTTGGCACCAGGAGAATTTGATCCGTTGGTTGCTGGGATAGAACAAAGTGCAACAAATTTTAATATAGATTTTGGATTTTCTTATCATTTCGTAGATTTTTATGCGCATTTTACAGCTAAAAACATATTGAAAAATGAAGGAATTAATTTCAATAATCAAGGATTTGAATTTAGAAACTTAAGAACCTATTTGTTATCTATGGGTTATACATTTAGCAAATTTGGAAGCGATTGGAGTTACGAACCTTCACTTATGTACATGTACAGAGATGCAACTGAGGAATCTTCAATAGATGCGAATATAAAGGTCTATCGTGAAATGGATTTTGGTAAAGTTTGGGGAGGATTATCGTATAGACGTAGTTTAGATGGAGCAGAATTTCTAGATGGTTCTAGTATTAGTAGCCAAAAATTACAGTATATAACTCCTTTTTTAGGTGTCGATTATAATAATTTTGTTTTTGCGTATACCTATTCTTACCAAGCAAATACAGTGAACTTTAATACAGGAGGTTTTCATCAGATAACATTGGGTTACAATTTTAATTGTAGAAGAGAGAAATACGAATGTAATTGTCCTGCAATAAACTAATAAAAAAGGCTCAATGAAAATAGAGCCTTTTTTATTTTTAGGATTTATTCCACTTATAGTTCTTCTGTTCAGCTTGTGATTTTATCGCTTTTATCAAAGCACTTTCTAATCCATTTTCTGAATCTTTAGTTTTGTTTGAAATAAAATCTCGACGTTTAATGTTAAGCTCTGCAATTTCACCTTGAAGCGTTTCGCGTTCTTTGCGTTTCTTCTCAACATAAGCTTTGATTTCAGATTTAGATTTTCCTTTTAATTCTTTAGGAAGCTGATCTTCTTTCAATTCTTCATAAGAGAAATCATCTTCTTTTTCCGCATCTACTAAATCCCAAGAACTATTCTTATATAAACGAGAACTTTTACTAACCGTTCTACCAACTGCATTTGCTTTGCTATAACTCATGGCGTTAGAATCTTGCTCTGCTTGCATTTCCATTTTAGCTCTTCCCTTTTTTCCATAGGCAACATAAGTTCTATTCAATTTTTCATTCAATTCTAAAATTTTATCATCATAAGGGGAAGCAACATGCACAGTGGCTTGATTATGATTAATAGCCATATAATTTCCGTGTGTTAGGTCTGCACCATCTTTCCAGTAGCTAGAAATTCCTTGATTATAATCACCGCAAAATATAGTATTTACTGTAACATCATTTTGATGTGCTAGTTTTGATGCCTCCTTGTAACTTACAGTTCCTTGTGTGTAAGGTTCGTTTCCTGCTATAAAAATTAGCTTTAAATCATCTTTATCTTTTCCCCAATCTAATTGGTTTAAAGCTGTTGTAATTACTTTTCCACAGTATTCATTTCCTCCATTTGTGGTGAGTGAGAATAATGACTTTGAAATTTCATCTAAATCATCACTAAAGGTAGTGACTTGTCTTAAATAGCCTTCGTCGGCATTAAGATTGTCATTGCCATATTCGTATAGGGCAATTTTTAGATTCGGGCTTTCATCTTCACATTTAGCATAAGACAATTCATTTACAACTTGCCATAATTGTGCTTTGGCTTGATCTATCAAACCATCCATACTATTACTTGTGTCTAATAATAATGCAACTTTAATTTCAGGTTTATCGGATTTAGAATTTGTTTCTATTACAGTTTCTACAACTGCTAAATCTTGCTGATTCGATTTTGAATTAGCATTGCACGATGTTAGTGTCGCTAGACTCAATGCAATTACTAGTGGTTTAAATTGTGTTTTCATGTGTGTTTATTTTTCTGTTTTTACTTCTAATGGAATTTTTGTTTCCTCTTCTTTGAGATAGCCTTCTAATTCATAAATATTTTTATATCCATAACCATACAGATTTATGAATGTTGGAATGTTTAATGCTAATCGAAAGGATTTATCCAATAACGAAGGTTTTTTACTATCAAAATTATTGTTGCAATAAATTAGAATTCGTGTTGTGTTATCTGGTATGACTGTTTTCAACTTTTCTTCAGTAAAATCTGAAAAGTTTAAATGGACAGCTCCTTTAATATGAATCTCATCAAAAGCTTTTTTAGATCTTGTATCGAGAATTATAGTTTTAGTATCTTTTCTATATGTATTGAATGTGTTTTCGTCTATTAATCGCTTTTCTCTATAAGCTATTAAGCTATCACTAAGTTCTGCAAAACCGACATAATCTACTTTTTCTATAGTTAATTCTTCGGTTTCTTGTGCACATCCAAAACTCATTGACAATATTAGAATTGTTAAGATTGGAATGATCTTTATTGTTTTCATAATTTTAGTTATTAGTATATGCTGTAAAGCTCAGTTGAAAAAACTTTAAGAAAAAACCGTAATGAGTAAAGTGCCGTTTTGAATGAGCGAAGCGGATTATATATTTAGTGATGATGGCTTTTTAATAGTGAAAAAGGTCAAATTCTAGATAGGCCATTTTTTGAAACCAAATAAAGTATGTAAGTTTATTCCAATAAATAAATCACATTGGTGAAAACATTCAAAACATATAGTATTACACTACTTTTTCTATTGCTCGGTAGTTTTGTTTTTGGACAGACAAACGAAAGAGTAAAATCAGAGAGGGATAAAATATTCAATCTTAGAGGTTCTGTTTATGATGAGGAGTCACGAGAACCCTATAGAGGTGTAGAAATTCTAATAAATGGTGGAAGATATACCACCACAGATATTAATGGTAATTTTAATGTGAATGCAAAGATTGGAGATGAGCTAATTATAAGACATAAGGATTTTGAAACCATATTTCATACTATAGAGAATACGGAGCGTATTACGATAAAGGTGCGGTCAGATGATGATACTTGGAGTTCGAGAAAATCTAAGAGCTATGCAGCCACCAAGCGATTTAATCAGATGATTGATTCGGCTGATACTTATCTAAAAAATGATGCCGAAAAAAGTATAAAATTTATTGGTGATGCACTAGATGTAGATATTAGTTCCAAACAGAGAGCAGAGGCTCGTGAGTTGTTGGGTGATATTTATGCACATTGGAAACAGTACGATTTGGCAATTTCGGAGTATAAAATTAGTCTTCAGAATGCTAAAACAGCTTCGGCAAATTTAAAACTAGCAAAAGCATATTTCAACGACGGAGATTTTCAAATGAGTATCTCTACATATGAAAGCCTTAATGAGAAAAAGTTAACCAATTATGAGAAAACAGTTCTATGTGAAGGGATTGGTGATGCGTATTTAAAAATTAAAAACATACCCAAAGCAATTTCATTTTACGAAGAAGGCCTAGAAGTGGCTCAAAAATATTTAATAGCGCCAAAAGTAACGGACTTAAATTCTAAAATAGCGAAGGCTTATAATGAAAAAGGTGAAAAAGCTAAGGCTAAGACCTATTACAGTAATTCACTTAACCTAGCCGCAAAAGAAAATAAAAAACGTGCAGTTGAAGAACAAATTGAAGTTGCTGAATTCAATAGTGATAATCAAGATTATGAGGAAGAAATTGTATTGAGAAAGCAAGCCATTGAAGGGATAAAGGATATTGAGAAAGATTCAATTATACCAAACGAAAGCCCGATAACTTCTCAAAAGCAGAATTACAAGATAGGTAATGCACTTATTTTGCAAAATAATTATGCTGATGCCATACCGTACTTAGAAGAAAGTAGAAAAGAAGCGGATGAAAAGGAAGATCTAGTAGTAAAAAAAGATGCTACAAGAAGACTGTCAGAGGCACTAATAAAAACAGGTGAGACGGATGAAGGAATTGCTATGATGGATAATTATAAAATTGTAGTTGATGAATTATATGCTAAAAAAGAGCAAGAAATTTCAAGGGTCGCACTTTTTAGCAGAAATATAGCCGAACAAAAAAATAGAATCACGTCTTTAGAGAGCGATAGAGCATTGTCTAAGAGTAAATATGAATTGACTCAAGAGCGTAATAAGAGTCAACAATTGATTATCTATTCGCTTATTGGTGGTGTAATCTTGCTATTGGTTACGGCTTATTTTATGTTTAAATATATAAAACAGCAAAAACTAGCTAATAATTTGCTGGCTTTAAAATCGTTGCGAAGCCAGATGAATCCACACTTTATTTTTAACGCTTTAAATTCTGTAAATAGTTTTATAGCTTCAAATGATGAGCGTACTGCGAATAAGTATTTATCTGATTTTTCACATTTAATGCGTTCGGTTTTAGAAAATAGTGAAGAGGATTTTATCCCGTTAGAAAAAGAAATAGAATTATTAGATTTATACACTAAACTAGAGCATTTTAGATTCCAAGATAAGTTCGATTATTCAATAGAAGTAGATGAAACTATTGATGTTGAAGAATTTCAGATTCCACCAATGCTACTGCAGCCTTACATAGAAAATGCTGTATGGCATGGTCTACGTTATAAAACCGAAAAAGGACATCTTAATATTGCCATAAAGCCAAAAGCAAAAGATGAAATTACTATTACTATTTCAGATGATGGTATTGGTAGAGAACGTTCAAAAGCCTTAAAAACCAACAATCAGAAAAAGCAAAATTCTAAAGGCATGAACAACATTAAAAAACGTGTCGCTATTTTAAATGAAATGTATAAAGACAAAGTCGATGTGACGATAGAAGATTTTCAGGATTTAAAAGATGTTGGGACAAAAGTAGCTGTGACTTTAAAAAAGGATTAAATAAGTTGGAAGCACGAAGTATGAAGTTACTTTCAACTTACAGCTTCTGGCCTCAAATAAAAAAAGTATGAAATTAAACGCCATCATAGTAGAAGACGAAGAGACGAGTAGAGAGATTCTCAGAAATTATCTCACTAAGTATTGCCCAAATATTTCAATTTTAGGCGAAGCGGCTAATGTAGATGAAGCACTCGTATTAATAAGACATAATGATTTAGACGTTGTGTTTCTAGATGTAGAAATGCCTTATGGTAATGCCTTTGATTTATTAGATAAAGTAGGTGATATAAATTTTGAAACTATTTTTGTAACTGCATATAATCATTATGCAATTGAAGCTTTAAATGCTCATGCTTCTTATTATTTAATGAAACCTATTTCTATAGATGAGCTAATTAAAGCTGTGGATTATGTTACAGAAATTAGGACTAAAGAAGATGCATTACAAGATCAGGTTTTAGTACCTAAGACAAATTCAGTAAATGGTAAAATCACAATACCACAACAAGATGGTTTTGAGGTTATAGAAACGGATGATATTATGTATTGTAAGGCTGACGACAACTACACAGAAATCTTCCTTAACACTAACAAAAAGAAACTCGTAAGCAAAACATTAAAGTATATAGAGGAGAGCTTAAAAGATGCTAATTTTGCAAGAGTACATAAAAGCTATTTGGTGAACGTTAATGAAATAGTAAAATACGTAAAAGGTAAAGGTGGAAGTGTGGTATTAAGCAATGGAAAAGAGATAATGGTTTCCGCCTCTAAGAAGTCTGATTTATTATCTTATTTTAAGTAACAAATTCCTGCGTTAGGAAGGAATCTCATAAAAGGAATCGATAAATTTGTATTAGCTCTGAATTAAAGAATTCGAGCAAAGCGAGAAATAATAGTTACGTGAGGAATCTCAATTTGAGATTGATGAGATTCCTTTTTTCAAAGGAATAGATTATGCCAATAATAAAACCAGTAAAAGGAAAACATCCACAGATACCAGAAGATTGCTATGTGGCAGAAAATGCAACCATAGTAGGAGAAGTAACAATGGGCACTCAATGCAGTATTTGGTTTAATGCTGTCATTAGAGGTGATGTGCATTTTATAAAAATGGGAAATAAGGTGAATATACAAGATGGTGCGGTGATCCATGCGACTTACCAAAAATCGCCAACAACGATTGGTAACAATGTCTCTATAGGACATAATGCTATTGTACATGGTTGTACTATTGAGGATAATGTACTCATTGGTATGGGAAGCATTGTAATGGACGATTGCGTAATAGAAAGTAATAGTATTATAGCAGCAGGTGCTGTGGTAACTAAAAACACTATTGTAGAATCTGGTAGTATTTATGCAGGTGTACCAGCAAAAAAAGTAAAGGATATTAGCAAAGAATTAATTTCTGGAGAGATTAATAGAATTGCTGATAATTATGTGAAATATTCAAGTTGGTTTAAAGACTAGATTTTAGCTTTTCTATTAATGCTTCAACGTCGGGAATGTCATTCAAAATCTCATTATTCAAAACCATTGTAAGTTGGTTGCCTTCAAGTTTAAGAATTGCGGGATAAATCATGTTCACATTAGGAAAAGTCCTTTCAAACTCATCCTTATGGAAAAACTCCATTATTAAGTCACTTTCTTTTCTGAAACCTTTCCAAGTTTCATTTTCAGTAAATGTATCGTAGGTTAACGCACATAAACTACATTTATAAGTTGAAGGACTAAGTAATTTATGCCCAGCATCAAATATGGCATTTAATTTCCCTGAATTGGCATTGTATACGAAAATTAGTTTCATGCTTTATGGGCTTAGGTTAAATATAAAACCTTACTAAAAATCTAAATGAGAAACATTAAATTCATTTTTTAAAACTGAATTCAATACGCTTATATCTCCATTAGAAAATAAATTTACAGTTGGTTTATCCTTAGAACTGTTCAATAGATTCTGACGCGATAAAACAGCCTGAGTTTGTTTAGCAACTGCTAAACCAGAATCGATAATTTTTACATGGTCTGGAAGCATTTTA
Organism: Winogradskyella sp. R77965; assembly: GCF_044594915.1. Lineage (GTDB taxonomy): Bacteria > Bacteroidota > Bacteroidia > Flavobacteriales > Flavobacteriaceae > Winogradskyella. The sequence goes on along the minus strand of NZ_CP138990.1, from coordinate 2,078,290 downwards.
GTAAGCATCGGAATGAGATAAGGATAATGCGTACAACCTAAAACCAAGTAGTCTATGTTTTGTTTTAACATAGGTTCTAAATAGGTTTTTAATAATACGTTCATTTCGTCAGAATCTAATTTACCTGTTTCAATAAGTGGTACAATACCTTCACCTACCTGCTCAATTACTTTTATCCCACTGGCATATAAATCTGTAGTTTTATGAAATAATTGACTGCTCAATGTACCTTTGGTTGCTAAAATACCGACGGTTTTAGATTGCGTGTTTAAAGCTGCGGGTTTTATAGCTGGTTCTATACCAATAAAAGGGACATCGTAATTAGCTCTTAAATAAGAAATCGCATTAGTAGTTGCAGTATTACAAGCAACAACAATAATTTTACAGCCTTTATTTAAAAGATATTCTGCGTTTTTTATACTGAGATGAAGAATGTTTTCTTCAGATTTATTACCATAAGGAGCATTTTTGCTATCTGCTAAATAGATGCAGTTTTCATTTGGTAAAAGTGCATGAATCTCTTTAAAGATAGACGTACCACCAATACCAGAATCGAATATGCCAATAGGTTTATTACTCATTATCACAAAAATAAAAAGTCGCTTAATTCTAAGCGACTTTTTAACTGTATATTTTAGTAGTACTTATATATTCAAGTGTTTTTTAACATCTGCCATAAGGTCTTTTCCATCCGCTACAATTAGCATTGCAGAATCCACTACATATTGAAAACCCTGTGCCGTAGCTACTGCTTTAATTGCATTATCTGCGTCTTCAACGATAGGCTGAAGTAGATTATACTCTTTTTCTTGTAAATCTTTTTGCGCTTGCTGCTGGTATTGACCTAAACTTTGCTTCATACCTTCAACTTCTTGCATACGTTTTTGGTTTTCCTCTTGAGTTTGTCCTTCGGCTTCAGCATTGTATTGCTTTAACTTTGTGTCCAGCTCCTTAAGAGATTCTTGTATTGTTGCTTGGTAAGTTTGACTAAGCTTATCAATTTCTGCTTGAGCTTGAGTGTATGCAGGCATAGCTTTAATTAGCTCTTGCTTATTAATATGAGCAATTTTACTTTGGGCAGATGTAAAGCTAGTAGCTCCTACAAAAAGTACCGTTGCGAATAGTAAAGTTTTTAAATGTTTACTCACGTCAAATTTATTTGTTCTAGTGAGTTTGTGAATCTTTGATTTCATTGTTTCTAAATTGTATTTGTGTGTTATAAATTATTATTTATTATTTATTGTTTTCTTTTTTCTTAGCTTTTGCTATAGAATCATTCTTTTTTATTTGCTTTTCACGTTCTTCACGTGCTTTTTTACGTTCTTCTATAATTTTCTTTTTTCTTTCTTCTAATGCTTTTTTACGAGCTTCTCTTTCTTTTACTTTTTTTAAGCGTTTTTCTTCTAAAATTTCAGCCGCTGTCTTAACTTTTTTAGTACTTGTCGAATCTTTTTTAACAGCACCTTTTGCTTTTGTACTATCTGTTTTTACGATAGATTTTTTAATTGTTGTTGAATCTTTAACTGCTGGTTTTGCTTTATCATCAGTTTTAGAATTCCTATTATTACGAGCATCTATAGCCTTTTGGCGACGCTCAAGAGCTTCTTGTTTTTTAGCAGCTCTTACAGAATCTTGCTGTATTTTTCTAGCTTCTGCTGCTTTTTCGCGCTCCGCTCGCTTTGCTGCTAAGTCTGCTTCTCTAGTTGCTTTTCTTTCTTCTAATGCTTTTTGACGATCATCTTTTTCTTGACTTACTACAGGAACAACCTCTTCATCTTCTAGCGCTTTACGCTCTTTTTTATTTTTAGCCTGTGTTCTCCTAGATGTCCTAGTAATGGTTCGCAAGACTTGCTCACTCATATCATATCGTTCTGCTGAATATAACATAACAACATCTGCAGATTTATCGAATACAAAGTCATATTTTTTAGTCTCAGCAATTTCTTGGACTGCTGCAAAAATTTGATCTTGTATTGGTTCAATAAGTTGACGCTTTTGAATCATCAAATCTCCATTGGGTCCAAAACGCTTTTGCTGATAGTCTAAAATTTCAGCTTCTTCAAACGAAATATCTTCAAAACGTTCATCATATAGTTCTTTTGTTAAGAGTACCCTTTCATTATCAAGTTCCTTTTTCTTTTGCTCAATAGCATTTAATTTTGTTTCAATTTCAGTCTTCCATTGTAGAACTTTTTTATCAAGTTGCGTTGAAGCTTCTTGGTACTCTGGTACATTTTGTAAAATGTATTCCGTATCAATATAACCTATTCTAACACCTCGTTGTGCATTTGCACTAAAGCTCATAAGACTTATTATTGCCAGTAAAAAAAGAACTTTATATTTCATCATTAATGTGTTTTGTTATTTGAGACCTATGTTGGTAAAACCAAAGTTTGTCGTTTTAGTATTACTTTGCTTCAAATTTAACGAAATATATTCTTAAAAATTTTAGCACCATGATGAAATACTCGATTAACTATTAGAAAATATCGTGCCAAACTTAAAATTGTTGTCCGATTATGAAGTGAGTTTCCCATTTTTTTGGAGACGATCCATCAGGTAATTTATCAAAAGCATGTCCAAAGTCTATACCAAGCAAACCAAAGGCTGGCATAAAAATTCTTAAACCAAAACCTGCAGATCTTTTGAGATTAAATGGGTCAAAATTTCTAAAGCTATTTACAGATTGACCGGCTTCTAAAAACGATAATGCATAGATTTTTGCTTGAGCACCTAAAGTAATAGGATAGCGCAACTCTAAAGAGAACTTGTTATAAATAGAACCGCCATCTGTAGTTGAAAGCGATTGATTAGGGTAACCACGTAATTGTATAACTTCTCTACCATCTAAAGCAAAATTACCTAAACCATCACCACCAACAAAAAACCGCTCAAAAGGAATAATACCTCTATCATTGTTATAAGCTCCAAGGAATCCGAATTCAACACTCGGTCTTAAAACTAAATCGTTTTTTCCAAATTTAGCAAGAGAAGTGTACCATTCCCCTTTAAATTTTATTTTATAAAATTCTAGCCAATTAAATCGTTCTTGATCGATTTCTCCAATACGTGCAAAATCATCAGGATCTGTTGGATCTAATTCGTCACGTTCTTCTTTTAAAGCTGTGTAATCTACACCATTCACCAACGAGTAAGGAAATGAGAATTTAGCAGAAGCAGTAAAACTAGAACCTCCAGTTGGGAAAATCGGATCTATCGTTAGGTTATTTCTACTCAAACCTATAGTGTATGATAGGTTGTTTGATGTTCCATCACCAAAGGTGAATAAACCTGTGTTATAATTGTTAAGAGCGTAATGTTGATAACTAATTGCTTGTGATAATATAAAGAAATCATCTGGTTCTGTAAGTCTGGTAGATAAACCAAGAGTTAAACCGGTAATATTAAAACTTCTACTTTTATCTGGTCTACGAGTCGCCGGATTAAATAAAAACTGTTTTGAGTGGGAAAGTGAGGTCGATAATTGATAAGGCTTTTTACCACCTAGCCACGGTTCACTAAATGAGAAGCTATAGGTCTGAAAAAACTGACTTGCTTGAAGCCTTAATGCTAAGCTTTGTCCATCTCCCCTTGGTACAGGTTTGTAGGCTTCTTTTTTGAAAATATCCTTTATCGCAAAATTATTAAAAGATAATCCTAAGGTACCAATAAAACCACCTCCACCATAGCCACCTTGTAATTGTATTTGGCTAGACCCTTGTTCTACAACCTCATATTCTATATCTAAAGTTCCATCAACTGGATTCGGATTTTTGATATTTGGTGTTAATTGTTGTGCATCAAAGAAACCAAGTTGCCCAAGTTCTCTCATGGTTCTTATAATATCGGATTTACGATAAAGCTCACCTGGACGTGTTCTAATTTCTCTATATATAACGTGGTCATTTGTAACATCGTTACCTATTATAGTTACATTATTGTAATATGCTGGTTTACCTTCTGAAATACGAATTTCCATATCAATAACATTACCTTCAGCACTAACTTCAACAGGGTTTATAGTAGAGAACATATAACCATAGTTCTGATATAAATTTGTGAGATCACTAGCATCTGGATTGCTCTCATCTGCTATGCGTTCTCTAAGTTCAACACCATTATATGTATCGCCTTCTTTTATGCCTAAAACTGCTGCTAAAGTTTGGTCTGAATAAACCGAATTACCTACAAAGGCTATTTTTCCGAAGGTGTATTTTTCTCCTTCTTCTACTTTGATATGAAGATCTATAGTTTTTTCATCGAGATAACTAATAGAATCAGAAATAATTCTGGCATCTCTATAGCCATTTTCTTTATAATAATCTACAATACCAACTAAATCTGTTCTAAAGTCTTCTTCTATATATTTTGAACGTTTTAAAACTCTTAATGGACTAAGGCTTTTCTTCTTCGTATTCTTCATCGCCTTACGAAGCTTTTTACTCTTTATCTTTTCGTTACCTTCAAAATTGATTGCTTTAATTTTTACTTTCTCTCCTTTATCTATTGCAATACGCATATCTACACGCTCTTTTTCAACAGAATCTATAACCTGAGAAGTAGTGATATTTACTTTAGTATTTAAGAACCCTTTCTTTTTATATTTGTTTGTTAGGTAGTTCTTTGTTGTTGCAATAAGATTTTCTGTAACTTTCTGTCCTGATTGAAGCTTGTTCTCATTAACAATTTCTTCTTTTTTACCTTTTTTAACACCTTCAATGGTAAGGTCTTTTAATTCTGGTAAATCAATAAGTTTAATTTCTAAATCCGCAGTGTTTCCATCAATATTAGTAACATAGATATCTATACTGCTAAATAAATTAGATTTCCATAATTTTTTTACTGCATTAGCGATTTTTTCGCCACCAATTTGTATTTCTTCATCCTTTCTTAGCCCAGAATAGGCAATAATAGTTTGTGTACTAAAATTAGTGTTACCTGTTACAGTAATATCTTTAATAGTATATTTTTCACCACCTTCTACTTGAGCGTTACCTTTAAGTGAAATTGTAAAAAGAAATACAGTAAAAATTAGTGTAATAAATGACTTCAATACTGTAGTATTAGGTGAGTTGTTCGCTTGTTTTTCCAAATCTTCGTTCTCTGTTTTGATAATTTATAAGCGCCTCATATAGATTTTCTTTTTTGAAATCTGGCCATAAAATATCTGTAAAATATAATTCTGCATAGGCAATTTGCCAAAGCAAAAAGTTACTAATGCGTTGTTCTCCGCTTGTGCGAATAAGCAGGTCAACATCTGGTAAATTTTGCGTGTAAAGATGCTTATTTATAATGGATTCATCAATACTTTCAACAGAAATTATATTATTTTTAACTTTAAGTGATAATTCTTTAATAACATTAACAATTTCTTCACGAGATCCATAGCTTAAGGCTAAGGTTAATGTCATATTCGTATTGTTTTTTGTCTTTTCTATGACATCTAAAAGTTCTTGATGAGCTTTTTTAGGTAGATCATTTAAGCATCCAATAGCAGCAAGTTTTATGTTATTGTCTTGTAAGGTCTTTATCTCTTTTTTTAATGACTTTACTAAGAGTTTCATTAAAGTTTGTACTTCAAGTTTAGGTCTATTCCAGTTTTCTGTAGAAAAAGCATAGAGTGTCAAGTTTTTAATACCCAGCTCTGCTGAAGCTTCAACGGTTTGCCTTACCGCTTTTGTTCCGTTTTCGTGTCCAATAACGCGCAAAAAACCTTGTTGTTTTGCCCAACGCCCATTACCATCCATAATAATTGCTACATGGTTGGGAAGCTTTTCTTTGTTTATCTGTTCTTTTAAACTCATTTAAAAATTGCAATAGCAAGGCCTTCTTCCAAAGGTGTAAGTTAATGTAATTCCTGAAAACACATACCAATCATTACTATTAGTATTTCCAAAACTAAATTGTTCTCTAAATTCTGCGTCTGGGATACTACCATCTAAACTATCAGAAAATGTGTATCTAGCTCCTATTTCTGCAGCTAAAACGAGGTGATTAGATATATTTGTTTTATAACCTAAAACCATTGGGATACCATAGGCCCAACTAAAAGAATTTTCATATGTAAATTCACCGGAAGATGTAAAATAGTAGTCGTCGTGATTAGTAATTGTAAAGCCCGTATATAGATAAGGAGTTCCTTTAATACCAGTTGTGTGAAGATCAAACTCTAAAAAAGTAAATTCCATTCCAAATGACATTTCTATTATGCGAGAGTCAAAGCTATAATCTCTTTCTACGCGTCTTGGGTCATCAGATTTTGCATCAACTCCTTTTAAATCACTAAAAATAACAGAGGCTCTAAAAGAGTGTCTGGCACTTCTATTCCATTTTGCAATAGCGCCAAATGCCACTTGGTTTGGCGAAATGTAATTAGTTGCACCAACATCACCGATAAAATTACTTCCACCAACAAATACGCCAACTTCATAGATTTGAGCATCAGCATTTTTACTTAGAAAAAGTCCAACTAAAATTAGGATTAAGTACCTCATAAATTTTTAAGAGTTTGCAAATATAGTAATTAAGATTTGTGTTCAATAATTTGAAACAAATTGGTATTACAGATAAACAGAATTTGAGGGTATTTATTGTATAATTTGCCCTTAGTTACGACGATCTTCGCCCCAGAGTAATTTTTTTCTAAGCGTATCTAAAAAAGTTTCGTCTAATCGCTCTACCATTTTAATAGCGAAATCTGCTTTTTCTACAGTTACAATAGTTGTATTGGGTAAGGTTGCAATTCTAGAATCTAGAGATATCAAAAATTGATCTTCACGTCCATTTACCTTTAGAGTTACTTTTGTATTATCTGGAATAATTAAAGGACGAGCACTAAGATTATGTGGTGCAATTGGTGTCAATACAAAATTATTGGCATCTGGTGTAATTACTGGCCCTCCGCAACTTAGAGAATAACCGGTGGACCCCGTTGCTGTAGATAAAATGAGTCCATCTGCCCAATAAGATGTTAAATACTCATCATTGAGATGAGTTTCAACAGTTATCATGGATGTCGTATTCTTTCTGCTTATGGCAATTTCGTTAAGCGCAAAATTGGTTTCTTCGATATCTTTGTTTTTTGGATTGGTTGTGACTCGAACTAGAGTGCGTTCAGAAATTTTATACTCCCCGTTAAAAATCTCTGACAGTGCAGTTTCAATCTCATCAGTTTGTATGGTAGCTAAAAACCCTAATCTACCTGTGTTAATTCCAACTATAGGAATACCTAAATTTCTAACATAGGTAATAGCTCTTAAAATTGTTCCGTCACCTCCGACACTAATCAATAAATCAAAACTATCATCTAGAGTATTAAAAGTTTTAACTGATGAACTATTTTGGATAGTAGATTTTTGAGTCTTAATAAAATTTTGCTCAAAATAAACAGTTGACTCTTTCTTTAATAAAAAATCTAAGAGTTTTTCTACTACTTTTTGAGTGTTATCCTTAACGTAATTTTGTCCATAAATCGCTATTTTCATTATTACATATTTAGGTATTTATCAAGATATTGAGAACGTGATTTTAAGCTTTCTATATAAGAGTCGTCTTCATGACCGGACACAATATTATAGCTATAGCGTCTAAAGGTTTGAATAATTTCATTAAGACTACTGTTACCAATTTTTATAGTAATTCTAACTAAATCACCATCCATTTTAGAAATAAACGCACCTAAAAGTTTAGCATCATTAGATTCTACAATTTGGCTAATTTCACTAAAAGAATAATCATTTAATCCTTTTTCTACAATTAAGATACCTCCAGGTTCAGAGAAAAAAGGTGTTTCGTTAAATAGATGTATAATATCATTAAGCTCATAATAACCAAGGTATTTATTATTATGGTCTAGTACTGGCATTATATTGGAATCGTTTTGAGCAAATGCTTCAAGCACATCTAACCAATTTGTGGTTGGTCTAACAAAAAACCCTTCAATAGCATAATTACAATCGCTTACCAACTTAGCACTTTCAAAACAGTGGACGTCGGTTTCAGAAATACAACCTTGATAGATTCCATCCTTCTGAATCGGGATATGAGAATAAGTGAGCTGATTAAATAGCATTTGTAAATCACCTATTTTATCAGTAAAACTGACTGGTTTTATATCATTAATCACAAAATCTTGTAGTTGCATAGCTAAGCGTTAAATATGTTGCAAATTAATCAAAAATAACCACAAAAAGCGTTCCCATGTTTGTATTTTTGTGATTCAAAACCTATTGATATGACCAAACTTAGCGTTAATATAAACAAGATTGCAACCTTAAGAAATAGCAGAGGAGGAGATATGCCAAATGTTGTGCAATTCGCAAAAGATGTTCAGGAATTTGGTGCAGAAGGCATCACTATTCACCCAAGACCAGATGAGCGCCACATTCGTTATAAAGACGCCTATGATTTAAAACCAGTAGTTTATACCGAGTATAATATAGAAGGTAATCCAATTCCAAAGTTTGTCGATATGGTTTTAGAGGTAAAACCAACGCAGGTGACCTTAGTCCCAGATGCTGTTGACGCAATAACTTCTAATGCAGGTTGGGATACTTTAAAACACAAAGATTTTTTAGTTGAAGTAATTAAAGAGTTTAAAAATAATGGTATTAGGACATCAATTTTTGTAGATCCAGATTTGCACCAAATCGAAGGTGCTAAAGCTACAGGAACGGACCGAATAGAATTATACACTGAAGCCTTTGCGCATCAATATAGTATAGGTAATAAAGAGGCCATAAATCCTTATATGGAATGTGCTGGTTTGGCAAATGCTATACAACTAGGGGTCAATGCAGGGCATGATTTGTCTTTAGAGAATATCCAATTTTTTAAAGAAAATATTACAGGTTTGTTAGAAGTCTCAATCGGACATGCACTTGTTGCTGAGAGTTTGTATATGGGGGTTGAAAATGTTATTAATAAGTATTTAGATAAGCTAAAATGATGTTACACTCAAATATTATAGGTGAAGGCACTCCCTTTATTATTCTTCATGGTTTTTTAGGAATGGGAGATAACTGGAAAACTTTAGCAAAGCGATTTGCTGAGGCTAATTTTGAAGTTCACTTAGTTGATCAACGTAATCATGGACGTAGTTTCCATTCTGACGATTTTGATTATGAACTTATGGCTGAAGATTTAAATCAATATTGTGTAGCTAATAATTTAACTGATATTGTTTTACTAGGACATTCTATGGGAGGAAAGACGGCCATGTTATTTGCAACTAAATATCCTGATCTCGTCAATAAACTCATTGTTGCAGATATTTCTCCTCGTTATTATCCAGTACATCATGATGCTATTTTAGAAGGACTGAGTAGTTTAGATTTTTCTAAAATTAAAACTAGAGGAGAAGCAGATAAAGAACTAAGTCAATTTGTACATGAAGAAGGAGTCAGAATGTTTTTACTTAAAAATTTGTACTGGGTCGAAAAAGGGCAATTAGGCTTACGAATCAATTTAGGCGTTTTAAAGGAAAACGTTTCAGAGGTCGGTGAAGCATTGCCTATCCATTCAATTTTTAAAGGAGATACATTGTTTTTGCGAGGAGACCGATCGGAATATATTGGTGAAGCTGACGAAGCAATTATTCAAAGACACTTTGCAAATTCTAGAATTATAACAATATCTAATGCTGGTCATTGGTTGCATGCTGAAAATCCTAAGGACTTTTATGCGGCTGTAATGAATTTTGTGTTTTAAATACAAACAAAGAATCATGAATCTTATAATCAAACTTTTACTAAATGCCATAGCAGTTTTTGTACTTGCTGAAGTATTAAACGGAGTCTATGTAGATAATTATTTGACCTCACTAATTGTTGCTGTTGTATTATCGATACTAAATGTATTGGTTAAACCAATTTTAGTAATACTCACTCTACCTGTTACGATTCTTACACTAGGTTTATTTCTCTTTGTTATCAACGCATTTATTATTCTATTAGCAGATAAACTTATTGATGGTTTTGGGGTGGATGGTATATGGACAGCTGTACTTTTTAGTGTGCTTTTATGTGTCTTACAATCATTATTATATTCGTTCTTAAAAAAGGATAAAAAGTAACATAAAATCAAAGCGTTAAACTATTGTTGGGTTGTGAAAAAAATTGTATTTTTGCAGCCCAATTTTAGTTACAATAATAATGAATATTACAAGAGAAAACATCGATGCATTAAATGCAGTTGTGAAAGTTGATATCGCTAAGGAAGATTATAGCGATAAAGTAGAGAAAATCTTAACTGATTACCGCAAGTCTGCTAACATTCCTGGTTTTAGAAAAGGCCATGTGCCGATGGGAATGGTGAAAAAGCAATATGGTAAAGCTGTATTGGTTGATGAGGTAAACAAATTACTTCAAGATGCCCTTGGTAAATATTTAGTAGAAGAAAAACTAGATGTTTTAGGTAATCCTTTACCAAAAGCACAAGATGATTTAGATTGGGATGCAGATGCCTTTTCATTTGAGTTTGAATTAGGTCTTGCACCAGAATTTGATGTGAAGCTAAAAGGAAAAAAAGCAATTACACATTATAATATCGTCGCTGACGACAAAATGATTAACGATCAAATTAAGCATATCCAAAAGCAATATGGTAAAATTGTATCTCAGACAGAAATAACAAAAGATTCTGAAATCACAGGGAAATTTACCAATGACGAAAAAGGTATTGAGAATGTGGCTACAATAACTTTAGATAAATTAAAAGGGAAAACAAATCCTAAGAAATTTATTGGTGCTAAAGTTGGTGATGTGATTGAACTTAAGACCAAAGGATTGTTTAATGATGATCATGATTTAATGACCTTTTTAAAAGTCTCACATGATGAGGCTCATGGTTTAGCAGTAAATGTCAACTTTGAAGTATCTGAAATCAATGAACGTGAGTTAGCAGATTTAGATCAAGAACTTTTTGATAAACTTTTTGGACCTAAAGCAGTAACTTCAGTAACTGAGTTAAAGGCAAAAATCAAAGAAGATTCTGAAAAGCAGTTTACACAACAAGGTGATCAGAAATTATTAAATGATGTAACTGAGTATTTAGTTGAAAACACAAAATTTGATTTACCAGCTAGTTTCTTGCAAAAATGGATGCAAACCGCAGGTGAAGAAGAAATGAGTGAAGAACAGGCTAAAGAGGAATATGAAAAGTCTGAAAAAAGCATGCGTTATCAGTTAATTGAAGGGAAATTAATCACAGAACATAATCTTCAAGTTCAGTTTGAAGAAATGAAGGCTTTTTCTATGGAAATGATCAAAGGACAGATGGCTCAGTTTGGTCAAACTAATCCATCAGAAAAAGAATTAGAAGATATTGCGGCGCGCATATTATCTAACCAAGAAGAGGTAAAACGTCTTTCTGAACAGTTAATGAGTCAGAAATTATTAAACTTATACAAGACTGAAGCAAATCTTAAGACAAAAGAAATCACTTATGATGATTTTGTTAAAGAATTCTACAGTTAAATAGTATATTAAAATATTAGTATCTTTAGGGCGTAGAACTGACAAGTTTTACGCTTTTTTTTTAAATCAAAAAACAAATTAAAATATATGGATTACGGTAAAGAATTTGAAAAATTCGCGATAAAAGATCAAGGCATCAATAGTAATTACTACAGTAAGATTATTGAGAGTATGTATCCAACTAACTTAACGCCAAATATCATTGAAGAACGTCAGATGAATATTGCAGTTTTTGATGTGTTTTCTCGTTTAATGATGGATCGTATTATCTTTTTAGGTACTGGTGTGAACGATCAGGTTGCGAACATCATTCAGGCACAATTACTGTTTTTACAAAGTACTGATGCATCTAAAGATGTTCAAATTTATATTAATTCACCGGGAGGATCAGTTTATGCAGGTTTAGGTATTTATGATACAATGCAGTTTATAAAACCAGATGTTGCAACAATTTGTACTGGTATTGCAGCTTCTATGGCAGCTGTATTATTATGTGCAGGTGAAAAAGGAAAGCGTTCTGCATTAAAGCACTCTCGTGTCATGATTCACCAACCAATGAGTGGTACACAAGGACAGGTTTCTGATATGGAGATTGCAGTACGTGAAACATTAAAAATAAAGAAAGAATTATATGATATTATTTCTAGTCATTCAGGTAAAACCTATGAACAGGTAGAGAAAGATTCTGATCGTGATTATTGGATGACCTCTAACGAAGCACTAGACTATGGAATGATTGATGAAGTATTAGGACGCAAGTAATTCATTTTACTTTCGACTATATAACTCCTAATTAGAATTTAAATTATGGCAAAAGAAGAATTAGAATGTTCATTTTGTGGAAGGAAAAAGCCAGAAACAAATTTATTAATTGCAGGACTCGACGCGCATATTTGTGATCGCTGTATTGAGCAGGCTCATGGCATCGTAATTGAAGAATCTAAGCAGACAGGTAACTCTGAATTAAGTGCAGAGTTGATGCTAAGAAAACCAAAGGAAATTAAAGCGTTTTTAGATGAATATATTATAGGACAAGAATACACCAAACGTGTAATGTCTGTTGCTGTATATAATCACTACAAGCGTTTATTGCAACCACCAAGTGATGATGATATAGAAATACAGAAAAGTAATATCATTATGGTTGGGCAGACAGGTACAGGTAAAACCTTAATGGCTAAAACTGTTGCCCGAATGTTAAACGTTCCATTGGCAATTGTAGATGCAACTGTACTCACTGAGGCAGGTTATGTTGGTGAAGATGTAGAAAGTATTCTAACACGATTACTACAAGCTGCTGACTATAATCTTGAAAAAGCTGAAAGAGGTATTGTATTTATTGATGAAATTGATAAAATTGCTCGTAAAAGTGATAATCCTTCTATTACCAGAGATGTATCTGGTGAAGGTGTACAACAGGCTTTATTAAAATTATTAGAAGGAACCGTTGTTAATGTACCACCAAAAGGTGGTCGTAAGCATCCAGATCAAAAATTCATTGAAGTAAATACCGAACATATTCTGTTTATTGCAGGTGGTGCATTTGATGGTATAGAACGTGTCATTACTAAGCGTTTAAATATGCAAGCCATTGGTTATAGTTCTATTAACTCTGATGATAATGTTGATGATGATAATATTTTACAATATATCATCCCAAAAGACTTAAAAGACTTTGGTCTAATACCAGAAATTATAGGACGTTTACCAGTGTTGACTCATATGGATCCATTAGATGCAAATACCTTAAGAGCTATTTTAACTGAGCCTAAGAATGCCATTGTAAAACAATATAAAAAGTTGTTTAAAATGGATGAGGTCGAGTTAACAATCACTGAAGGTGCTTTAAATTATATTGTAGGTAAAGCTATTGAATACAAACTTGGAGCTCGTGGATTACGTTCGCTTTGTGAGGAAATATTAACAGAAGCAATGTTTAATTTACCAGGTTCAGGAGAATCTAAATTAAATGTCACCAAAGCTTATGCAGAAGATAGATTGTCTAAATCGACATTGAAAAAGTTAAAGGCGGTATCATAAAAAACAAAAATGCGCCTTAAAAATAAAACCACAATTTCTGATTTAGAAATTGTGGTTTTTTAGTTAGGGATTGATTAATATAATATTGCTTGTAATATATTTTAATAAATAGCACATTTATTTAAGGCTAATTTAGCCACTTCAATTGAAGTGACCTCTGTTTACAGAGTTTAATAGTTAAAGACAATAAATTTATCGCTAAACGAAAACTTGATGCTTTTTTTTAGGATAAAAGGTTAAGGTTTACTTTTTTTATTATAGGTAATGTTAGGTGATAATCTTAATACGGATTTTACAGTGTGCTCGCCAAAATCAAATTTTAAATTATAATCTTCAAAGCCTTGTCTAACCGCTACAAGTTGGTAATCTCCAAAAGCTTTAACTTTAAAACGATAGGAAGCGTCTACACTTGTTGTTTGACGTTCTATTTCTTTTCCTTGACTATTTAATAGAACCACAGTAGAATTTGGTAAAATTTTATCGTCTGCAGTAACTACGACTCCTTGTAATTCTCTGTAAATAGCTTCAGCTTTAAAGTGGTACATGTTAAATCCATCAGTAGCATGATTTTTATCAGATGAGAATACACCAGTTTTTTCATTAATAATCATAAAGCCAATTTCGTCTTTTATAGAATTAATAGTAGATCCCAAATTTCTAGGTTTAGAATAATCTCCTTTACTCATATTAGAAATAAAAATATCATAACCACCTATACTGTTGAAACCAGTAGAAGAGAAAAAGAGTTCTCTACCTTTCTCTGAAGTATGAGGATATTTTTCATCAAAAGATGAGTTAACAAAGCTTCCTAAATTTATTGGATTACCAATACTTCCATCTTCATGTATTTCAGATTTATACAGATCAAATCCGCCAAAACCTCCAACCATATTAGAAGAGAAATAAAGAAATTTACCATCTGAAGAAATATGCGGATTTTCCACAGAATAATCATTACTACTTACTGCGAGTTCGATATGGTTCTCCCATTTACCGTAAGAATCTTTTTCTAAAGTCGCTTTATATAGCTTGTAATTTTTTGAGTTTTCTATTTCACTACGTGTATAGTAAATTGTATTTCCATCTAAAGAAAACGCTACTTGACCTTCACTAGCTTTAGTGTTTAATATTCTACTAAACAATAAAGGTGGTGAAAAATCACTATTCTTCTTAATATCCATGCAAAACAAATCTGTGTGAGGTTCGTTTGTAGCTGGGTTTATGTTATTGTTTAAGGCGCCAATTTTTTTTGATGATACAATGACAAGTTTATCTCTAAAAACGGCACTCGCAATTTCAGAATATTTTGAATTTATTCTAGTGACATTAACATCAAAAACGTAGCCGCTCTTATTTAATTCATCAACTTTAATGTTTTTTAGTGGATCTGTTTTGTAGGATGTATCATAAATACAAAACATAAGTGCTGCCAAAAGCAGGTGCAGTGTAGATTTCATAATTGAGGGATTTTAGATTAATGATCACAATGTACTACGAACTCTATTAAGCGAATAATTTAAAGATATTTCTTAGATAAGAATCAAGATTTTCCGATAATAATAAGAAGAATACAAATTTTATCGACGAAATTACTTACGATTTAAGTGTAATAGAGCATCTAGATAGTCTCTAGAATTAGATAGGCGAGGTACTTTGTGTTGGCCGCCAAGCTTGTCATTTTCTTTAAGCCAATCATAGAATAAGTTTGGTCTTGCACTATGGATAGAAGGTTTGTTTAAGGTCATATTGTTATAACGCTTGGCTTCATAATCTGAGTTTAAAGATTTTAACGCATCATCAAATAATTCCTCAAAATTAGACATATTTTCTGGTGGAGTTTTAAACTCTATAATCCATTCGTGCGCACCTTTTTCCTTACCTTTCATAAAGATTGGAGCCGCTGTATAATCTACAATTTCAGATGAGGTATGTTTACAGACTTTTTTAAGAGCTTCTTCAGCATTTTCTATAATTAACTCTTCACCAAAGGCATTGATGTGGTGTTTTGTTCTTCCTGAAACCTTAATTCTATGTGGACTTAAGCTTACAAATCGAATAGTATCACCAATCTTGTATCGCCAAAGGCCAGCATTAGTAGTTATTACTACAGCGTAATTGACATTGAGCTTTACTTCACTTAATGGAATAACTTTTTGTATATTAGTTCCATATGTATTCATTGGAATAAACTCATAGAAAATACCATAGTCTAACATCAGTAATAAATCGCTAGAATAGTTTTGATCTTGAATAGCGAAAAAACCTTCAGATGCATTATAGATTTCGTAATATTTAAATTTTTTAGACGGTAAAATAGCTTTGTATTGATCTACATAAGGATTAAAGCTCACTCCTCCATGAAAGTAAGCCTCTAAATTTGGCCAGATATCAAATAAATTAGTCTTTCCTGTTTTATCTAAAACATTGTTAAGAAGGACCAACATCCAAGATGGTACACCAGCCAGACTTGTTACATTTTCTTCTATGGTCTCGTCTACAATAGCTTGCATTTTAGTTTCCCATTCACTCATTAATGAAACTCTGCTGCTAGGAGTACTACTGAATTCTGCCCAAAAAGGCATATTATCAATAAGAATAGCACTGAGATCACCAAATACAGTTCCGTTTTCTTCGTATAGTTCTTTGCTACCTCCAAGGCGTAAACTTTTTCCAGTAAATAATTGTGAATCTTCGTTATTATTCAAATACATACATAGTAAATCTTTACTTGCCGCATAATGACAATCTTCCAAGGATTCCATACTTACAGGAATGAATTTACTTTTTGCATTAGTGGTTCCGCTAGATTTTGCAAACCATTTTATAGGTCTTGGCCAATAAATATTTTGTTCACCTTCACGAGATCGTCTTATGAGAGGTTGAATAGTTTCGTAGTTAACAATAGGAACACGTTCATTAAATTCCCTGTAGGTTTTTATAGAAGCAAAATCATATTGTTTGCCAATCTCAGTGTCCTTTGCAATTTTCAGCAAGCTAAAGAGTAACTCGTTCTGTACTTCGTTAGGGTATTTTAAAAACAATTCAATTTGATGAAATCGTTTTTTCAAAAACCATGAAGCAATAGAGTTTACAATAGGGATTGGCATGGATTAGCTATCTTTAGACGTTAAACGGCATTTGGTAATTAGTCGTTTTTGTTTAATTTCAGATTTAGTTTTCTAAATTTGAAAAGTTAAATTTACTAAATTTCTTTTATGGTTTATACAGGAGTTCTTACTAAAATGCAAACTGAGTTTTTAGAACCAATTCAGTATTATTTAGTTTTTGAAAATGATTTTATTCATATGAATCAATTATTGAATAAGTCTATTGGTATAAAACTCGTTGGGCATCAATGCTTAAGCTGTGGATTAGATAGACCAATATATAGACAAGGATTCTGTAAGACCTGTTTTTTTGACAAGCCACTAGCCGGTGACTGGATAATGCGACCAGAGTTAAGTACGGCGCACTTGGGACAAGAAGATAGAGATTTAGAATATGAAAAGAAAGTTCAGCTACAGCCTCATATAGTTTACTTAGCCAATTCGAGTAATGTAAAAGTTGGTGTTACAAGGAAAAGTCAAGTTCCAACACGTTGGATTGACCAAGGCGCACACGAAGCTATAGAAATTGTTGAGGTACCTAACAGATATTTAGCTGGTATTACAGAAGTAGCTTTAAAAGACCATGTGGCCGATAAAACGAATTGGCGAAATATGTTGAAGAATGATATAAAAGATGAAGATCTATTAGAATGGAGGCAGAATTTAAGTCAATACATCCCAGCAGAAGCGCAAGATTACTTTATTCAAAATAATTCTGAAACACATCTACAGTTTCCGGTTGATAAATATCCTGAAAAACCTAAAAGTTTAAATCTAAAAAAGCGGATTGAGTACTCTGGTAAGTTAGTTGGTATAAAAGGTCAATATCTGATTTTCGATGATCAAACCGTTTTTAATATTAGAGCCAATGAAGGTTTGGTTGTTGAGATGAATGTTTGATAAAACTCATTAAAACTGTTAGAAATCCGTTAAATCATATTTTGATGACTCAAATTTTAATTATCTTAAATAAAAAACTTGAGTTATGAAAAATTCACCATTCCCTTATGTTATCATTACCACATTCTTATTGGTTACAATTACCATAATGTGTGCTATGAATTTGCCTTTTAATTGGGTATTTTACCTAACCGTTATCGGTCAAGCACTTGTTGTATTGATGGTTTACAAAGTTTTAACCGATACTTACACCACAGATAAAACGTTTGAAAATTTTTATGAAGATTGTCCTATTGAGCCTTTAGAAGTGAAGGTTATGAACGAAAATTTTAGATGAGGAAAACATTTCGCAAAAAAAAGAGCAACAGTTATGTTGCTCTTTAATACTTTATATAGAAAGATTATACGTTTTCAGCGTCTCTTAAACCCTGAATGTATTCAGCTTTCTGAATTTCTCTTCTTCTTTTCACAGAAGGCTTAGTAAAATAACGAGACTCTCTAAGGTTTTGCATAATCTGCACATTTCTGTGTTTACGCTTATAACGCTTTAAAGCACGTTCTATATTTTCTCCTTCTTTAATTTCGATTTTAATCATTATATCGATACTTTTTTGTTTCTAATCCTTCAAATGGTCGGCAAATATATGCTAACTATTTGAAAATAAAAAATTAAATCAGCGTTTTAGATATTTATTTTTAACCTAGATATGTTTTTAAGATTTTACTCTTACTAGCGTGTCGTAATCTTCTAATGCCTTTTTCTCTAATTTGTCTTACACGCTCTCTTGTAAGATCGTATATACCTCCAATTTCTTCAAGTGTCATAGGTGGTTGATCTCCGATTCCAAAATTTAAGCGAATAACGTCACTTTCTTTTTGAGTAAGCGTTTCTAGTGCACGTTCAACCTCTGTATTTAAAGATTCTTTCATTAAATCTTTATCTGGTCTTGGTGATTCAGTAGCACTTACGACATCATATAGACTAAATGTTTCTCCATCCTTTAATGGTGCATCCATAGATAAATGGCGACCAGAGTTTTTCATAGACTGTTTTACTTCACGCGTGCTTATATCTAACTCTCTAGCAATCTCTTCCGCATTTGGTGGTCTTTGGTGAATCTGCTCTAAATGAGAAAAGGTTTTATTGATCTTATTAATCGTACCAATTTTGTTTAAAGGTAAGCGTACAATACGAGATTGTTCTGCTAAAGCTTGTAATATAGCCTGTCTAATCCACCATACTGCATAAGATATAAATTTGAACCCTCTAGTTTCATCAAATCGCTTGGCTGCCTTTACTAAACCAGCATTACCTTCATTAATTAAATCTGGTAATTTTAAGCCTTGATTTTGATATTGCTTAGCCACCGAAACCACAAATCTTAAATTTGCCGTAGTCAATTTATCTAATGCAACTTGGTCACCTTTTCTTATAAGTTGTGCAAGCTCTACTTCTTCTTCTGCTGTAATTAGTGGTATTTTACTAATATCCTGAAGATATTTATCTAATGATTTATCTTCTCTGTTGGTAACTTGCTTGGTGATTTTTAATTGCCTCATGTATCCGTTTTAAATTTAGTGAACCTACATTATAACTTAATTATTAAGAAAAGCAAGGAAATGGTCAATTATTAACGAAAATTAACTAAAATTGAGTGTTTTTGAATGGGAAACACTAATTTTTGGTTGAATCTTGAGCTTTTTTGTCTTTAGATTTTTTCTTTCCACCTAAAATACCTCCCAAGACATCTTTTACACCTTCTTTAATTTTATCGTTAGTATTTGTTTTAATACTATCCGTTTTTGTAGTTGTAGAATCAGTTTTAGTACTATTAGAATTTCCACCTAAAATTCCACCAAGGAGATCTTCGATTTTATCGCTACCTTGATTGAGTAATTTTTGTTTTTGAATTTCAATAAGTTGTTTGGTTAAATTTGAAACACCACTCGTTAAATCAGTTTTGATTTTTGGACTTGAAAACGTACCGTCAATATTTGCTGTTACTGGTATTGTAATTTTGTTCACTTCAGTATCATTTATTTTTCCTATTAAACGATTAACGTCACCACCCAAATATTTGGCTGGTACTTGTAATACAGCACTATAATTCATGGTGTTAGAAAAACTATGAGATCCGGAGACTTCAATCGGAATGTCTTTATAGTTTAGCGTAAATGGTTTTACCGAAACTTGTCCATTTTCAAAGCTTAGTTTTGTTTTAATATCTTTTTGAAGCTCTTTAAAATCTATAAAATTTAGTTTATTACCTAACCCAGAAAGCAATGGACTATTGCTAACATCGATGTTAGATGTCAATACTTCTGCTAGAGCGGCGCCAGATATGGTAGACAAATCAGGTGAGAAATTTTCGTCCAAAAAGCCGCTTACATCAATTGTTGAGTTTAATTTCCCTTGAATCACCTTAGCAATAGGTGCTAAAACTTTAAGCATTTCTATATCCTTGAAAGATTGAGATATATCAAATTCCTGCATGGCTAGTTTCATATCAAACTTAGGCTTAGCATCTTTTGTAGATACATTACCAGAAATACCTAGTTTACCGTTAAACAAATCGGTGGACATGTTTTTGAGATTGGCATTCTGGTTTTTTATAAGCAATTGCCCTTTTACATTTTTTAAATTTAAATTATCATAGATCACTATATTAGCATTTGCAGTAATGGTACAATCTAAAAAATCAGGAATTTTTAACGACTCTTTACCAGATGTAGTTTTGTTAGAGGTTCCGCTTAAGGTTTCATCTTCAACCATAAAATCTGAAATCGCAAACGTGTTTGACTTTAGGTTAAAATTCCCCTGAAGTTTTTTATCGCTTAATAGAAAGCCGAGTAAATTTTTAATGGTTCCTGTGGCAGAAAAATCACTCTTTCCGGTTAAGGCATCAAAACTGTTTAGACTCACGGTTCCGGGTTTTAAAGTAAGATCTGCTTTGTTAATCTGAATTGGATTTACAATATCTTCGGAAGAAAATATGAAATCTGAAATTGAAACACTTCCATTATTTTTAATTCTCTGATAAGCGTTGGTTTTAATGGCATTCATATCAAAAGCGGTATTCAGTTTTCCTTTTAAAATGCCGCTAAGTTCATTTTCTAACGTAATGGGATAGGCTTTGGTAATGTTTGCTAAGTTTAAAACGCCATCTAAATTGGCGTTGACTAACATATTACCAGTTAAGTTTTTTATGTGAGCTTCGGATTTAAAGACATCTTGGTCGATCTTAAAATCTAGTTGATTGATGTCTACAAACGTGTCATCTGCATTACCAGTCGTGTTTTTCACAGAAGCATTAATCATAATATTATTGACACTTTTTGGTAAATCTGGATACTTAAAAGACGCATTATCCGAACGTATATTTATATCTAAAGTTGGAATCGTTTCTTCAGAAACCAATCCTTTTATTATACCATTGACCGTAAAGTTTCCTGTTGTGTTTACATTTTCAATATTTTTTGCATAGGCTTTCGGAATGACAGCTAGAAAATCCTTAAAAGAAGATTCAGGATTTTTAAAGCTAATGTCAATTTGTTGTCCTTCTTCAACCATCTGCACGTAACCTTTAAACTCTAAAGGAAGTTCATTTATAAAGCCTTTATTATCCTTAAAGGTGTATTTTTCTTGCTTTAAATCTAGATCAATCAAAGCATCTAATTTTATAATGTTATTGCTTAAATACTCAGTGCTGTCAATAGACATGCTGATTTTAG
Organism: Winogradskyella sp. R77965; assembly: GCF_044594915.1. Classification (GTDB taxonomy): domain Bacteria; phylum Bacteroidota; class Bacteroidia; order Flavobacteriales; family Flavobacteriaceae; genus Winogradskyella. The sequence continues at coordinate 2,057,037 of NZ_CP138990.1, read as the reverse complement.
CTTCAGTTTTTGTGTCTAACTCAGATAGTTCTCCAGAAAAGATACCCATACCATTATGATTAATCTCCGTAGCATACAAATTTGTGTTAGATTCTTCATCAATATATGTAAAGGCACTATTATTAAGTTCGTAGTTTTCAATATCGAAACTAAAACTACTAGCGCTAGAATTTGTTAGTTCATCAGTGCTTTCTTTTTCTTTGACGATATCATAATTAACTGTACCGTTTTTATTACTTTTTAAAGTTAAAAGCATCTCATCTGCAATAATTTCGTTTACTACAAGGGGTTCTTCTGTACTTTGAAATAATTGACCTATTGGCATCTCAAAAGACAGTGATTTTGCAGTGGCTAAGGTTTCATCTTCAAAAGGAGCTCTAGTCTTTATTTTTAAGTTTTCAACACTCACTTCGGCCTTTGGAAAGCTACTAATTAAGCTGAGACTTAGATCATCAAAACTTAATTCAGCATTAAGATTTTCATCGGCATAATTCTGAACGATTGTATCTATTTTGGATTCCAAAACAAAAGGTATAGCAATAAGTATAGCAATGAAAATTAATAATACAATCCCAATAATTTTGAAAATTTTCTTCATGAGGTGTTTTTATGATTTTTAGAACAACTTCTATTTGATATACGCTAAATTCAGCATAATAGTTGCTATTGCAGACAAGTTTAAGAAGATTTTAGTGTTTTAGTTAGTTCTTATAGTAAATTTATTTCCTCATTTACTTTTAGGTTAAATCTCCTTCTAAAAAGATAAACACCTAAGTATAAAAATGGCGTATCTAATGCTGCGACAATAACTTTGAAAAGGAATCCGCTCACCAATAAGCCCTTAAAATTTGCCCATTCGATGATGCCAAAAGAACAAAGTAATGTCACAATAGTAAAGGTGTCCACAAACTGAGAAAACCATGTGGAAAAATTATTACGAAGCCAAAGATGTTTCCCTTTTGTCAAACGTTTCCAGAAATGATAAATTTGAATATCCACGAACTGAGCGAACAGGTAAGTAATCATACTTGCAAATACTGCGATAGCTGAATTTCCAAAAACTTTATTAAACATCGTATCATCTACATAAGACCAAGAAGTTGCCGGAACTTCGGATGATGTATAAATAATTAGTAGAGAAAAAAGCGATGCAAAAATACCAACCACTACAACATCATTAGCTCTCTTTTTTCCATAAATTTCACTAATTAAATCTGTAATTAAAAATGTGATAGGATAAGGCAATATACCTACAGAAATCTCAAATAGTTTTGAGCCAAAGATTTCAACATCAAAAGGATACCAATAAAAGAATTTCTGAAATATTAAGTTTGAAACGACAAGCGAAGTGATAAAAAGTCCACCAAGTAATAAGTAAATACGCTGGGCTAAGAGCTTGTCTTTTAATGACATTAAAAATGGTTGATAAATAGTTTCAGTAAAGATATAAGAATAATATTTGTTTTAGTTATTTTGCTAATCGACTGTCAGAAAACCTAAATTATCTGTCATTTCGAGCGTAGTCGAGAAATTGGACTTAAAAGTTTTTATGCATTTCGACTACGCTCAATATGACAGTTTGTATTTATAATTTTTTCTGACTTTCGCTGAAATTATGAAACCATCCAGAACCGTTTACATAGCATTAGGAAGTAACAAAGGCAATAAATTGCAGTTTTTGCAATCTGCTGTTGATGCTATTTTTGAAAACATTGGAACAGTAAAGAAGATTTCTAAAGTGTATGAAACACCAGCTATTGGTTTTGAAGGTGATGATTTTTTCAATGCTTGCATTAAGGTTGAAACAGATTTAAAACCTAAAAAAATACTCAAAGCACTGCAATCTATTGAGACAACACTTGGAAGAACTAAGAAAACTACTAAAGGTTATGAATCTCGTGAAATAGATTTAGATATTTTGTTTTATGATGATGAAATCTTAGACGAAAAGACTCTAGTGATTCCACACCCTCAATTGCATAAGCGCAGATTTGTGCTTCTACCACTATTAGATATTGCAAAAGATCTTGAACATCCCGTTTTAAAAAAGAATATTGAGAGTTTACTTCAAGAATGTGAAGATGAATCCATTATTGAACCCATTAAGATTTGGTTAAAGAACCCTGTAAAGCAATTTAGTTTTTCTAACTACAATTTTATAGCGATTGAAGGTAATATAGGTGCAGGCAAAACAAGCTTAGCTAACAAAATTGCTCAAGATTTTAACGCTAAATTAATTTTAGAACGTTTTGCTGATAATCCGTTTTTGCCGAAATTTTACAAAGAACCTTTACGTTATGCCTTTACTTTAGAAATGTCATTTTTAGCAGATCGATATCAGCAAATTTCTGATGATTTATCTCAGTTAGATTTGTTTAAAGATTTTATGGTTAGCGACTACGATGTTTTTAAATCCTTAATCTTTTCTAAGATTACTTTAGCTGAAGATGAGTTTCGATTGTATAGGAAATTATTCTACCAAGTTTATAAGGATATTGCTAAGCCAGATTTATATGTTTATCTCTACCAAAACACAGAACGTCTGCAGGCTAACATTAAAAAACGAGGGCGTAATTATGAGAAAGACATCAAAGATGATTATCTAGAAAAAATAAACGCTGGTTATCTCGAATTCTTAAAAAGCCAGCCCGAAATGAATGTGAAGATTATAGATATTTCTGAAAGAGATTTTGTGAAGTCTCGTGCGGATTATTTGTGGTTGTTGGGTGAGATTAATGAATCTTCATAAGTCATAATAGTCAATTGATATTGTCATTCTAGGCTTGTTTCAGGATCTCATTATAATTTATAGAGTATGGTTTTAATCCGACCTTTATTATTATCCAAAATAGTTTCAGCGAGCATTTTCTCTTTTTCGACTTTTAAATTAAAAGGTGGCTCTAATAAATTAACACCACTATTTTGCTTTAGTCTAATACCTTGGCTAGAAATAATATCTTTATTTGGTGTAAAAGTACCCATTGGTAAATGTTCAGTTAGAATCATATATTTATAAGCAGATAGTTTCTTTACTATTTCTTGTATTTCTGAATTTGATATATGTTGAAGTACTTGTCGTAAGATGATGCAATCACCTGCAGGAAATTCATCTTTCGCAATATCCAAACACTTAAACTCCAAGTTTTCTTTTTTAAATAAGGTTTTATTTCTTTCAATGAGTTTTTCTACAATATCAATTGCTATGTACTTTTTTGAGTATGGAGTTAAGTGTTTTCCAATATTAAAATCACCACAGCCTAAATCGCAAATAATTAAAGAATTGTTTTTTGTTTTTAAGAAATATGTAACAGTATCTAAATAGGATTTCACAATTTTTGGGTTGTGAGAACCATCGCCAGAGTAAAAATCAAAGTCTTTACCGCCCCAAAGATGTAAATCATAAATTTGTTTCATGACATCTTTTGTTGGCCAAGGGGTTTTTAGATTTTTGTTTTCCATATTTTAGACTTGAGTAAGAAAGTCTTCCCTTTGGGGAGATTTAGATGGGCCTCTTTAACTTCGAAAACACATCCCAAACAACAACACCTGCACTAACCGATATATTCAAAGAATGTTTAGTACCATATTGCGGAATTTCAATCACAATATCACTGGCATTAACTACATCTTGCGCTACACCTTTTACTTCATTACCAAAAACAAAAGCATATTTTTCATTATGTTGAGGTTTAAAGTTGTTTAGCATCGTTGCATTTTCGGCCTGTTCAATTGAGCAAACTATTACATCTTCGTCTTTTAACTTTTTAATTAGATCGCGTGTGTTTTTATGGTATTCCCAATCCACAGTTTCTGTGCTACCTAAAGCTGTTTTTCTAATATCGTTATGAGGTGGTTGCGCTGTTATGCCGCAGAGGTAAATCTTTTCAATTAAAAAAGCATCACTGGTTCTAAAAACGGATCCGATATTATTAAGGCTTCTAATATTATCTAGAATTATAATGATAGGAGACTTTTTAGCTTTTTTAAATTCTGCAACTTCTAAGCGGTCTAGTTCTTCGTTTTTTAGTTTTCTCATATTTATCAACAGCTGTAGATAACTTATAGGTTTTAGGCTTCAATAAACCTTAAATAATAAGTAAATTAGCATTCTTACAATTTCAACAAAAATAAAGAAAACAGTTGGCTAAAAAGGTAAAAAAAGTAACACCATTAATGAAGCAGTATAATGCTATCAAGATTAAATATCCTGACGCATTATTATTGTTTAGAGTTGGTGATTTCTATGAGACCTTTGGTAGTGATGCTGTAAAAGCCTCTAAAATTCTCGATATTATTTTAACGAAGCGTGGTGCAGGTAGTGACAGTGAAACAGAACTTGCCGGTTTTCCGCACCATTCGTTAAACACTTATTTGCCAAAATTGGTAAGAGCGGGAGAGCGTGTTGCGATTTGTGATCAGTTAGAAGATCCTAAGCAAACTAAAACGATAGTAAAACGTGGTGTTACTGAATTGGTGACTCCAGGCGTAGCGCTTAATGATGATATTTTACATTCTAAATCCAATAATTTTTTAGCTGCTGTACATTTTGATAAAAAGTATATTGGAATTTCATTTTTAGATATTTCTACAGGAGAATTTTTAACCTCACAAGGTAACGCTGAGTATATTGATAAGTTGCTTCAGAATTTTAGCCCGAGTGAAGTTTTAATTTCTAAGCAAAGTCGCAAAGATTTTTCAGAAACCTTTGGTAATGATTTTCATACTTTTTATTTAGAAGATTGGGTGTTTCAAGCGGATTACGCAAATGAGACTTTAATTAAGCATTTCAATACTAAGACATTAAAAGGTTTCGGAATCGAAGATTTATACGAAGGTATTATTGCTTCTGGTGTAGTTTTACATTATTTAAGTGAAACGCGGCACAACAAATTAGAGCATATTGCTACAATTTCTAGAATTGCTACAGATGATTATGTATGGATGGATAAATTCACGATTAGAAATCTTGAACTTTACAATTCTACTAATGCCAATGCAGTTACTTTAATCAATGTTATTGATAAAACGATTTCTGCAATGGGAGGTCGTACCTTAAAACGTTGGTTAGCACTACCACTGAAGCATGCTGATAAAATAAAACAACGTCATGAAGTTGTAAAGTATTTATTAGAAAATGAGTCTGTTCTTCAAAAGATTCAAGGTCAGATAAAACATATTGGAGATATAGAACGGCTTATTTCTAAAATAGCAACGACTAAAGTAACTCCACGTGAAGTAATTCAGCTTAAAAATTCATTAGAAGCTATTGTGCCAATAAAGTCAATTGCTGAAACATGTGAGAACGAAGCTTTAAAAATCTTAGGAGATAAGTTACATCGCTGTGATTTACTTCGAGAAAAAATAAAAGAGACGCTCAATGAAGATGCTCCTGTTAATGTTCTCAAAGGACATACAATTGCTGAAGGTTTTTCTACAGAATTAGATGAGCTTAGAGGTTTATCAAAATCTGGGAAAGACTATCTCGATAATATGCTGCAACGCGAAAGTGAACGCACAGGTATCACGTCTTTAAAAATTGCCTCAAACAACGTTTTTGGTTATTACATTGAAGTCAGAAATTCACATAAAGATAAAGTGCCAGAAGAATGGATTCGTAAGCAAACTTTGGTTAATGCAGAACGTTACATTACTGAAGAATTAAAAGAATACGAAGCAAAAATTTTAGGTGCTGAGGAACGTATTTTAGCCATTGAACAACAATTGTTTGTTGAGCTAGTCACTTGGATGCATCAGTTTATTATTCAGGTGCAACAAAATGCCCAGCTTATTGGGCAATTAGATTGTCTGTGTGGTTTTGCGAGTTTGGCAAAAGCAAATAAATATATCTATCCACAAATAGATGATAGTTTTGATTTAGAGATAAAAGATGGTCGTCATCCAGTCATTGAAAAGCAATTACCTCTTGGTGAACCTTATATTGCTAATGATGTTTATTTAGACTGCGAATCACAACAAATTATTATGATTACTGGTCCAAACATGTCTGGTAAATCAGCTATATTAAGGCAAACAGCTTTAATTGTATTATTAGCTCAGATTGGAAGTTTTGTACCTGCAAAGGAAGCAAGAATCGGTTTAGTCGATAAGATTTTTACAAGAGTAGGTGCGAGTGATAATATCTCAATGGGTGAATCTACGTTTATGGTAGAGATGAATGAAACGGCTTCTATCTTGAATAATATTTCAGATCGTAGTTTAGTATTGTTAGATGAAATTGGAAGAGGAACCAGTACTTATGATGGTATTTCCATCGCTTGGGCCATTAGTGAATATCTTCATGAGCATCCTTCAAAACCAAAAACATTGTTTGCGACGCATTACCATGAGCTTAATGAAATGACGGAAACGTTTAGTAGAATTAAGAATTTCAATGTATCAGTAAAAGAATTGAAGGATAATGTCCTTTTTGTACGTAAGTTAGTTGAAGGAGGAAGTGAGCATAGTTTTGGTATTCATGTAGCAAAAATGGCAGGAATGCCTCAGCAAGTAATTCGCAGAGCAAACAAAATTCTATCTAAATTAGAAAAATCGCACTCTAGTGAAGAGTTAACAGATAAGGTAAAAACCTTAAAAGACGATTTACAATTAAGCTTCTTTAATCTTGATGACCCTTTACTTATTGAAATAAAAGATGAAATACTTCATACAGATATTGATACATTAACACCTGTTGAAGCCTTAATGAAACTCAATGAAATAAAGCGAATGCTGGTAAAGAAAAAACAAGCCTAAAAGTTTTTTTATTTATTTAGAAAAAAGGCTTTGCTTTTCTAAGAAATATTTTAAATTTGCATCCGCTTTTATAGCGAAATAGTTCTTTAAAAACTGCGAAAGTAGCTCAGGGGTAGAGCATCACCTTGCCAAGGTGAGGGTCGCGGGTTCAAATCCCGTCTTTCGCTCTATTCTTTTAAAATATACCAATTTGATTACATTGATGTAATCAGGATGCTGAAGTGGTGGAATTGGTAGACACGTTGGACTTAAAATCCAATGTCCATTAGGACGTACGGGTTCAAGTCCCGTCTTCAGTACAGATGAAAAGTCGAAACGAGAGTTTCGACTTTTTTGTTTTAAAAATAGAAGGAAAACTGGCTTTCAAGCCTATTTTTAAAACAAAAAAGCAATCCAATATCTGGGATTGGCTTTTCTCAAAATGTTGATATTGGAATCGGTGAAGCTAATTCCTGATTTACAACAAATTCTATATATTTAAAGTAGAAACATTACAAAAAACTGACTTCTTTTTATTACTCTTTCTTCTATTTTAAGCTTATCTGGATTATTGCTTTTAATGTCATATTAAATGTGTTATTTGTACTGAATATAATTGTAAGCATAACTATACAACCAAAAATATTAACACTACAAATAGTCACTAATCCTTTTATTTGCATATATTTATACCTTAACACGGTAAACAATGATTTTAAAATTATTGTTTAAAATACTTATTAGACATTTCAAATGTGTTTAAAATCAGTTAAGAAAATATTTTGTTATCTATTGCTTTTAGTTGCAGTTTCGATCTATTCGCAAGAGATTCCTCCTATTCAAATTTTCACTCCACAAGATTATGGCGCTGAAGATCAAAACTGGTCTATAAGTCAAGCCGAGAATAATTTTATCTATATAGCAAATAATAAAGGGTTATTAGAATATAATGGTGCGTCATGGAAATTATATAATTCACCAAACGAAGGCATTTTGAGGTCTGTTAAAGTCGTAGGAGATAGAGTTTATACAGGTGGTTATATGGATTTTGGGTATTGGACAAAAGATAAGCACAATAAACTAATTTATAAGTCGATTACAGAAAATCAAAACTTTTCTATAAAAGAAGATGAAGATTTCTGGGGTATTATTGAAATTGAAGGTTATGTTTTATTTAAATCTTTTGAACGCATTTATATTTATAATACTGCTAATGAAAACTTTGAGATTATTGATTCTGACTTAAGAATTAATAAAATATTTGAAATAAATGAATCTATTTATTTTCAGAAATTGGGAGAAGGAATTTTTGAAATTGTAAACGGTAGAGCACAATTAAAAATTCAATCTGAGTTTATTAAAAATATTGAGTTAATAAATATCTATGAATACAACAAAGGATTACTTCTGCTAACAAAAGAGAATGGTTTTTATAATTACAAAAACAATGTTGTAGAGAAATGGAATATCGAAGCCGATGAATTATTATCTAGTGTCAGTATCTATAGTAGTATTAGATTAAAAGATGGAAGTTTTATTTTAGGTACAATTTCAAATGGAATTATTCAATTAAGTAATACAGGAACAGTTATACTAAAGATCAACCAATCTGAAGGTTTAAGCAATAACACCATCCTATCCATTAAAGAAGATAGTGACGGTAATGTTTGGCTAGGTTTAGATAATGGTGTTAATGTTATGAACCTAAAATCTCCTTATAAAGTTTATAAGGATGAACAAGGTGTTTTAGGTACCATATATACTGCAGAAAAAGTTGGTATTTATTTGTACTTAGGAACGAATCAAGGTCTGTTTTACAAAACATTCAATTCGAATGAAAAATTTAAGTTTATCCAAGGCACTCAAGGGCAGGTTTGGTATCTAAAGTATATTAAAGGAACTTTATTTTGTGGTCATGATAGGGGTACTTTTATAATTTACAATAATACTGCAGAACAGATTTCAAGCGAGATTGGTACTTGGAATATAAAAAAAATCAAAGGGAAACCTAACCTATTGTTGCAAGGAAATTATAAAGGTTTAAATGTATTAGAAAAGGCAAATAAAAAATGGCAATTTAGAAATAAGATTGAAGGTTTTGACATCTCTTCTAGATATTTCGAATTTTTAAATTCAAGTAAAATATTGGTGAGTCATGAGCATAAGGGAGTTTATGAGATCGTTATAGATAGTGATTATTATAGAGCAAAGAGTATTCAAAAGCTAAATATTGAAAAAGGAATTAAATCAAGTATTATAAAATATAATGATTCTATCTTCTATAGCTTTAAAGGTGGTGTTTTCCGTTTTGATCCAACTGCTGAATCTTTCAAAAAGGATAGCATTTTAAGTGCGCTTTTTAGTAATGAAAAATATATATCTGGTAAGTTAGTTAAGGATGAAGACCAGAATTATCTTTGGGGATTTGCAAAAAACGAAATAATATATCTAGAAACCGGAAAACTAACAGATGAATTACAAAGTAATGTCATAGAAATTCCAAATACTGTACGTAAAACGAAATCGGGTTATGAAAATGTATTAGGTATTGAAAAAGATACTTATTTAATAGGGAATACTGAAGGCTATTTCATTATATACACAAATAAGTTAAATAGAAGCCCAAAAGAGCTATTCTTAAATGAAGCTTCTTATACTTCGCTTCAAAATGAGTTTATTTCTTTTGATACCAATCAACCTATAATACTAGAAAATAAAAATAACACCATACATTTTAATTACAGCGTTCCTAGTTACAATGAACTTTCTAGATCAAAGTACCAGTATAGGCTATTAGGAATATATGATAGCTGGAGTGACTGGTCAAATACCTCAGAAACCATATTCGAGAACTTGCCTTTTGGTGATTATGTTTTTGAAGCCAGAGCAAAAACAGGTGGATTGACTTCTAGTAATACAATATCTTACGAGTTTACAATAGAAAAACCATGGTATTTAAAGCCATTGGCGATAATATTTTATGTAATTGCCTTCCTAGTACTTTTATTTTTACTCAACCGAATTAATACAAGAAAATATAAAAAACAACAACAGAAACTTCTTGAAAAGCAGGAGAGAGAGCTTGAGTTAGAACAGTTTGAAAGTCAACGCCAAATAATGGAGTTTAAGAATAAAAACTTGCATCAAGATATTGAGAATAAAAATAGAGAACTCGGTATGGCAACCATGAACTTAGTTAAGAGAAATGAATTGCTCAACAATATAAAAGAAGAATTATCTAAGACTAAATCATTAGATGAGGTAAAACATGTCATAAAATTGATAAACTCAAGTCTTAATGATACTAGTGATTGGAAATTGTTTGAAGAAGCATTTAATAATGTCGACAAAGACTTTATGAAAAGAATAAAGCGTATTCATCCTTCTATTACCCCAAATGATTTAAGATTGTGTGCCTATTTAAGATTAAATTTATCCTCAAAAGAAATCGCTCCACTACTAAATATATCACACAAAAGTGTTGAAGTTAAACGCTATCGTCTTCGAAAAAAAATGGGTTTAGATCATGACCAAAGCTTATCTAATTACATTATAGGGCTATAACGCCCATACAGAACTTTTCACAACCTATACATTGCCTATACAAAACACGTCGAGTATCATTTTTTGATTAATATCTTAATTTTATGTTAAGTTATACAATACATTAAATACATTATAATTAAAGGGTTTTAATGAGATTTTATCAAAGAAAGCGTCGAATTTTTGAATTGTATGTTTTTTGTATTGCTAAATTTTACGGATTTATCAAAATCGATTTATAATTTGCAGTATCTAAGCAATTAAATATGAAAACAAAATTTGTAACGCTTGTAGCCTTCATGTTGTCGATGGCTATTTATGGGCAAAATGTTAATGTTACTGGAACGGTTACTGAAGCTTCTTCGGGTCAACCTTTGCCAGGTGTAAATGTGATTCTCAAAAATACATCAATAGGTGCATCGACAGATTTCGATGGTAATTTTACCCTAAAAGATGTGCCTTTGAATTCTATCGTAGTTATTTCTTATTTAGGTTTTATAACTCAAGAGATCACCATTATAAACAGTCAACCCCTTAGTATCGCACTACAAGAAGATGCAGAGTCATTGGATGAGGTTGTGGTAATAGGTTATGGCACACAGACCAAGAAAGAAGTTACAGGTGCGGTATCGGTTGTTTCTAGTGAAACAGTAGATGCTTTAAAACCTACTAGAATTGAGCAAGCGTTACAAGGCCAAGTTGCTGGTGTAAATATTGTATCAAATTCTGGTTCTCCTGGTGCAGGCTCTACAATTAGTATTAGAGGTGTGTCCACCAACGGACAGAATCAACCATTAATTTTGGTCGATGGAACCGTAGTAGAGGACTTAAGTGTTATAAATCCAAATGATATTGAGACTATAAACATCTTAAAAGATGCAACGGCTGGTATTTATGGAGTAAGGGCAGCAAATGGTGTTATCCTTATTACCACAAAATCTGGTAGAAAAAGTATGCCGCTTACTGTTGACATTACTGCGTTTGGAGGAATTCAAGAAACGACCAGAAAGGTTCCATTGTTAAACGCTACGGAATATGCATTGTTACTAAATGAGGCTTATGCAGCAAATGGTGAGGCATTACCATATCCCATTGTTTCTGGTTTAGGCCAAGGAACGAATTGGCAAGACCAAGTTTTTCAAACTGCTCCACTATTTAGTAATGCAATAACTATAAAAGGTGGTGGTGAAAAATCAACTTATGCCTTTGGTAGTTCATTTTTAACTCAAGATGGTATTGTTGGAGGTAATAAATCAAATTTTTCCAGATTAACGAAAAGATTAAGTTATAGTTTAGATTTTCTAGAAAATTTTAAAATCAATACTGGTATTACTTGGACACACACAACTAGAAAAGGATTACCAGAGAATGGAATTGGTTCAGTCCTTTTTAATGCTGTAAACATGGCTCCAACATTTGGAGTAAATGATGCTGCTACGAATCTTGGTTTTGAAGTTGTAAATCCTTTAAAACAAATAGATAACACTTATAATAGAGGTTTAGTAGATAAATTAAATGGAAATATTAATTTATCGTATAATTTTTTAGAACATTTTACAGCTCAAGCAAGTTATCAATTTAACTATTCTCAGGAGACCAATACGTCTTTTTCACCTTTTGTAGATTATGGAACGTTAGGAACTGTTGATAAAGTATTTGATTTATTACCAAACGAAGACTTGGATAATAACTCAACGTTTAGAGGTAAAACGTATCGTAGAGACTATACATTTGATGCTTTTGTTAAATATGAAAATACGTTTGGTGACGATCACGATGTAAAATTATTATTGGGTACTTCAGTTTTTAAGACTACTGGTGATTTTAATTTTTTCGCCGGGTTTGGTATAAGAGATAATAATATCGCATTTGCAAATCTAGATGACGCACTTAGAGTTGAGAATCTTAATCCTCAAGGAAATGACCTAAGTTATGATTCTAGGTTGTTGTCTTATTTTTCTAGACTACAGTATAACTATAAAGGTAAATATTTGTTGTCTGCTGTGGTAAGACGTGATGGTTCAAGTAATTTTGGTCCCGAAAACAAATTTGGTATTTTTCCTTCTGGTTCTGTTGGTTGGGTGGCTTCAGATGAATCATTTTTAGCGAACAGTAATTTTATTGACTTTTTAAAGTTTAGAGCATCTTACGGTGTTTTAGGTAATGATAGAATAGGTGCTTTCGGATTTGTTTCGGTTCTAGATGGAGAGAGTACCTATGTATTTGATGATGCTTTAGTTTTTGGTACTGCTGCAGGAAGAATAGGTAATCCAGAGATACGATGGGAAAAACAAAAAACATTCGATGTTGGTTTTGATATGCGTTTTTGGGATAATAAGTTAGATGTTACTGTAGATTATTTTGAAAAGCGTACTGAAGACTTATTGGTACAACCTGATGCTTCAGGTATCATAGGAGTAGCTGCACCTGGTTCATCTCCTCCAATTATTAATGCTGGTATAGTTGAAAATAAAGGTCTAGAATTTGCTATTGGGTACTCAGAACAGTTTAGTGATAATTTTAGTTTCAATGTTAAGTATAACGTAACTGCATTAGATAATAACGTTATTTCTGTGAGTCAAGAAGGTGGATTTGTACCAGGTGGTGGATTCGGCATCGGTCAAGAACCACCATCACGTATGGAAGCTGGTCAACCGATAGGCTATTTTAGAGGTTTTGTTACTAATGGTATTTTCCAAAACCAAGCTCAAATAGATAACTCACCAATACTTAATAACAATACACAACCAGGTGACTTAATTTTTGTGGACATTAACGGAGATGGTGTTATTGATGATTTAGATAAAACATACATTGGTGATCCAATACCAGATGCTACAATGGGTTTAAATATATCATTTGATTTATATAACTTTGACTTTGGTGCTTATGCCTTTGCATCTGTTGGAAACGAAATTGTAAGGAATTATGAAAGAAACCTTCCTTTGACCAACAGACCTATTCAGTACTTAAACCGCTGGACTGGTGAAGGTACAAGTAATAGCTTCCCAAGAGTAACTACTGGTGCTACTAATAATACCTTATTCTCAGATTTTTATGTAGAAGATGGGTCTTTTATTAGATTGCAAAACGTTCAGCTAGGTTATACTATAGGTGCTGATACAGCAGAAAAATGGGGTATTAGTAATTTGAGATTTTATATATCTGCTCAAAATCTAGTTACGTTAACAGAATATAGCGGTTATGACCCAACAACATCAAATGGCGCGCCAATTGGTGGTGGAATCGACTACGGATTTTATCCTAATCCAATAAGATATGAACTAGGAATGAACTTAAAATTTTAATAGAACCATGAAAAATTTAAAAATCACATATATTTTATTAGTATTCTTTGTCATGGCTTCATGCAGTGACGATTTTGTGAATGTCGAATCTAACAATGAGAACTCTGAAGATTATTTTAATTCAGAACAAGATTATCAAGATGCCTTAATTAGTGCGTATGATTTATTACAAACAACATCCCAAAATGTTTTGCTAGGGGAAATAGCATCAGATAATACCTTGTGTGGTGGCGAAAATGCAAATGATGTGCCTGGCTTCCAACAAATAGATGATATGATTCATACTCCAATAAATAATCAATTGAGAGTGCTTTGGCAATGGATGTATGCAGGTGTGAATAGAGCTAACTATATTTTAGAGTTTCAAGATAAAACAGATTTTGCTGGTAAAGCAGGTGTTTTAGCTCAGACTAGATACTTAAGAGCATACTATTATTTTGAACTAGTAAAATGGTTTGGAGATGTGCCTTTTGCAGTTGATAAACGAATTCAATTTGGTGATCAGTTTTCAATACCAAGAACTCCAAAAGCTGAAATCTATGCCCAATTAGAGCAAGATTTAATCTTTGCAGCAGATAATTTACCTTACGTACAATCCCAAACTGGGAGGGTTACTAAAGGAGCGGCACAAGCTTTATTAGGTAAAGTGTATTTATTCCAAGATAAATTTCCTGAAGCTGCAGCAGTTTTAGAAGATTTAATAGATAACGGACCTTATGATTTATTGTCTGATTACAGTACTATGTTTGAGAATGATAATGAAAATAACATAGAGTCAGTCTTCGAAGTACAATATACAGATTTAGAAGGTGCAGGATTTGGTTGTTTTCAATGTAGTGAAGGTAATATTGCTGTTGGGTTTAATGGTATAAGAGGTTATAACGGACCACTTTTTGAATCTGGCTTTAGTTTTAACGTACCAACACAAGAAGTTGTGGACGAATTTGAAGCAGGTGACATGAGATTAGAAACGGCAATTTTAGACATAGACGCATGGGCAGCAGAAACAGGAGCTACTTTTAGCACAGGCTTTGAACATACGGGTTATTACAATAGAAAATATATTGCTAGACAAGGAGATGCAAACATAGGAGATGCTAACTTGACCAATCCTAATAATTACAGAGCAATTCGTTTTGCAGATGTATTATTGATGGCCGCAGAAGCACTAAATAGAGGTAGTATTAGTGATACACGAGCGCAAATGTATTTAAACAGAGTTCGAGAACGCGCTTTTGGAAATTCTGATAATAATGTAAATGCAACAGGTGCAACATTAACTGATGCTATTTATCATGAAAGAAGAGTAGAATTGGTAGGTGAAGGTCACCGTTTCTTTGATTTGGTAAGAACTGGTAGAGCTGCGGCTGAGATTGACGGCTTCCAAGAAGGTAAACATGAATTGTTTCCAATTCCATTAATAGAAATACAATTAGCTGGTAACCAGTGGGAGCAAAATCCAAATTATTAAAAAAAGAGAAATGAAAAATATAAAATTATTTTTAGCAAGTTTTCTGTTCATAGCTTTTATAGGCTGTGAAGAAGATGAACGCGGAACAGAATTCGTTGATAATGCAGCTGCGCCAAGTGATGTGTCACTGCAATTTTCAATCACTCAAGATAATACCGGACTCGTAACAATAACACCTAACGCAGTAGGTGCTACAAAATTTAATATAGATTTTGGCGATGGGACCGAGGGTACCGTAAATTTAGAGCCTGGTGAAACTATCGATAATGTTTATCCAGAAGGCACATATACAGTGACGACACTAGCCACTAGTATTAATGGCTTAGAAACTCAAATAGAACAACAATTGGTTGTGTCTTTTAGAGCACCAGAAAATTTAAATATTACTGCGGAAGTCGATGCTTCAAACCCTTTTAAATTAAATGTTTCTGCAACAGCAGATTTTGCAACGTCATTCTTGGTGTATTTCGATACTTCAAACCCAGATGAAGAGCCTACACTATTAGAATTAGACGGAACGGTAAGTAATATTTACCTTTTAGTAGGAGATTATACAATTAGAGTAGAAGCTTTAAGTGGAGGTACAGAAACAACTGAAGGTTTGGCAGAAGTAACCATTTCTTCACCAACAGAATTGCCTATCGATTTTGAAGCTTTTGATACAACAGTGTTTTTTGGATTTGGTGGTGCATCAGGTGATGTTATTGCTAATCCAGATACAAGTGGCAATCCTTCTGCTACAGTAGCTAGAACTATTAAAGATGGACCAGAAATTTGGGCTGGTAATGTTATAGAACTTTCAGCTCCAATAGATTTTAGTACTCAAAAAATTATGAAACTGGATGTTTGGTCACCTAGACCAGGTGGAACGTTTTTAATGAAATTAGAAAACTTGACTGATAATGGAATCTTTATTGAGAAATCAGTAACCTTACAAGGTAATGGTGCTTGGGAAGAGGTGTCTATAGATTTCTCTGATATTGATACAACACAAGAGTATCAAAAAATAGTTTGGTTTTTCGACTTTGGAACTGTAGGAGATGGTAGTGCAGACTGGACGTTTTATTTAGATAACATAGATCAAACGTCACCATCTACTTCTGTATTTGATGATGGACTACTAACTAATGGAGATTTTGAAAATGGAAGCGATTCATGGCTTGTTGGGGTAGATGATTCTAGTTCGGCCCCAGTAGTAACAAATGGTGGAAACACCTATTATTCTGTAGATGTAACTACGGCAGGAAATCCGTTTGATGTAAACCTTAGTCAAAAGCTTGAGATTATTCAAGGGGAAACATATACTTTAACCTTTGATGCTTGGTCTGATGTAAACAGATCGATAATAGCAGGAATCGGTCTAAGTGGTGGTGATTTTTCTAATACGAATGAAACTGTAAATATAACACCAACAGTAACTAATTATACGCTTACATTAACCGCAGCAGGTTTTGGAGCATTAGATGCGCGTGTTCTTTTTGATGTAGGTGCAGAAATAGGTATGGTAAATATAGATAATGTTTCATTAAACATTGTTGTAGATAATTTATTGACCAATGGAGATTTCGAAAATGGAAGTGATCCTTGGATAGTTGGAGTAGATGATAACAGTCCCGCTCCAGTGGTAACAGAGGGTGGAAACACCTATTATTCTGTAGATGTAACTACTGCAGGAAATCCTTTTGATGTAAACCTTAGTCAGAAACTTGAAATTATTCAAGATGAAACTTATACATTAACTTTTGATGCTTGGTCTGATGTAAATAGATCAATAATAGCAGGAATCGGTCTCAGTGGTGGTGATTTTTCCAATACAAATGAAACCGTAAATATAACATCGACAGTAACTACATTTACTCTTACTCTAACTGCGACAGGCTTTGGAGCAGCAGATGCAAGAGTCCTTTTTGATGTAGGTGCAGAAATAGGTATGGTTAATATAGATAACGTAGTATTATCTCTTAATTAAGGTAAGAAATATTTATGTCCAGAAATAATAGTATAAAACAATTAACATGAAAAATTTAAAATATATAGTGTTGAGTTTATTCTCAATATTAGTAATAACAAGCTGTCAAGAAGACGATATTACATTTGGTGATATTACAGCACCTAGTAATATTCAAATAGAGGTAGATATTGTTGGTGCAGATGCCGCTAATCCAAACGGAGATGGAAGTGGTGTAGTTAACTTCACCGCAACTGCAGATAATGCCATATCATACCAATATGTGTACAATGGGGCTAGCACACCTGCTCCAGGTGGTTTGAAGAGCTATAACTTTGCTACACTAGGATTAAATACGTATTCGATAACTGTAATCGCTTCAGGAACTGGAGGAGCATTATCTAGTAAAACAATTGATGTTGATGTACTTTCATTATATGAACCACCAGCTGATTTAATTACCATGCTTACATCAGATAGTTCAAGAACTTGGAGAATTAAGAGTGAAAGTGGAGGTCATTTTGGCTTAGGACCAGTAGGAGGAGGTTTTAATGAATTTTATGGTGCTGCAACTGAGGAGAAAGCGGGAGTTGGTATGTATGATGATCGTTATATTTTTAATATAGATGGAACTTTTACTCATATTACAGATGGTACAAATGATGAAGGTGGAGTTAATACTGATGGTACTGTATTTGGACGCGAAGTTTTAATTAATGAATTAAATGGATCTGGCGAAGGCACTGCTAATGGAGCAGATATAGAAAATTATCCTTACTCAGATTATACAGCGCAATGGTTTCTTACTGCACCTGGAGACGTTGAAACTTTGAGTTTAACAGGTATTGGATTTTTAGGATATTACATAGGTGGTGACCATACTTATAAAATTGAAATGCGTTCAGCAAATGAAATGTCTGTAAGATCAACTGATGGAAACGGAGACTTTGATTGGGGCTTTGTCTTAATCGGTGAATAGAAACATATAGAAATATTTTCGATGTAGGTTAACAATATCAATATTGTATAGTTATTCTCCTTTGTTTAAAAACACTTTAAGTATTTGTTTTTTAGGTATTTAAGTTAAAAACATTCGTTGATTTAAAGCATTTTTGTTCTTTACAATATTTATTAATCTGTATGGTTATTGAAATTATTATGTATTGATTTTGTATAGGTATTTTTTGAGAAATTAATAATATTTAGGTCTAATTTTATCAAATCAACATCCGTGTTGTTAATTAATTAATATCCAACTTAAAAAATTAAGATTATGAGAAACTATTTTCTGAGACTAATATTAATACTAATTACGATTCCGGTATTTAGTCAGTCTGATAAAGTATCAGTACTAAAAAATAATGAAGGAATGAAATTGGTTGTAAATGGTAAAGATTTTATCGTAAACGGTGTAAATTGGGATTATGTGCCTATTGGTACAACAATTACTGATGCAGGAGTTTGGGGTAAATCGGACGATGTTATTAAAGCTGCTCTAGATGGTGAAATGCCTTTATTAAAGAATATGGGAGTAAATGCCATTAGAACATATGGCCTTCCGCCTAAATGGATTACTTATATTTATGAAAACTATGGCATATATACCATGCTCAATATTACATTTGGAGCTTATGGTTTGACCATAAATGGTGCTTGGACACCCCAAACAGATTATACAGATCCAGCGACATTAGAAGTATTAATGACAGAAGCCAAGGATATGGCTAATACTTATAAAAATACACCAGGACTTTTATTGTATATGATAGGTAATGAGAATAACTATCATTTATCATGGACAGGAGCCGAAACAGAGGCTATACCAATTGACGGTGTGGATCCGGGTATTCGTTTGGCTGCTGAAGGCTTGTATAAGGCTTTTAATGCAGCTGCTATAGAGGTTAAGGCTATTGATAGTTCTGTTCCAGTAGCTATTTGTAATGGGGACTTATTATATATTGATATTGTAAAGCAATATTGTAAAGACATTGATATATATGGAACCAATATGTATAGAGGTGTTTCTTTTGGGGATGCTTTTCAAAGAGTAAAAGATGAACTTAACATGCCAATATTATTTGCCGAGTTTGGTGCAGATGCGTTCAATGCCAGAGATAATCAAGAAGATCAATATACCCAAGCTTACTATGATGTAGGAAATTGGAGAGATATTTATGAAAATGTTGCTGGGCTGGGTAAAGCTGGCAATTCTATAGGAGGTTTTACATTTCAATTTAGCGATGGATGGTGGAAATACAAACAAACAGAAAATTTAGATGTGCATGATAATAATGCTACATGGCCGAATAATGGATATCCAAGAGATCAAGCTAAACCAGGCGATAATAATATGAATGAGGAGTGGTTTGGTATCTGTGCAAAAGGCCCAACTAATGAAAGAGGACTTTACACTCTATACCCTAGAGCTGCTTATTACGCACTTAAGGAAGTTCACAAATTAAATCCTTACGAAGAAGGTATGACACCACAATTTTTCAATAACTATTTTGATAATATCGAAATAATGGATGCAGTTCTTAGAGCACGTGGTGATAAAGCAGCACTTGGTGGTGGCGGTAGTCAGAAAATTAGAATAAGTAATTTGAGTGCAAGATTTACAACATTTAATACTGGTGGTAGTCTTATTACAACACCAGATAATGCAGATCCAAATGCAAATGCGTTTCCAAATCAACTAGGTTTTGATCATATGCAGTCTTACTTTATTGGTGTTGAGGGTAATCCTGCACCAAACATGAGAGCTGAAGTTAACTTTAATGTTATTGGTAATGTTGCCCAAAATCCAATAGATGAAATTTTTTATGAAAACAGAGCTCGACCAATTACTGTTAACTCAGATAATGGAGAAGTTATAATCAATGATAATAACCGAGTAAATGTTTACAATGCTGAATTTGAATGGAAAACAAAAAGTGCAGATGTTAGAGGGTTTTATAGAACAGGTCATTACCATTGGGGCTACGAAGGAGATATCTTTGGCCTTTATCCAGAAGCAAACTATGGACCTAATTTAGATATTTATGGTGGTGAAATCTTAGGATTAGAAATAGATGGAAAAGGTGATTTAAATGGCTTAAAAGCAGCATTTGGCCCACAATTATGGTGGGGAGCTAACCCAACAGCATTGTTAAAGTATAGTCGTAAAATTGCTAAATGGGATGTAACAGGAATTTATCATAGAGATTTACAAACCGAACTTATATTTGACGAAAATGGTCAGCGAGTACTTGATGCCAATCAATTGCGAAGTGGTATAATTCCAGCTTGGCCTACTGAAAGAGCCACAGTAGCTGTAGAAAGAGATTTTGGCAAATTTGGAATAACCCTTGGAGGTATTTGGGCAGGAAGCCCTTTAAATGGTAGTTCTTTTCAAGACTTTACAGGTAGTTCAGGGAACTACACAGTTTTCGAAGACAAAGTTACAGGTAAAGATAATTGGGGAGGAAAAGCAAAAATTACTTTTCAAGCAGGAAAATTCAATGCGTATGCGCAAGCAGGTGTTATGGGATTAGTTGCTAATGGTGGAGCAGATCAGACCCAAACTTTTACGGGCTGGAAATTGAAAGATAACGGAAGTGGAAATCAATCTAATATCCTAGCAGGAATTACTTATACAGTGGGTAATTTTCAAATTGCACCAAACTTTTTATGGCAAAAACCACTAGTGGATGCTATGCCAAGTGATGTTGATGCACCTGGGAGATTAAGAAATGTTATTAGTGATCCATTTGCCGTAAGAGCCAATAGAGAGACTACGGCTGGAGAAATGCTTATCACTTTCGATCCTACACCAGGAACATGGATGTACGAGTGGAATAACGATCGCGCTGAAGATGCAAAATTTGCAATGAATCTTGGCTTTGTATATCGTCACTTGCCTACACAACAAGATGCACACATTGGTTTTAATGCCAATCGTACATTTTTTGCTTTTCCAACTACAGTACCAGCTGAAGATTTATGGGAGGTACATTCAAGAATGGTATCTAAACTAAATCCTGATTTAGGAATTATTGGAAACTTCTATTATGGTAATGCTCAGGCTAATGGTGATAGTGAAAGATTAATCAAGCGTTTTGGAGGTGATGTAAGAATGATTTATAATAAAATGAAGGTTGAAACTCATGTTAAGGTTAACGATTGGGGACCTTTTGATTATCATAGAGATTTTAACTTAACATATCCGTTACAACTCATGTTAGATGTTTCTACATCGTTAGGAAAACCAGATTGGTTTATTTTACCAAGTACAACAATAGGTATTAGAGGAACATGGCGTTCAATGGACGAATTTTCGCCTAGATATTTGCCAAATCAAGCACCAGAATTCGGTACACCACCAGTAAGCGCTGTTGGATTCCCAGATGGAAATGAATGGGAAATAAGAACTTATGTGAATATTAATATTGGAAAATAAAAATTAGAAAAATGAAAAATATAAAGTTTAACAATTCAAAAATCACATATGTCTTAGGATTGGTCTTAATCTTAGGTTTTGGATGTGAAAGAGATCTTACTGATGATGCAGTAGAAGCTTCATTTTCTAATGAAGGAGAAATTTTTACAGATAATTTTGTAGGTATGGGTACTAATTTTTACTTACCATTTGCAGATTCAAAATTAGATGCATTCTCTGTAGATAATGATGAAGGCTTTGAAAGTTCGGCATCTTATCGTGTTGATGTGCCAAATGCAGATGACCCAACAGGAAGTTATGCAGGTGCAATTTTAAGAGTTGATGGTGCAGGGCGAGATTTATCTGGCTATGATGCTCTTACATTTTGGGCAAAGGCATCTCAAGGAGTGAGTGTAGATGCTGTAGGTTTTGGTCAAGATTTTTTAGATAATGAGTTTCAAGTTACTGTAAACAATTTGAGTATAGGAACTAATTGGGCAAAGTATACAATTCCAATTCCTGATGCTTCAAAACTAGTAGAAGAAAGAGGTGTGTTTTGGTATGCTGCCGGAACTCAAGCTACTGGTGGATCAGGATATATTCTTTGGTTTGATGATATTCAGTTTGAGACTTTAGGTACAGTTGCTCAGCCAAGACCTGCGATTTTAAATGGTCAAGATTTAGTAGAGCAAACATTTATTGGTTCATCAAGAACTATTAATGGATTACAAGAGACATTTAACTTAGCTAATGGAATAGATAGAATTGTTACTCCAGCTTCAAAGTATTTCGAATTTACATCCTCTAATACAAGTGTAGCTAGTGTTGATGAGTCAGGACAAGTAAACATTTTAGCTGCTGGTACTACAGTTATTACAGCAACCTTAGATGGTGTAGAGGCTCAAGGTTCATTAACATTAGAATCGTTAGGAGTTTTTACACAGGCTCCAATTCCTGATAGAGCACCAGAAAATGTAATTTCTGTATTTAGTGATGCTTATACTAATGTGCCTGTTGATTATTATAATGGATTTTTTGCACCATTTCAGACAACTCAAGGAGGTGCACCTCCTTTAAATATTTCAGGTGACGAGGTAATTAATTATACGGATTTAAACTTCGTTGGTATTGGTACATTTTTAAATGTATCACCGATAAATGCAACTGAAATGACACATTTACATGTAGATATTAATGTTCAGGAAGCCATAGACAATGGGGATTTTATACGGTTGGAAATATTAAATGGAGTTCAAACTTCAAATGAAATTTCTGGATCAACAACTTTAGCAAGCTCAGATCTTGTATCCAACGGTTGGGCAAGTTTTGATATTCCATTGGGTAATTTTAATGGACTAAGTGTAAGGGATCAAGTAGGATTATTGTTTTTTATATCTGACGCCACTATTTCTAATATTTATGTAGATAATATATATTATTACAAAGAGGTTGTAGATCCTTCACCGAATGTAGATGATTCTGCGGCCACTCAAGTTGCTTTACCTGTAGGTTTTCAATCAACGTCGCTAACGTATACTATTGGAACGTTTGGAGGAGCTGACTCAGCAGTTGAAGCTAATCCAGATCAATCTGGTATAAATCCAACATCTACAATTCTTAGGACTACAAAAACTGCTGGAGCAGAATTCTTTGCAGGAACAACGTTACAGTTAGACGCACCAGTTGACTTTTCGACATCTCAAGTGTTTAGAATGAAAGTATGGTCTCCAAAAGCAGGAATACCAGTTCGTATAAAACTAGAGAATTCTGCTGATGCAGGTCAATTTATTGAATTAGATGCTAATACAACTACAACGAATGAATGGGAAGAGTTAGAGTGGGATTTTAGCAGTACAAACTTTAATGTAGGACCTTTAGATATAGCTGTAATTTTCTTTGAATTTATAGCTGGTACACCAGGTGATGGTTCTACTTATTACTGCGATGATTTAAAAATTCTAAATTAAAAGAAACAGTTATGAAAAATTTAAAAAAAATATGTTTGCCAGTATTATTGGGTTTTATAATGATTTTCTCAAGTTGTGATACTGATGAAACTCAGACTGTAACCAATTTTGATAATCTCGTTATGGAAGATGGTTTTACAACTGCTGGTGCTCTGGATTCTAACCTCTGGAATTTTGATATAGGAAATGGTGCGGCAGAGGGAATTCCTGGCTGGGGAAATAATGAGCTTCAGTATTATACGGATAGAGCAGAGAATGCTGTTGTAGAAAATGGTATGCTTAAAATTACAGCTAGGCAAGAATCTTTTGAAGGTTTAGGGTATACATCTGCTCGTATACAAACCAAAGGAAAATTTCAACAAAAACATGGTCGTTTTGAAGCAAGAATTCAATTGCCTTGGGGACAAGGATTATGGCCAGCATTTTGGATGTTAGGAGATGATAATAATGGATCTGAAGTTTGGCCACAAATAGGAGAAATTGATATCATGGAAAATAGAGGTCAGGAGCCAACCCTAATTAATGGTAGTGTTCATGGTCCAGGATATTCAGGTGGTGAAGCCATTACAAAGGCTTTTGAACTTGAAAATGATCGTTTTGATACAGGTTTTCATGTTTTTGGTATAGAATGGGGAGAAAACTATATTAATTATTACGTTGACGATGTGTTATATAATCAAATCACACCTGATGATGTAAATGGCGAATGGGTATTTAATGATGAATTTTATATTATCATTAATGTAGCTGTTGGTGGAAACTATGTAGGTTCACCTAATGCTTCTACTGTATTCCCACAAGAGATGTTAGTGGATTACGTAAGAGTCTACTCAGCGAATTAAAAATTTACAAATTGCATAAGGTCAAGAACCTTTGTTTCTTGGCCTTTTTAGACCTTTTATAAACCAATATACTATTAAAGTAAATTGATAATGAATGTTACTGATACCTTGAAATTTATAAACACACAAAATAAAGACATAGCCCTAGAATCTATTTCTATAGATAACGAAAACTATTTTAAAATTTCTAATAGCGATGAAATGCGTCCATTCTTTATGAGCATCGTCAGTGATTCTAATCACTGGATGTTTATATCTAGCAATGGAGGGCTAACAGCAGGACGTAAAAATTCCGAATATGCTTTATTCCCTTATTATACAGATGATAAAATTACTGAGTCTGTTGATATAACCGGGAACAAATCAATCTTCAAAGTACAGAAAGGCGGACAGGAATTTATGTGGGAACCTTTAGCGATTAGATCCTTAGGCAGATATACTACGACTCAAAACCTTTATAAACATAGATTTGGAAACAAAATAATCTTTGAAGAAATCAATCACGATTTAGAATTGATATTTAGATATCAATGGAGCTCTAGTAACAAATATGGTTTTGTAAAGACCTCTAAATTAATAAACACTTCTGAAGAATCTGTTAAAGTAACATTTGTAGACGGTATTCAGAATATTATGCCTGCCAGTATCGGTAGCGATATTCAAAATCAGTCTAGTAATTTAGTAGATGCTTATAAACGTAATGAATTAGAAGAAGCTACTGGTCTAGGTATCTATGCACTTAGCGCTATTCTTGTAGATAAAGCAGAAGCTAGTGAAGCTTTAAAAGCCAATGTTGTTTGGTCCTTAGGTCTAGAAAATCCAAAATATTTGGTCTCTTCTTTACAATTAAATAGTTTTAGATCTGGACTAGATGTAAATCAAGAAGTAGATGTAAAAGCTGAAAAAGGGGCCTATTTTGTTTCTACTGAAATAGAACTATCGGCTGATGCCTATAAAGAATGGATACTGGTTGCTAACGTAAATCAAGACCATTCTGATATTGCTTTATTGTCTAAAAAAATAAGAGAAGACGAGTCTTTAATTAATAAAGTAAATGAGAATATAGATTTAGGAACAACGCGACTTGTTGAACTAAATGCAGCATCAGATGCTATTCAATTTACCGCAGATAGTTTAAGAGATACACGCCATTTTGCTAATACACTATTCAACATTATGCGTGGTGGGATTTTTGATGATGGGTATCAAATTGAGAAATGGGATTTCAGAAATTATCTTGTCAATGCAAATAAAAAAGTAGCACGAACATCAGAAGGTGTTTTAGATTCGCTTCCAGAAGTATTTTCATTATCAGACATAAAAAAAATAGCATACAACAGTGACGACAAAAACTTTAGACGTCTTTGTTTAGAGTATATGCCATTAAAATTTAGCCGTCGTCATGGTGATCCAAGCCGACCTTGGAATAAATTCTCTATTAATACCAGAAGTGAAATAGACGGTTCTAAAATATTGGATTACGAAGGTAACTGGAGAGATATCTTTCAAAATTGGGAAGCCTTAGCGCATTCATATCCTGAGTTTATTGAAAGTATGATTCACAAGTTTTTAAATGCAACTACTTTTGATGGTTATAATCCATACCGAGTAACAAAAGGTGGTTTTGATTGGGAAACTATTGAACCAGATGATCCATGGTCTTACATTGGATATTGGGGAGATCATCAAATTATATACTTGCTTAAGTTTTTAGAATTTATCAATAACCACAAGCCAGGTAAATTAGAAAGTTTCTTCACAAAAGATTTATTTGTTTATGCTAACGTGCCTTATAAAATAAAGCCTTACGAAGACTTATTAAAAAATCCAAAAGACACTATTGTTTTTGATGATGCATTAGATCACAAAATTCATGAAGAACGAGAACAGTTAGGAGCTGATGGAGCGTTGCTTAGAGATGAGAATAGATTCATTATCAAGGCAAATTTTGTAGAAAAAATATTAGCAACTTCTTTAGCAAAGCTGTCAAACTTTGTTCCTGAAGGTGGAATTTGGATGAATACACAGCGTCCAGAATGGAATGATGCAAATAATGCACTAGTTGGAAATGGTGTGTCGATGGTAACGCTTTATTATTTGCGTAGATTTTTTAATTTCTTTGAAGACTTACTTTCTACCTCGAATATTGATGATGTAGAAATTTCCAATGAAATATATGATTTCTTTAATAGTGTATTAGAGACTTTTGAAAACAACAAAAATTTATTGTCAGGTTCAATTAATGATACTGATAAAAAAGTAATATTGGATGGCTTAGGCAAAGCAGGTAGTGATTATAGAACTCACATTTATAATTATGCTTTTTCTGGAAGAAAATCAACACTTTCAATTTGTAAGCTAAAAACCTTTGTTACGATTAGTAAATCTTATTTAGAGCATTCAATAAAAGCAAACAAGCGTTCAGATAATTTGTATCATGCTTATAACTTAATGACTGTAAATACTGATAATTCAGTTTCTATTTCTTACTTAAGCGAAATGTTAGAGGGTCAGGTAGCAGTTTTAAGTTCAGGGTATTTAAATGCTACTGAAACATTAGATGTTTTAAATGCATTAAAGCAAAGTAAACTTTTTAGAGCAGATCAGTACAGTTATTTACTCTATCCTAATAAAGAGCTTAAAGGATTTTTAGATAGGAATACAATTTCTGAAGATGCTGTGTTATCTTCAAAATTATTACAGCAATTAGTAAAGGATGGAAATGTTCAAATCATCGAAAAAGATGTCAACGGAGAATATCATTTTAATGGTAATTTTAAAAATGCAAGTGATGTTTCTGCTGCCTTAGCAAAACTTTCAGAAACCAAATATCAATCGCTTTTAGAGCCTGATTTTCCAAAAGTTTTACAAGCCTTTGAAGCTGTTTTTAATCACAAGGCTTTTACAGGCAGATCAGGTACCTTTTATGGTTATGAAGGATTAGGTTCAATTTATTGGCACATGGTTTCTAAGTTGCTGTTGGCAGTTCAAGAGTGTTGTATAGAAGCTGTGAATGATGGTGAGAATGAAGTTATTGTAGGTCATTTATTAGAGCATTTCTATGAAATTAACGAAGGTATTGGTGTACATAAATCACCTGAGTTATATGGTGCTTTTCCTACCGATCCGTATTCGCATACACCAGGAGGTAAAGGGGCACAACAACCAGGAATGACTGGGCAAGTAAAAGAAGATATTTTAAGCCGATTTGGTGAATTAGGAATATTTGTTTCTAAGGGTAAGCTGTTCTTTAATCCTAGTCTATTGAGAAAAGATGAGTTTTTTACTGAAGCTACAAGTTTTGAATATGTAGACCTATTTAAGGAAAGAAAGTGTATTCAGATGGAAGCAGGATCATTAGGATTTACCTACTGCCAAGTACCAATTGTATATCAAATATCAGAGAAAGACAGTCTAGAAATATATTTTAAGGACGGTAGCTCTAAAATGATAGAAAGTTTAATAGTAGATGCTTCAACAAGCGAACAAATTTTTATGCGAACAGGTGAAGTAATTAAAATTATTGCATGTGTTGATTCGAGTTACCTAAAATAAAGGAACAAGACTAATGAAAAAAAGATCAATCATATTGCCAACAGTAATTACAGCATTTATGATGTCTTACAATGAAAAGAGAAAGAATAAAACGTTTACAACCCAAACAGAAGAAGAAGTGACAGCTAAAGATATATTAGGAAATCCAGATTACTCAGCCATTTCATATGGAGGTTATCGTAAACCTACGAGAGAAATACAACCTACTATAGATCAGATTAAAGAAGACATGAAAATACTTCATGCAATGAATATTAAAGTTTTAAGAACATATAATGTGCAATTTGCGCATGCATCTAATGTTCTAAAGGCTATAAGTGAATTAAAAAAAGAAGACCCTTCTTTCGAAATGTATGTGATGTTAGGTGCATGGATTGATTGCCACAACGCATGGACCGGTCATGTACCTAATCATGAAGTTGAAAGTGAACATAATACAGCAGAGATAGATCGAGCGGTGGCATTGGCAAAGGCGTATCCAGATATTGTTAAGATTATAGCGGTTGGAAACGAAGCTATGGTGCATTGGGCAACGAGTTACTTTGTACGTCCTAATGTTATTCTGAAATGGGTGAACCATTGTCAAGAATTGAAAAAGAATGGGGAGCTTCCAAAAGATTTATGGATTACAACCTCAGATGATTTTTCTTCATGGGGTGGTGGTGATCCTATATATCGCACTGAGGATTTAATTGACCTTATAAAAGCTGTAGATTATATATCTATGCATACATACCCAATGCATAACTCTCACTATAACCCTGAATTTTGGCTGGTTCCTAACAATGAATCGAATTTACCAAACACGCAAAAAGTTGAAGCAGGAATGCAGCGTGCTCTTGAGTTTGCGACAAATCAATACCATGGTGTTATAAACTTTGTTAAAAGCTTAGGGTTAAATAAACCTGTTCATATAGGAGAAACTGGTTGGGCGACACATTCTAATGGACATTATGGTGTCCATGGGTCTAAAGCCGCTGATGAGTTAAAGTCTGGTAAATATTATAAACTTATTAGAGACTGGAGTCATAAAGAACAAGTTTCTTGTTTTTATTTCGAAGCGTTTGATGAACCTTGGAAAGATGCTAATAATAAAGGTGGTTCTGAAAATCATTTCGGACTATTAACCTACGATGGGCAAGCAAAATACGCCTTATGGGATTTAGTAGATAAAGATGTTTTTAAAGGCTTAACAAGAGATGGGAAAACCATATCTAAAACATTTAATGGTAACAAAGAAGATTTATTATTGGAGACTCAAGTTCCTCCATTAGCTAATAGTGTATTGCATTAATTATGAAAAATTATTTATCAATTATTAAAATTTGTGCACTGATTCTAATAATCGGTATTATTGGATCTTGCAATAAAGTTAAAAAGAATGATGTCAAAGAAGAAGTTTCTATGAATGAAAAGTCTGCAAAAGATATTTTAGGTAATCCAGAATATTTAGCAATGTCTTATGGTGGTTACAGATATGCAGACCATACCATAGAGCCTACATTGAATGAACTAAAAGAGGACATGAAAATTTTATCGGCAATGGGTGTAAAGCTAATCCGTACTTATAAGCTACTTAAACCGCAAGCTGCTAATCTGGTAAAAGTCATTAGCGACATAAAAAAAGAAGATCCTAATTTTGAAATGTACGTAATGTTAGGAGCATGGGTAGATTGTAAAAATGCATTTAATTGGGAAAATGGTGAGCCGGTTCATAGCGAAGAAAATGAAGAGAATCCTGCTGAGATAGCTAGAGCTGTAGCACTGGCAAACCAATATCCAGATATAGTAAAAGTAATAGCAGTAGGTAATGAGGCTATGGTTAAATGGGCTACAAGTTATTATGTAGAACCATGGATTATTTTAAAATGGGTTAATCATCTTCAAAACTTAAAAAAAGAAAACAAATTACCAAGAGACTTATGGATTACGAGTTCAGATAACTTTGCGTCTTGGGGAGGTGGCGGAGAAGAGTACCATGTAGAAGATTTAAATAAATTAATAAAAGCCGTAGATTTTATCTCAATGCACACCTATCCTATGCACGACACACATTATCAGCCAGATTTTTGGCAAAAGTCTTTTGACGATGAAAACATGACCGATTTAGAGAAAATTGATGCGTCGATGTTAAGATCTAAAAACTATGCCATTGCTCAATATGAATCTGTCAAAGCCTATATGGAAAGTCTCGGTGTTAATAAGCCAATACATATTGGTGAAACAGGTTGGGCAAGTTTTTCAGATGGTCATTATGGCGCAGAAGGATCTAAAGCATGCGATGAGTATAAAGAGGCACTTTATTATAAGCACATGCGTGAGTGGACTAATAAAGCAGGACTATCTTGTTTTTATTTTGAAGGATTTGACGAACCATGGAAAGGTGGAGAAAATTCAGGAAATTCAGAAAAACATTTTGGTTTATTTAAAGTAGATGGAAAAGCAAAGTATGTGCTTTGGGATGAAGTTGATAGAGGGACATTTAATGGTTTAACCAGAAATGGAAATGAGATTACTAAAACCTATAATGGTGAAAAGGAGGCAATGATGAAGGATGTTTTGGTTCCACCTGTTAAGCAATAAACATGAGCATATTAAATTAATAATTAGATGAAACTAAGTAACTATTTTTCGACTTTATTCTTAGCCTTATTAATTATGAGTTGTACTGATAAACAAGAGCGATTAAAAGTAGAGGTGTTTGAGACATCAGCTAATGGAAATAGGTTAACACTTGTAACAGACTTTGCGGTTTCGGAAGATACTTCTACAATTACTTTAAATCCAGAAAAGAAATACCAGACGATTACAGGGTTTGGAGGAGCATTTACAGAATCTTCAGCATATTTATTAAATAAGTTGAGTGAGAAAAATAGAGGAAAAATTATTGAAGCTTACTTTGGTGAGTCAGGAGCGGCCTATTCATTAACCAGAACACATATGAACTCTTGTGACTTTTCATTAGGGCAGTATTCTTATGCACCAGTTGAAGGAGATACAGAATTAGAACATTTTACAATTGAAGAAGATAAAGATGATTTAATTCCGTTTATTAAAGACGCCATGGCTGTATCAAAGGAAGGTTTTAAAATATTTGGTTCGCCTTGGACCGCTTCTCCTTGGATGAAAGATAACAAAGAATGGGTAGGAGGGAAGTTATTACCAGAGTATTATGATACTTGGGCATTATTCTTCTCAAAATACGCTGACGCATACAAATCTGAAGGTATTGATATTTGGGGCTTTACGGTAGAAAACGAACCTCTTGGAAATGGTAATAATTGGGAAAGTATGCATTATTCACCTGATGAAATGACCAATTTCGTTATGAATCATTTAGGTCCTAAGTTAGAAGCAGATGGAAAAGGAGATTTGAAAATTTTAGGTTATGATCAAAATAGAGAACATTTAAAAGAATGGGTGGATTCTCAATTTAAAAATGAAGAAACATCTAAATACTTTGATGGAACGGCTATTCACTGGTATGCCAGTACTTATGAAGTTTTCCCTGAAGAATTACAAAATGCGCATAATAAAGCACCAAATAAACTTTTGATACAGTCAGAGGCTTGTGTAGATGCAGAAACACCTGTATGGAAAGATGACGCTTGGTATTGGAAAAAAGAAGCAACAGATTGGGGTTGGACATGGGCACCAGAAAAAGACAAACATTTACACCCAAAATATGCACCAGTCAATCGCTATGCACGAGACATCATTGGATGTTTAAATAACTGGGTAGACGGTTGGGTAGATTGGAATATGGTTCTGGATAGAGAAGGCGGACCAAATTGGTTCAAAAATTGGTGTATTGCACCAGTAATTGTAGATCCAGACGCAGATGAGGTTTATTTTACGCCATTGTATTATACGATGTCACATTTCAGTAAATATATAAGACCTGGAGCAGAAGTAATTGGCGTGGATAAGACAGATGATGATTTAATGGTTACAGCTGCTAAAAATACTGATGGTTCAATAGCTGTAGTGATTTTTAATGAAGGTAAATCCACTAAAAACTATAATTTAAATCTTAATGATAAGAGTATAAATATAGGAATAAGCGCACAAGCTATTCAGACTTTAATAATACCAACTAATTAAAAACAACAATTATGTCGAATATTAAAACTGCTGCAAAAGATAAAGTCCCAGTTGGGCAAAAGGCTGCCTTTGGTGCAGGTCATTTTATATTGAATATTTTACCTGGAACTCTAGGTGTTTTTATTCAATTCTTCTTACTTACGGCTTGGGGAGTAGACCCCTTATGGGCAGGACTTTTGGGTGGTTTACCAAGAATATTTGACTCCATAACAGATCCGATAATGGGTTTCATTTCGGATAACACTAAATCGCGATGGGGAAGACGAAGACCTTATATTTTCGTAGGAGCAATCATAAGTGGAATACTGTTCTTTTTTATGTGGCAAATTGATGATGATGCTTCCCAATCCTATATCATTTGGCATGTAATGATTCTTCAATTGCTATTCCTAATTGGAAATACCATGTTTGCAACTCCTTTGGTGGGTCTTGGATATGAAATGACTTCGGATTATAATGAGCGTACACGGTTAATGGCCTTTTCTAATACCATGGGTCAAATTGCATGGATGATTGTGCCTTGGCTATATGTAATTATTCCAGATTCAAATACTTTTAATACGCAAACAGAGGGTGTTCGTACAATGGCCCTTATTGTTGGTGTAATGTGCATAGTATTTGGAATTCTACCAGCATTGTTTTGTAAGGGTATAGATTCTTCACACATGAAGAATAGAAAAGAAATTAATTTCAAATCACTGGCAGCGAATATGAAAGAATTGTTGGCAGGTATTAAACAAGTGACTAAAAACAAACCTTTTATGAAACTATGTGGCGCTACATTTTTGGTTTTTAACGGGTTTCAACTGGTAGCTGCGTTCGGTGTTTTCATCATTGTGTTTTATATGTACAACGGAAGTTATGAAATGGCAGGGACTTGGCCAGCTTGGTTTAATACCATTAATGCAATAATAACGGCATTTATTGTAATACCTATAATTACAAGAATGGCAAATAAATGGGGAAAGAAAAAAGCATTTATAATTTCTACAGTATTATCTATTGTAGGGTATGTTTTAAAATGGTGGGGATTTGATAAAGAATTAAATAGTCAATTTAGCCAAACAGGATTAGGCAAAAGTTTAAATTCAGGTGTAGGATCTGTTTTTGAATCCTTAAACCCAGTGTTAGATAATATTGGGATGTCTTGGTTTAGCATAGATCCAGGTAGTGAAATTCCATGGCTTATATTTTTACCAATTCCTTTGTTTGCTTTTGGAATGGGAGGATTGTTTACATTAATGATGTCTATGACGGCAGATGTATGTGATTTAGATGAATTAGAAAATGGGATGCCTAGAAAAGAAGGTACTTTTGGTGCAATATATTGGTTAATGGTAAAAATAGGTCAGTCTATAGCACTTGTTTTAGGTGGAGTTATTTTGAGTATTGTTGGCTTTGATCCTAATGCAACAGAACAATCCATAGAGACGATGACTAATCTTAGAATAGCAGATATAATAGTGCCATCAGCAACAGCAGCGTTGGCGATATGGGCTATGTGGAAGTATAACCTAAACGAAGATAGAGCAAGAGAAATAAAAGCCGAACTAATAGAAAGAAGAGGCGAATTATAAAAAAATGTTTAAATGTCATACAGAGAAGAATCCTACTATAAATACAAAGGCTATAGTCAAATTGCTACACAAGGTATTGATTTATCAAAACTTTCATTCGAAGAATTAAAAAGCCTATGGCTTAAAACTATGGAAAATGGTTTTCATGGTATATGCTTTAGTATGTATGAAGATGGACAAAATCCTGGCGATGATATTAGTTTTGAACAAGTTGAACGGCGTGTCAAGATTTTAAAACCTCATATTGAAGCTATACGTTCTTTTTCGTGTATTGAAGGTAATGAACATGTTCCTGTAGCTGCAAAAAAGCAAGGCTTAAAAACATTGGTTGGTGCTTGGTTAAGTGATGATAAGGGGGATAATGAAAAAGAAATTGAAGGGTTAATTTCCCTTGCTAAAGCTGGGAATGTAGATGTAGCTGCAGTGGGTAACGAAGTCTTATATCGTAATGATTTGACACTAGATGAATTGTTAGGTTATATTAGGCGTGTAAAAGATGCCTTACAAGGCTTGGATATACCTGTAGGTTATGTAGATGCTTATTATGAGTTTTCTCGTCACCCAGAATTAGTTGAAAATACAGATGTATTACTGGCTAATTTATATCCGTTTTGGGAAGGTTGTCCTATAGAGTATTCATTAGGTCATATGCAGGCTATGTATGGCCAAGTTGTAGATGCAGCACAGGGGAAACCAATTATTATTACAGAAACAGGCTGGCCAAGTGAAGGAGGAAGTTATAAAGGTGCTTTTGCTGATGAAGCTGCAGCAATGAAGTACTTTATAGATACCATAAACTGGACCAAAGAAAACGATATACCAATTTTCTATTTTTCTTCTTTTGACGAGTCTTGGAAAACAGGAGATGAAGGTGATGTAGGTGCATATTGGGGACTTTGGGATAAGCATGAAAAACTTAAATACTAAAACATAAGCGTAATGTTATGTCTTTAAGAGAAGAAAAGTTTTTTGCATTAGCATCCATAGACTATGCTGGTAAATCAATTGAAGATTTACGAAAGCTGTTTAAAAAAACTTTAAAATCTGGTATGCATGGCTTGTGTGCTAGTCCCTATGAAGAAGGGCAACAACCTGGTGATCGTTTATCAGAAGGACAAATACGTCGTAGATTAGAAATAATGAAACCATATACAAATTGGATTCGTTCATTTTCATGTACTGAAGGCAACGAACTTATTCCTGTAATTGCTAAAGAAATGGGAATGAAAACATTGGTTGGCGCTTGGTTAGGAGATAATCTTGAAATTAATGAAAATGAAATTGCTGGACTAATTGAACTTTCTAATCAAGGTTATGCAGATGTTGCAGCAGTAGGAAATGAAGTTATGTATCGTGGTGATTTATCAGAAGAAGAATTAATAGAACATATCTATAGCGTAAAAAGAGTTGTTAAGAATATTCCTGTGGGTTATGTCGATGCTTATTATGAATTTACTGATCGTCCTAATATTACTGAAGCATGTGATATTATTTTAGCGAATTGCTATCCGTTTTGGGAAGGTTGTGATCAAGACTACGCTTTGCTTTATATGAAGGATATGTATAATAGAGCTTTACGAGCTGGTAATGGTAAGAAGGTTATAATAACCGAAACAGGTTGGCCAAGTCAAGGTTCAAGTTTGCAAGGAGCATTTCCTTCTGAAGAAAATGCCATAAAGTATTTTATTAACACACAAAAATGGTCAAGAGAAGAGGATATAGAAATATTTTATTTTTCGTCATTTGATGAGTCTTGGAAAGTTGGTGGAGAAGGTGATGTAGGTGCTTTTTGGGGAATCTGGGATAAAAACGAGAAGCTTAAATATTAACAACAACTCAAACTGTTATTATGGAACACAACATTACCACTACAAACGAGATGCTTAATTATATTAATAACTTTATAAATAGACTGATTAAGCCTTTATTTATATAAGTTGTGTCATTATTTAGACTCGTTTTTTTATAGAAGAACCGGTGTATGTTTTTTGTTAAGGTAATATTATCAAATATTAAGAATTAATTAAATATCTTTAAGAGATTCATATAAAAATTATCAATAATTAAATAATAATCATTTAAAATCAAAAATTATGAGAAAAACTACTCTTTTAATCCTTTCATTGTCATTAGGCTTGTTAGGTTATTCACAGTCATTACCTTTAGATTTTGAAGTTCCGGAAGATGATAACTTCGGAGGTTTCAATGGAACAGCGGCAAGTGTTGTAACTGATCCAACCGACGGTACTAATCAAGTATTAGAGATGATTGGTGCTGGTGTTGATTTTGATGGAGCTGCAATTAACCTCGATACATTTGTAGATCTTTCTGACGACAACAACAATACCATTTCAATGGAAATTTGGGCACCCGATGCCACTACTAGAACTCATTTATTGAAACTTGAAGGTGGATCATCTGGCGCAGTAGAATTATTTTTTGATACCACAGTTGCTGGATGGCAAACGGTAAGTGTTGATTTTGGCGCAGGACTTGGTAATGAATACCCAGTCTTAGTTATTTTTACTGATTCAGGTTCGGGAAACACAGCAACTGGAACTTATTACATAGATGATATTGATGGACCAAATGGTGGAGCTGTCGCTGTTGATCCAGAGCCATCTACAGCAGCACCAATCCCAAATGCACCAGATGGAGAAGTTTACAGTATTTATAATGACACAAATAATTATACTACTAATTTTCCTGTAGCTTATGCTTTCGGAACATCACAGGGCGAATTAGATTTAGACCCAACAGCTGGTGTTAATAATGCACTAAAAATGAATTTTACTGTAGCAGGTTGGGGTCAAGGTGAAGGAGGTCCTGATGACCTTACCGCTTATGACTTTGTTTCTTTTAATTATTGGGCGTCTTCAGGAACTCCAGGATTTAGATTTGTACTAATAGATAACGATGGTGGTGTTGAAGAATTTAATTATGAAGTAGGAACAAATGAAGCTGTGGTAAATGAAGCATGGACAACAGTTGAAATACCTATGACTTATTTTACAGGCTTAGGATTTTCTCAGGCTAACCTTTTTCAGTGGAAAGTAGATCCTTTTATGCAATCTGTTGCACAAGGTGGAATTGTGTTTTTTGATAATATAATTTTTACAGCAAATAGTTTGTCTACTTCTGAATTTGAATCAACTAAATTTGAAGTTTTTCCAAATCCGACAACAAGCACATGGAATTTAAAATCAAATAGTAGTATTACTAGTGTTGAAGTACACGATATTTTAGGAAAACGTGTTATGACACTACAACCAAACCGTTCTGAAGTTACAATTAATGCTTCAGAATTAAATGATGGTATTTACTTAGCTAATATTACTACAGCTAATGGAACCAAGACCGTAAAGTTGGTTAAAAATTAGGAACTTATTTTTTAGTAGTGAGAAAAGAGTGTATATTATACACTCTTTTTTTATTCAAAATGTATCAATTATAATGACGACACTCAAAGAGTTAGCTGCACTATTAAATATTTCAGTATCCACGGTTTCTAAAGCGTTAAATGATAGTCATGAAATTAGTGAAAAGACTAGAATTCGTGTTAAAGAATTAGCTGCTAAGCTTAACTATAAGCCTAACAGAATTGCCCAACAACTCAAAACCAATAAAACGAAGACCATTGGTGTTATATTACCAACAGTAACCAATCCATTTTTTGCTGAGGTATTGCATGGTATTGAGATGGCCGCTACCAATAATGACTATGACATCATTGTTTGTTTATCTAACGAAACTTTACATAAAGAAGAACGTAGCTTAGAGTTGTTGTCTAATGGAAGTGTAGATGGATTCATTATGGCTGTCGCGAGAGAAAGTCAGGTGAAAATGCAAACACAGCATATTCAGACTATTTTAGATAATAAAATACCAGTTTTAATGTTTGATAGAGTCGTAAATGAGATTATATGTGATAAAGTTATTGTTGATGATTTTAAATCTGTTTATGAAACTACCGAGTATTTAATTAAAAAGGAAAATAGAAAAAATATACTTCTAGTCAGTAATATTGAAGAACTTAGTGTTGGGAAACTGAGAACTTTGGGCTATTCCAAGGCTTTACAAGATCATAATTTAAAACCAAATATTTTAAAACTGGATAATGCCTTAGATGTTGAGCAAAGCATTTATGATTTTTTATCTAAAAATGATAAAATTGACGCTATCATTTCAATAGATCATGTTACTGGAATTGTGGCTATTAATATGGCTAAAAAATTAAGTAAAGATATTCCTAAAGATCTATCTGTTATAGGCTTTGGTTACGAGCATACTCAGCTCTTATCTAGTCCTAAAATTTCAATTGTTCATCAAAAAGCACATAAAATAGGTGAAATGTCTACAAAACTACTAATTGATAATATAAATACAGAAGATCATCAATTACAAACCATAGTATTACCTAGTGAACTTAAATTGAGCGAATCTACTAAGTAGGTATTATACATTTAGCAACAAAAAAAAGACTGCCTTTTCAGACAGCCTCTTTTTATGATTATGTTTAAGGAGTTTAGTTACCTTTAACTTTATCTACAGCATCGTTACCAGCTTTTTTAGCTGCGTCAACAGCGTCATTACCAGCTTCTTTCGCTTTATCAACTGCGTCTCCTGCAGCATCTTTTACGTTATCCACAGCATTACCTGCAGCGTCCTTAGCACTATCAACTGCATCACCTGCAGCGTCTTTTACGTTATCTACCGCATCGCCTGCAGTGTCAACTGCATCACCAGCAGCATTTTCTACCGCATCAGCAGCACTATCTACGGCATCGCCAGCCGCGTCAGCCGCGTCATCAACTGCTTCACCAGCAGCATCAGCTGCGTTTTCTACTGCATCACCAGCTTTTTCTGCTGTCTCTCTACAAGATGTAAATGATAATCCTAATACAGCAACTAGTGCTAAACTTAATACAACTTTTTTCATTTTAATAGTTTTAGTGTTAATTTTTGTTAATGTACGAAAATAATAATTTTAATGAGTTTTTAACATAAATCCATCAATTATTCGTTTCATAACTTGTGCTATATACGGATGTAATTGAGTATTTGGATGACAGCGCCTCTATTTTTTTGAATAAAGTTCTTATTTATGTTACCTTGTTTTGTTCTTAGAGATTTATCTTTTACAAGTGATGTTATAACAGATTCTAATTGTTGAGAACTTGAAATAGATGTTACGCCTCCTTCTTTTATAAGATTCTTTGCTTCTGGAAATTTCTCATAATTTTCCCCAATAAGAATTGGAATCCCAAAAACTGCTGGTTCCAAAATATTATGTAACCCTGTAGTTCCGGCACCACCGCCAACATAAGCAATATCTGCATAGCTATAAACTTTGCTTAAATAACCAATAGTGTCTAAAACAAATACATTGTAGCCAGCTAAGTTTTGGTCCAACAAATCCGAATAGCAAATAGTTTTAATTGTTAATTGTGATTTAAGGGATGTTATATAACTGGTTTTAATGTTATGTGGAGCAATTATAAATTTGATATCCGAATTCTCGTTGGCATTTATAAAATCAAGATATAATTTGTCGTCTTCCGGCCAAGTACTCCCAAACACAATACATAATTTATTGTATTTAAAATTTTTAATAAACGACAAAGAATTATCAATCTTTAATTGATTTACAACTCGATCAAAACGTGTATCACCAGAAACGGTGACACTATTGTAACCAATATTATTAAGCAAGAATTTAGAATTTTCATCTTGGGTAAAAATATGGTCGAATGCAAATAAAGCAGATTTCATATAACCACCATACCATTTAAAAAAAGTTTGATCTTTTCTAAAAACAGCAGAAATAAGAACTGCTTTTAACTGACGTTTCTTTATTTCATGTAAAAAGTTTGGCCAAATATCGTACTTTACAAATAGAATATAATCCGGATTAGTAATATCAAGAAATCGTTTGGCATTTTTTATAGTATCTAGAGGTAGATAAACAACAACATCTGCAATCTTTGCAGTTTTACGAACTTCATATCCAGATGGGGAAAAGAAGGATAGAATCACTTTATAATCAGGATGCTCCTTTTTTAAGGCTTCAAAAACTGGTAAGCCTTGTTCGTATTCTCCTAATGAAGCACAGTGAAACCAAAAAGTCTTATCGCTAGTACTAATACTTTGCTTAAGTTTTTTAAAAGTCTCTTTTCTACCATCAACACCTTGCTTTAATTTATTGTTAAAGAGAGCAATAAGTTTAAGATGAAAACTTGCAACGTAAATTCCTATTGAATAGAGTCCTTTCAAAAACAAAGATTTGTGCTAAAATACAGTTCTTTCAATTAAAAGCATTGGCTCAGCCATTACAATTTCGTATTTTCGCTAAGAGCTTTATGCTTTTTTATACCTACATTAAAAATGTTGTCTTTAGAATGAAAAAAATTCAAATGGTTGACCTTCAGAGTCAATACGCAAAAATAAAAGATGTTGTAGATCCTTCTATAGAAGAAGTTATGAATAGTGCAGCTTTTATCAATGGACCGAAAGTACATCAATTTCAAAAGAACCTAGAAAATTACTTAGGAGTAAAACATGTTATTCCATGTGCTAATGGAACAGATGCTTTGCAAATAGCCATGATGGGCTTAGGATTAAAGCCTGGTGATGAGGTTATAACTGCAGATTTCACCTTTGCAGCAACTGTCGAAGTTATTGCATTGTTGCAGTTAACTCCGGTTTTAGTAGATGTAGATCCTGTGACTTTTAATATTGATGTGAATGCTGTAAAAGAAGCCATTACTCCAAAAACAAAAGCCATTGTACCAGTCCATTTATTTGGTTTGTCTGCAGAAATGGATCCTATAATGGATTTAGCCAAGGAATACAATTTATATGTTATTGAAGACAATGCTCAAGGCATAGGAGCTGATTATACGCATAGAGATGGTTCTAAAACTAAAACTGGGACTATAGGTCATGTGGCCTCCACATCATTTTTCCCATCTAAAAATTTAGGATGTTATGGAGATGGTGGAGCAATCTTTACTAATGATGATGACTTAGCACATACAATTAGAGGTATCGTAAATCACGGAATGTATGAACGATACCATCATGATGTTGTAGGAGTAAATTCAAGATTAGATTCTATACAAGCTGCGGTTTTAGATGCGAAATTACCACATCTTGATGCTTATAATAAAGCAAGACAAAATGCAGCAAGAAAATATAATGAAGCTTTTAAGGACCATCCAAAAATCACTATTCCAAGTGGAAGAAGTCAATGTAACAGTATATGCGAGACCTGTGATTGCCATGTATTTCATCAATATACGCTTAATTTAATGGGAGTAGATAGAGACGCTTTAGTTGCGCATTTACAGGAAAAAAATATTCCGTGTGGTGTGTATTATCCCATACCATTACACAGACAGAAAGCATATATGGATGAGCGATATAATGAAACTGATTTCACTGTTACCAATCAATTGGTAAAATCAGTGATTTCTCTTCCAATGCATACGGAACTTGATGAAGAACAGATTGAATTTATTACAAGTACAGTTCTTAACTTTATAAATAGTAATTCTTAAATATAAAATATTCTCAAATATGTATTCAGTTACTTTGCGATATGTTTCTGTAAATGTTCAATGAGACTGAAAAGACAATAAATATAAACGAATGAAAATTTTAGTTACAGGTGGTTTAGGCTTTATAGGATCACATACCGTTGTTGAATTACAGAATGAAGGCTTTGACGTTGTTATCATTGATGATTTATCCAATTCTTCTGCAGAGGTTTTAGAGGGTATTACTGCAATCACGAATAAGAAACCACTTTTTAAAAAATTAGATTTAAAGGTAAAATCAGAAGTTCAAGATTTTTTTAATCACCATAATGATATTGCTGGAGTTATTCATTTTGCTGCAAGTAAAGCCGTTGGTGAAAGTGTAAATGAGCCTCTAATGTATTATGAAAATAATATCAATACATTAGTTTATGTGCTTCAGGAATTGACTAAGCTCAATAAAAAGAATTTTATTTTTAGCTCTTCTTGTACAGTTTATGGACAAGCTGATGAATTGCCAATTACAGAAAATGCTCCTGTAAAACCCGCAGAATCACCCTATGGAAACACCAAGCAAATTGGTGAAGAAATTATTAGAGATACATGCAAAGTAAATGGAGATTTTAATGCAATAGCGTTGCGTTATTTTAATCCTATTGGAGCCCATCCATCGGCTGAGATAGGTGAATTGCCAATTGGTGTTCCTCAAAACTTAGTACCTTTCATTACTCAAACTGGTCTAGGTATGCGAGATCAGCTTTCTGTTTTTGGAGGAGATTATCCAACTCCAGATGGGACGTGTATCAGAGATTATATTCATGTTGTAGATTTAGCCAAAGCACATG
Source organism: Winogradskyella sp. R77965 (assembly GCF_044594915.1). Lineage (GTDB taxonomy): Bacteria > Bacteroidota > Bacteroidia > Flavobacteriales > Flavobacteriaceae > Winogradskyella. Next base: position 2,015,190 of record NZ_CP138990.1, on the reverse strand, counting down.
TTGTGGCTTTACAGCGTTTATTGACTGGGAAAAATGATTCTAATTTTGAATTTTTTAATCTCGGTACAGGAGTAGGGAGTTCAGTTCTAGAAGCTATTCATGCATTTGAGCGTGTTTCAAATAAATCTTTAAAATATGAAATTGTAGATAGAAGAGAAGGAGATATTATTTCTGCTTATGCAGAAACTTCCAAGGCCAATAATATTTTAGGTTGGAAAACACAGTTGACTTTAGATGATGCCATGGCTTCGGCATGGAAATGGGAACAAAAAATTAGAAACAAATAAAAATTAGATATGCGAGCTTTACTACGAATCTTAATATTACTATTTACAGTATCACTTACCGCACAAAATACGTACTTACATTGTGGTAAATTAATTGATACCAAATCTGGTAAAGTACTTACAGAAAAAACAATTGTAGTTTCTGGCAATAAAATTATTTCTGTTGAAAACGGTTATGTTAACTCTAAGAATTCAAAAGATACAGTTGTTGATTTAAAATCTAAAATCGTAATGCCAGGTTTAATTGACATGCATGTGCATATTGAAAGCGAAACTAATCCAAAATCCTATTTAGAAGATTATACATTAAATGATGCCGATGTGGCTTTTAACTCTGTTAGTTATGCCGAAATTACATTAATGAATGGTTTTACAACAGTAAGGGATTTAGGAGGTTCTGGTGTAAATGTTGCTCTTAGAAATGCCATAAATTCTGGAAAAATAGATGGTCCAAGGATTTTTACAGCAGAAAAGGCGTTAGCCACAACTGGAGGACATGCTGACCCAACAAATGGTGCTAAGAAAAGTATTATGGGTAATCCAGGTCCCAAAGAAGGTGTTGTTAATGGTGTAGAAGATGCTAAAAAAGCGGTGAGACAGCGTTATAAAAACGGAGCGGATTTAATTAAGATTACTGCAACAGGTGGTGTATTGAGTGTTGCTAAGAGTGGACAAAATCCTCAGTTTTCCGTAGAAGAAATAAAAGCCATTTGTGAAACTGCGGAAGATTATGGTTTTCATGTAGCGGCTCATGCGCATGGTGACGAAGGAATGCAACGTGCTATTTTAGGAGGAGTAAAAACAATAGAACACGGTACATTAATGAGTTCTGAAACTATGGAACTTATGAAAAAGCACGATGTATATTTAGTGCCAACAATTACTGCGGGAAAATTTGTTACAGAAAAAGCAAAGATTAAAGGGTACTATCCTGAGATTATAGTTCCTAAGGCCTTAGATATTGGTCCTAAAATTCAAGACATGTTTGGTAGAGCTTACAAAGCAGGAGTTGGTATTGCCTTTGGTACAGATGCAGCTGTGTTTTACCATGGAGATAATGGTAAAGAATTTAGTTATATGGTAGAAGCAGGTATGCCAGAAATGGAAACTCTACAAAGTGCAACCGTTACAAATGCTATGATTTTAAAAATGGAGAATCAACTAGGTCAGATAAACGCAGGTTATTTAGCAGATATCATTGCTGTTGATGATGACCCAACAAAAAAGATTTCAACGATGGAGAATGTTACTTTTGTTATGAAAAATGGTGTGATTTACAAACAGCAATTATAATTTAGAATCTATAGTTTCTTTTTTCTTATTACCAAAAAGACCACTAAATAATAACATAATCATTCCTGTTGTAACAGAAAGGTCAGCCACATTAAATATACCTGTTTTGATCGTTTCTGTAATTTTTATAAAAAAGAAATCTGTCACTTCACCAAACACGATACGATCAAATACATTTGCAATACCTCCACCAATAATACAACAAAAGGCGATTAAACTTAAACGGTCTAATTCTTTTGTTTTAAATATGTAATAGATTACATAACCAAGAACTAAAGTGGGTAATATAAGGAGAAAAATGAGTTTTAAAGTAGGATTCATGTTACTTCCCATACCTAAGAAAGCTCCTTGATTTTCAACCCATATCAATTGAAAGTAATCTTTTATGACGTTAATTTCACCTTTACCTCCTCTAACCATAGTAGTTCTAACTATAACTTTAGAAATTTGGTCAATAGCAATATTAAATACTATTAGGAGTACGATAAATAAGTTTCTATTCAAAGTAGTAGGTTTTAATTAAGTGTTAGTTTCAAAAGTGGCAGAGGCGGTTTCAGCTTCTCTGTTTATTTTTCTTACTAAGCCTTGTAAAACTTTACCAGGACCAACTTCTGTAAAATGAGAAGCACCATCTGCAATCATTTGTTGTACAGATTGTGTCCAACGTACAGGAGCAGTTAATTGCGAAATTAGATTCGCTTTTATTTCGTTTTCATCTGTAATGGCAGAAGCCGTTACATTCTGATATATAGGGTAATTTGGTTTATTAAATGTTGTGTTCTCTATTGCAGCAGCTAATTCTTCACGAGCTGGTTCCATTAGTGGTGAGTGGAATGCGCCACCAACTGGTAATACCAAAGCACGTCTTGCTCCTGCTTCTTTCATTGCTTCACAAGCCATGTTAATAGCTTCAACCTCTCCAGAAATTACTAATTGACCAGGACAGTTATAATTTGCGGCAACCACAATACCTTCTGTTGTAGCACATATTTTTTCTACCACATCATCATCTAAACCTAGGACTGCAGCCATAGTGCTTGGTTGTAATTCGCACGCTTTTTGCATAGCTTGTGCACGTTGTGATACTAATTTTAAACCATCTTCAAACGTTAAAGCTCCAGCAGCTACTAAGGCTGAAAATTCACCAAGTGAGTGACCAGCAACCATATCTGGTTTAAAACTATCTCCTAGAGTTTTAGCTAAGATTACCGAATGTAAAAAGATAGCAGGTTGTGTGACTTTAGTTTCCTTTAAATCTTCAGCAGAACCTTCAAACATCACATCAGTGATATGAAAGCCTAAGATATCATTAGCTTTTTCAAATAACTCTTGAGCTAAAGGCGAATTCTCGTAAAGATCTAATCCCATTCCTGAGAATTGAGCTCCTTGACCTGGAAATATATATGCGTTCATTAATGTTTTAATTTTAAGATGCAAAAATAGGAATAATATCTTGAAAAAGATTCAAGACCGCTTCGCTGTTTGAAACAAGAGTCAAGACTGTTTTTGATTGAATAAGTTAAGTTGATTACAAATTCCCTTCCTTGGGAAGGGTTAGGGATGGGTGAAAACTTCAAGAGCAAGCAGCTTCTGCACAACGTTCACCGTCCATTGCTGCAGAAACGATTCCACCAGCATAACCACCACCTTCTCCGCATGGATATAAATTAGTGATTTCGGGATGTTCTAAAGTTTCTGTTCTCGGAATATTTACTGGAGATGAGGTGCGCGATTCTACTCCAACAATATTAGCTTCTTCGGTATAATAGCCTTTCATTTTTTCGCCAAAAGCTTTAAATCCTTTACGTAATGAACCACCAATTAACTTAGGTAGTAAGGAATGCAGTGGAGAAGACTTTAGACCAGGTTGATAAGACGTCTCATTTAAGCTTGAAGACAGTTTTCCTTCAACAAAATCGGTTAGTCGTTGTCCTGGTGCAGATTGTCGTCGTCCACCTGCAGTAAAGGCCAAGCGCTCTAAATTTTTCTGATATTCTAAAGCTTTTAGCGCACCAAAGTGTTCGTACTTGTATAAATCTTTATCTACATTAATTTCAGTAACAATACCAGAATTTGCAAACTTATTATTTCGTTTTGAAGGCGACATGCCGTTAACGACAACTTCTCCATTTGCCGTTGCTGCCGGAACTATAAATCCACCAGGACACATGCAGAATGAGTAAACACCTCTGTTATTAACTTGCTCAACTAAACTATAGGCAGCAGCAGGTAACAATTCATCTCGTGGTTCTCCTTTACAGTGGTATTGAATACCATCAATAATTTGTTGAGGGTGTTCTACGCGAACTCCCATGGCAAAAGATTTTGCTTTTAGTGTAATATTTTTATCATTTAGTAAATAGAAAATATCTCTAGCAGAATGCCCTGTTGCTAAAATGACTTTTTCCACGTCTAATTCATTTCCATTCTGAAATTGAATAGCAACGATTTTATTATTCTTAATGGTGAAGTCTGTAACTCTCGTTTCAAAATGAATTTCGCCACCAAACTTTAAAATGGTTTCTCTAATATTCTTAACCACTTTAGGCAGTTTGTTGGTGCCAATATGAGGATGTGCATCTACTAATATTTGATCTTTAGCACCATGAAAAACCAAGTTTTCGAAAATACGACGTACATCTCCACGTTTTAAACTTCTAGTATAAAGTTTACCATCACTGTAAGTACCAGCACCACCTTCTCCAAAGCAGTAATTGGAATCTTCGTTAACAATATGATCTTGATTAATTGCTTTTAAATCACGACGACGGTCTTGGACATTCTTACCACGTTCTAACACTACGGGTTTAAAACCAAGTTCAATACAGCGTAATGCTGCATACATACCTGCAGGGCCAAAGCCAATAATATGAATAGGTTTAGCTTTTGATACATCTTTGTAATCAAAATGATATTCTGAGGTTTCAGGAACAGGTTCGTTTATGTAAACTTCAACCTTATAGTTAAACATAATTCGGCGTTTGCGTGCATCAATCGATTTTCTTAGAATTTTAATTCCAGAAATTTCAGAAGGTTTCATGTCCAAGTCATAAGCTGCTTTATTAAGCAAACCATCAGGTTTTCCCTCTTCATGAAGATTAATACGTAATTGCAAGGCTTTTATCATGTTGCGAAATTAGTTATATTTATTAGGTATAAAAATCTAACTAACTAAATATAAAAACTTAGACTTATGGAGTTTACATTAACAGCTAACATTAAAGCAACACCCAAACAAATCTATAAGTCCTGGTTAAGTACACAACGCCATAGTAAAATGACAGGCGGAGCAGCTTTTGTTTCAGACAAAGTTGGTGATACGTTTACAACTTGGGATGGCTACATCAAAGGGAAGAACTTAGAATTAGAACCTTACAATCGAATAGTACAAACCTGGCGAACAAGTAATTTTGAAGAAAATGAAGATGATTCTAAAATAGAAATTTCACTTACTGAACAAGGTAAAGAAACAATGTTAACCTTAAAGCATACTAATGTGCCAGAATCTGGTGAGCATTACAAAAAAGGCTGGAGTGAGAGTTACTTTGAGCCTATGAAGCGTTATTTTGAAATTTTAAATAAAGATTAAAAATCTATCATTAGCAATTAGCAAAGAATTAGTACTGTCAGTTTGAGCGTAGTCGAAAACCATTTTAATTCATGGTTTTATTGCATTTCGACTGCGCTCAATGTGACAGAGAGAAAATGAATTTTATTCCTCTAAACTTATACTTTTAATATTATCCTTATAAACGCGATCTATTAATAGGTGTCTTGGGTCAATCGCTGCTTTTGCAGGAAGTGAATCCAATTGCACAGTATAAGCTGTTTTTTCTTTATTAAATTTTAAACGCTTTTGATTATATAAATTTTCTTCATCATCATCCATAAAGAAGCCAACATCAATCCAATCATTGATAGCAACTCTTGTTTCGTTACCTAAACTGTCTGACTTAATTTTTGCACTTTCAATTTTTAAAGTAACTTCATATTTACCATTGTCCAATTTCTTGTAATTGGCTTCTTTAAGTCGATTATCATACAATGTTATTTCTTTAAACCAATCCGTTACTAAATACTTTAAAGAATCTGGTACTTGTGGTTCTAAATGTTTTAAGAAATCTAATGATGTGGGATAAGGAGGTTTCTTATAACGATACTCTTCTAAGAAGTTTTTCATTGCTAAATTCACTTTGTCTTCACCTATATAATCCTGAAGCGCATATAAAATTACACTACCTTTTCCGTAGTGAATATAGCCTTGATCTTCTACTTTATACAAAGGCACTTCTTTAATACGTTCACCACTACGCCCTCTTAAATAACGATCGTGATCGTATTTAGTGAATTGACGCATTTTCATAGGATTTTCGGTGATATTCTTTATAGTCATGAGAGAAGAATATTCAGAAAAACTCTCGCTCATCATCGTACCACCTTGCATATTAGCCCCAATAACTTGGTGTGCCCACCATTGGTGACCCATTTCGTGAGCAATAACCGCATCTACAACATTATTTTCAGTTTCGTCTTCAAGATTAATAACAAAACCTATCGCTTCAGAATAAGGCATTGTTCCAGGGAATGCTTGTGCAAACTGAGCATATCGAGGAAACTCAATAATTCGACATTGCTTATGAAAATAAGGTCCAAAATTTTCTGTATAATAAGCCAACGATCGTTCTACAGCATCTAGCATCATATCTACATTTTCAGGATGCTTTTCATCGTAATACACTTCGATATCAATACCATTCCATTTGCGTTTTTTGATTTCGTAATCCGCAGACATAAATGAGTAGAAGTTTAATGAAGGTGTATCTGTTTTATAATGGTAATAACTTCTGTCGTTCTCTTCCCATTTTTTAATCAAAGAACCAGGTGCAATAGCAGTTTGTGCTTTAATTGTAGAAATAACAGTTTCTACGTTTATAAAATCTGATTGTCCATTGTTTAAATAATTACGATTGTGTAAATCTGAAAGCTCAGATGTCAGTTCTGGTGTTCGTTCTTTAGGTTCTAAACCATATTTCTTGCGTGTGTTTTTATCACTAAGTTCATAATTCTCATTATAACCCATCGTTGGAAGAATTTCTCTGTTATTAAAGAAAGTCCCGTTTTTTACAATCATGGTGTTACCTTCGTTATTTTGAAATCCTTTCGTGATATATTTATTATCAACTTTCATTACCAAGGTATCTCCCGGTTGCATAGGTTTACTTAGTTCATAAATTTTGTATAAGTACGTAGTGTCTTTATATACAATATTGGCACTAGGGATATGTAATGTAGTGTCCCACCCTTCACCATCATAAAAGTGAAGTGAATCAATAGTCTTATTAGATTCATTTACCAATTCTATATCTGCTTTTACATGGATGTCTCTTTCGTTAGGAAAGATGTCAATGTAGTATTTTGCATTAGTGACTTTGGGATGTTGAGCATCCTTGTACTTACTGTATTTTTTTTCAAAATAAGCCATTAAATTTTCTGTATCATCATTTGAGCGATACGTATTTAAAATTTGTGTATTGTAAAACACATAACTAGCAACGCCTAACCAAGCAATTGCTGCAATGGCTATTACACCTCGATAGCTTTTAGGAACTTCTTTTCTGGCCGTTTTTATCCGACTTAATAAGGAGCTTTTAGAGCCACGATTCCACAAGGCACCTGCGATTAATAAACCTAAAACAGCAAATAGTATCCAATAGAGATTAAACCATAAAGCACCAGTAACTCCTGGTCCAAAGCGGTTCATGTCAGAATAAAATGTAGACGGTCCTCCACCAACATCTAACATATTAGAGTTTAGGTCTAAAATACTTAAAACGATTTCCCATACCAGAAGTATTAATATGGCAATGAAGTACCCAATGTATTTATTGCTAGATAGAACTTGTACCAATATCGTTATGCCAGCAAAGGCAATAAATAAAGGTAAATTATCATAGAAAAAGTCCAATAAATAGACATCAATTTCTATACGAGTAAACCCATGAAGCAATTGGTAAATAACACCAAAACCTAAAAAGAAAATATTTATGATAGATGCAATACTTACTAGAGACAGTGCTTTTGCTGCCATTGAAATGAAAGACGTATGCGCAGTAGCATCGACAACTTCATTAATTTTATAGTCTCTATCGCGCCAGATTAGCTCACCACTAAAGAATACAACAATGATAATAATAAAGATGTCTGTATTGTCTTTTATTGAATCGATAAGTTTATAGGTAAGCGGATAGGATTGTAATCCGAAATACTCAAAACCACCACTCAAATCTGCGACTAATATGATAATACAAAACAGGAATAATATTTTGAAAGTGATACTCTTTACTATACTCAAAAAGTTGGTGTAGAAGAAACTTTTAAATTGAAGCCAATTCGTTGCTTTTGAAAAAGAAGGGTTCAGTTTAGGTAAAGCAAATACGGTCTCATTACCTGAAGTATTTACCTTTTCTTTTTTGATTTTTTTGTTTTTCTTTTTGAAAGAAAAACTAAAATATGAGAGCATTAAAATGATTATTCCGACTCCTGTCCAAATCAATCGATTCCAAAAAAGTACTCCAGAAAATCCTGGGCTAATAGTATTTTTTTCGGCAGGAGTAAAATATTTGGTTTCTATAGAATAAGTGTTAATTCCGAAGATATCAGATAGACCAGCTATCGTTTCATTATCTACATCAGACATCAGTGAGCCTGAAATAATATAGGCCACGATAATGACTAAGCCACCAACAAAAGAGATCACTGTACTTTTCCATTTATTCGCCATTGCAAAAATGACTGCTCCAGCCAAGAACATATTTGGGAGAATAAATAACAAATAGTTATTCACGAAGGTTTCTAGATAGAATGGTCCAAAACGAGATTCGTCTATCCATCCGAAAATGGAATTCATATACGTACCTAAAAGCATACCTATAAAAACACCTAGTAATGGTAAAGTAGATACAAAAAGGGCACCAAAAAAACGACCAAAGAAATAACCAGGTTTGCTTAAAGGTGTCGTAAATAGTATTTCATTGAATTCGTTATTGTGGTCTCTTAATGCAGCATTATTGAAGAAGGCTGCTGCCATGAGTAAACTGAAAATACAAAAGATAGTCACATGAAGTGTTAATGTATATGGCGAATTACGATACACATTACCAATAGCTCCACCGACTTGTACGTTGTCGCTTACTGTAGCAAAAAACTCCATCAGTCCTAAGATGAAGATAAATATATACACCATAGGTTGCTTTAGCGTATACTTTAATTCCGAGAGAAAAAATGTTTTAAACATAACTAAAATGGATTTTTGGATTAAACAAGTACGTTAGACGTATTGATTTTAGAAAAGAAGACATCCTCTAAATTAGGAGCCACTTTTTCAAATCCATTTTGTGGATGCTCATCACTAAATACATGAATAAGCGGTTGCCCACCTACCATTTTATTTGAAATTATTTTATACTCGCTAGCATAATTTTCGAGTTCTTCTCTGCTAACGATTTTTTGGTAAACTTTTCCATTGAGTGCTTCTGTCGCATCTTTTGGTGAACCTTGATAAACGATTTCACCAAAATTCATGATTGCCATTTTGGTGCATAATTCGTGTACATCTTCAACAATATGTGTAGATAAAATGACAATGACTTCTTTTCCAACATCAGCTAACAAGTTATAAAAACGATTACGTTCACCAGGATCTAATCCTGCGGTTGGCTCATCTACGATGATAAGTTTTGGATTTCCAATAAGTGCTTGTGCAATACCGACACGTTGTTTCATTCCGCCAGAAAATCCTTTTACGGATTTCTTACGCTTATCGTAAAGGTTGACTTTATTTAGTAAATAGTCCACAAGGAGCTTACGTTCTTTAGAATTGGTAATACCTTTTAATATGGCTAAGTGTGTTAATAATTGTTCTGCTGTAATACGAGGGTATACACCAAATTCTTGTGGTAAATAGCCTAATACTTTTCGTATTTCTGCAGGTTGATTTAAAATATCGATATCATCTAAAGTTGCTGTGCCAGAATCTGCTTCTTGTAAGGTGGCAAGCGTTCGCATTAAAGACGATTTACCTGCGCCATTTGGTCCAAGAAGACCAAACATGCCGTTTTCTAATTCTAGATTTACATCGACTAAGGCTTTTACGCCGTTAGCATACGTTTTTGATAAATTATTGATTTTTAATTTACTCATAGGAAAGCTATTTTTGATTGATTAGTTTTAAATATGACGACATATTTCGAAAAGCGTTACATGTTAGACGTAGTTTTTACATTCAACATAGTAGTGCTTTATATATAAAGACGCTAAAAAGAGTAAAATGGTTGCTTTTGAAACCGGAAATAATAAAACTTTTATCTTCTCAAATACGTAATAAACGAAAACGCATGTGCATGATTCTCATCAGCATCATGGGTTTCTCTATTTACTTCTTTCCAAAGAGCGTTATCGACTTCAGGAAAGAAAGTATCTGCATCTTCAAATGTTGAATGTACTCTTGTAATTTCAAGTTTATTAACTAAGGCAATAGATTGCTTATAGATTTCACCGCCACCTATAATAAATGCTTGCGTATCGTTTTTAGCCGCATCTATCGCATCGTGTAATGAATTAACTAAAATGACACCAGCTGGTGCTTTGTAATCTTTTTGTCTGGTAATTACTATATGTGTTCTATTTGGAAGCGGTTTAGGGAAACTTTCAAAAGTCTTTCTACCCATAATAATATGATGACCACTAGTTAAACTTTTAAAACGTTTTAAATCATCACTCAAATGCCAAATTAAACTATTGTCTTTACCAATGGCATTATCTTCACCTGCAGCGACAATTATGGTTAACTCATTAGAGTTTTTTTTTCTGAAGTTGATTCTAAGGCTTTAGCTTCATTGTAAGCCTGCGTTTGCGCTATTTTGGTTTCTTCTTTTAGGAAGTTTTGTTTTAACTTATCTATTCGTGTTTGTTGTTGATTTACCAACTTATCGAGTTGTTGTTTTTCCCAGTCTTTACCCATAAATTTATGAGTAATAAAAACAGATACCAAGTGATAAATAAAGAGAATTAACCAAACTAAAATGGCATATACAAACCAATTAATACCTGCAATTGTAAAATCTTTACCAATACCTAAAACCGTATTGGCTAAAATTAAAAATACAGCACCAATTAAAAAAATGACAAAATGAATGTACAAACGCTTTTTTTGCTTAATGCGTTTTTGTGCATTTTCAATGAGTTCTAATTGATCTTTATCTATAGTTGAAACTTGTTTTTTCTTCCCAAACATAATCGTAATTTATTAGTATAAAGATACTTTTTTTTTCACTTTAACTGTCCTATAATTTTTATACTTATAATATTAGATTATTTCGAAAACGATATAGTTGAAAATCAAGTAGTAAGGATATTTTTAAGATGTTACTAATACTCTAAAATTACTTAATAAATTTTGCACACTTAAGGAAAAAGTAATCGCTATTTTATGAAATTGATAATTCTTTAATCTTTGAGCTTTTAATCGATATTATCTGCAAATTTCTTTTATACTTTTGCTATGTAATTAAATTTATTATTATGGCAATTAAAAAGCAGTATTTAAAAAGTAAGCCAGTTTGTAAGGTAACATTTTCTGTACCTGCAGAGGAGGCAAAAAGTGTAGCAGTTGTTGGAAGCTTTAATGAGTGGAATACTAAAAAAGCTACAAAATTGAAAAAGCTAAAAAACGGAACTTTTAAAGGAACGTTAGATTTAGAGAAAGACAACTCTTATGAGTTTAGATACCTAGTTGATGGTAAATCTTACCAGAACGATGAGCAAGCAGATTCTTATGCTTGGAATGACTTTGCAGGTGCAGAGAACAGTGTAATCAATTTATAGGATATTCCTGTAAGTAAAACAAGACATTAAAACAAGCATCTCGATTTTCGGGATGCTTTTTTATTTACAAAAAACGTTGTGAAATTTAAACAGCTACAGCACCTTTTATATGAGGATGCGGATTATAATCCACAAGTGTAAAATCTTCAAATTTAAAATCGAAAATATCTTTTACTTCAGGATTTAGAACCATTTTTGGCAATGGTCTTGGGTCTCTAGAGAGTTGTAATTCTAATTGCTCCATATGATTGTTGTAGATATGTGCATCACCAAAGGTGTGAATAAAATCACCCGGTTGATAACCACAAACCTGAGCCATCATCATAGTAAATAAAGCATAAGACGCAATATTAAAAGGTACGCCTAAAAAGATATCTGCACTACGTTGGTAGAGTTGACAAGACAATTTACCATCAGCAACATAAAACTGAAAAAAAGCATGGCATGGAGGTAAAGCGGCTTTACCATTGGCTACATTTTCAGAAAAAGATTTAGACGTATCTGGCAACACAGAAGGATTCCATGCAGATACTAACATTCTTCTACTATTAGGATTATTCTTTAAAGTTGCAATTACCTCTTTAATTTGGTCTATCTCTTCACTTGCCCAATTCCTCCATTGGTGACCATATACTGGTCCTAAATCACCGTTTTCGTCTGCCCAATCATTCCAAATTCTAACTCCGTTTTCGGTAAGATAATCAATGTTAGTATCTCCTTTTAAGAACCAAAGTAATTCGTGAATAATAGATTTTAAGTGTAACTTTTTTGTAGTTACCATCGGAAATCCTTCACTTAAATCGAAACGCATTTGATAACCAAAAACACTTTTGGTGCCTGTACCTGTTCTATCTCCTTTTTCGTTGCCTTCTGCAAGGACGTGTTTTACTAAGTCGTGGTATTGTTTCATATTACTTCCTGCGAAAGTTGGAATCTCTTTAAATTAAACTTAATTTTTTTGTGGAATGTAAACCTTAAAATGCCCATCGACTTCGCTCAGTTCGACAGTTTAGTATTACTAAAAGCGAAAATAAAAAAAAAGCATTAAAATTTAATATTTGACGCTTCAGTTATATGAGAAGTTATTAACGATTTAGATTATTCAATTTTGCTTAAAACGGCTTTACGATAAGATTTACCAATAGGAAGCTTTGCATTATTAAGAAGAATAATTTGATTGCCATCAATAAGTTTTAAATGGTTAAAGTTTACAGCATAAGACTTATGTATCCTCAAAAAATTGTTTGGAAGTTTATCTATAAAATCTGACAACGTTTGTGGTGTTAACACCATGTTTTCAGTAAAGATTTTAATATAGTTACCGTAGGCTTCGATATAATAAATAGTGTCAAAATTTAATTTAATAATTTTTTTATCGCTCTTTACAAAAATTGATGTTTGTTCTGCTTCTATTGGATTTGAAATAGTTTCTTTGTTTGAAGCGTCTAAATTTTGCTGTACTTTCATTACAGCTTGCAAAAAACGTTCAATAGAAAAGGGTTTTAATAAATAATCCGTCACAGAAAGTTCAAAACCCTCAACAGCATATTCAGGATAAGCAGTTGTAATAATCACTTCAGGTTTTTCTCTTAAACTCTTTAATAAACTAATGCCCGATAGTTTGGGCATGTTTATATCCAAAAACAGGATATCAACTGGTTGTTTTTGGAGTACTTCCATAACTTCAAACGCATTTTTGCAAGACGATACCAAGTCTAAATATGGTATATCCTTTATGTAGTTTTCTAATATCTGACGAGCTATTGGTTCGTCATCGGCAATAAGGCATTTAAGTATTTTCATGGTAAGTCTAAAATTAAGTCTACATGGAAATTATCTTTATGATTAGTAATTTTTAGGTCATGCTGTTCAGGATATATCAAAGCTAATCGTTTCTTAGCATTAACTAAGCCAATACCGCTTCTCCCTTTTTCTAAGCTTTCTTCAATTGGATTTTCTAAATCTATTGTGTTTTTGCAGCTAAAATGTAACTTATTTTCCTCTGGAAAAATATTAATATCAACCTTGCCATTCTCAGTGGATAAATGTTTGAAGGCATTCTCTACGAACACTATTAATAACATTGGTGCTATTTGTTTGTTTGTAATATTTCCTTTTATTTTAAAATTAATAGTTGTTTTTTCTAATCTTATCTTTTCTAATGAAATATAGTTCTCTAAATACTTAATCTCTTCTTCTAAAGGCACAAATTTATCTTTAGTATCATATAAACTGTAACGCAATAAATCTGAAAGCTTAAGCATTAAATTTGGTAATTTATCAGATTTCACAACAGACAATCCATAAAGATTATTCAGTGTATTAAACAAAAAATGTGGATTGAGTTGGGCTTTTAATAGTTTTAATTCAGCATCTTTTTCTTGTTGCCTTCGTGTAAAACTATCACCTGCTACTTTTAATGCAGAACCTACGAACAAGACTAATATTAATATACCAACCATGTTGTAAACCATTCGCCATTCAAAATGATTTAAAGCATCGCTTAAAAAATATAAACCGATACATGTAAATAACGCAATGTTAAGCACAAACAAAAACAAAGCAAGCCATTTATGCTTTGAAAAAAACAAAGGCAAGATTTTTAAATTATGTATATATACGGGTACAGCAAGAAAAATTACACCTAAAAAAGCATCCAATAAGACGTTATCTGATTGAATAGAAACCAATCCTATCAAATAAATAAAGATCCAAACACTAATATTTTGTAATACTTTATTATCTATTAAGCGATCTAATTTTGACATATTTTTAGTTTGAATATCTACTCAAAAGTAGTATATCGTCTTCGTTTTTCTGTTTTTTAATGATGAAAGATGGGTTTTCTTATCTGAACGTATTCTTTTTTCTGATTACACGCCTCATCTAGCTACATCACTTTATAGCTATCATTCATCATTCTTTTTTTTAGATTTTGAAAAATTAAAAGAGTTTTGAGGTATAATCTTAAAATATATAATCATGAAAAATTTAATTCAAATTACAACAGTACTTTTTTTATTAGTTCAAACTATTGGTTACAGCCAAGTAAAAAACTCAGAAACTATTTCGAACAAGCAAGACACAAAAATTGAAATCGATAACACAACGCTCAAAAGTTTTGTTGGTAAATATTTATTAGCAGAGGCAGATTTTGAACTAGAAATTGTTAGGGAAGATGGCATGATGTATATCATTAGTCCATTTTCTAAAGATATACTGATTCTAAAAAATGAGACGACGTTACACGAACCTTCAAGAGGCGTTGATTTAGAACTCATAAAAGATAATATAGATGCTTTGAAATTCACTCAAAACGGATATGAAACCATTATTGAAAGAGTGAAATCGAAAACAGAAGAATAAATAACTATGATATTAGAGATTGAAAATGTATCGAAGCGATACAATAGAAATAAATACGGAGTGAAAGATTTTTCACTCCGTATTGAAAAAGGAATTTTAGGATTGCTTGGTCCAAATGGAGCTGGAAAATCTACCTTATTAAAAATGATTGCAACGGTTAATAAACCTACAGATGGTATTATTTCTTTAAATAGAAACAATATTGCAAAAGATGCCAATTATATGCGGAAGCAATTGGGGTTTTTACCACAAGATTTTGGTGTGTATCCAAACTTAAATGCTTATGAGTTTTTAGAATATATGGCTGCAATGAAAGGTGTTGGAGGTGCTAATTTAAAACTGAGAATTACAGAGTTATTAGAAGGCTTAAATTTAATTGAAGCTGCTAAAAAACCAATTGGAAGTTATTCTGGTGGAATGAAACAACGCGTAGGTATTGCACAAGTGTTATTGAACAATCCTAAAGTTGTAATTTTTGATGAACCTACGGTTGGACTAGATCCTGAAGAGCGTGTGCGTTTTAGAAATCTCATTTCAGATTTAGCAAACGATTGTATTGTGATTCTCTCTTCTCATATCGTTTCTGATATTGATACGATTGCCGATAAGGTTGCGATTATGAAAAACGGAACCTTAGTTACTCATGGAAGCCAAGAAAATATAATTGCAACTGTAACGAACAAAGTGTTTGAAATTAGTATTAAAAAAGACGAGTTAACCAATTTTAAAACACAACATAATGTTGTAAGTACGACCAGAAAAGAAGGGGATTTAATGGTTAGATTTATTACAGAAAATTCATTAGAAAATGCAATAAAAAGAGAGGCTAATTTAGAAGATGCTTATTTATACTTGACTAAAACTAATTAATATGTCACCATTTTTTACCATCATAAAATCTGATTATTTACAACGAACAAGAAGCTATGCTTTTTTAATTACGCTTTGTACAAGTTTAGCTATTGCATATACATTTGTACCAGAACCAAATGCGAATTATTCAACGATTAGAATTGCCGATCATGTTGGGTATTACAATTCTGCTTGGTTTGGTTATGTCACTGCAATTATGACAAGTATTTTTTTGTCACTTGTAGGTTTTTATTTAATAAATAGTGGGATTAAAAAAGATATCGAAACAAAAGTTGGACAAATAGTGGCATCCACTTCTATCTCAAATTTCAAATATTTATTGGCTAAAATGTTAAGCAATTTTATACTACTGCTAACCATCGTTTTAGTGGTTTTTGTAATGAGTATTATTCTTTTTGTTTTTTATGATGATGGTTTTCCTTTTGAGCTGCTTCAGTTTGTAAAAGCTTATGTACTTATTACAATTCCTCCTATGTGTTTCATTTCTGCTTTGTCTGTTGTCTTTGAAGTGTTTTTAGCAAGATATTCTATAATACAAAATATAGCTTTCTTTTTTTTATTTTCCGCTCTTCTGATATATACACCAAAAACGGAATCGCAGTTTTCATTAGACGTCTTTGGAAGCAAGATAGTTATGTGTCAATTGGAGGAAACCGTTAGAAGTATTACGAAATCTGATGAAAAAATGGGTTTAACAAACATTGGTTACGTTGTGGGAAATCTAAAACAGACTAAAAAGTTTGAATTCAATGGTATTGATTTCCCTACATCATTTGTAATTAGTCGCTTAATATGGATCTTTTTATCAATAGTCAGTATTGCAATCGTTTCGATTTTCTTTCATCGCTTTAATATAAAAGAGCGTATTTCTATTAAGAAATTTATCACTATAACAGAAAAGCAACATATGACTAAAGAAGTTGTTCTATCTAAACTACCAATAGCTCAAATAAATTATAGAATCCTTCCTTTGGTGAAAACAGAATTTTTACTATTATTTAGAAAAGGGAAAAAATGGCTGTGGATTGTTAATGGTATTGGAATGGTATTATTAGTAATACTTCCTTTTAAAATTTCACATCAAATAGCATTGCCAATTTTATGGTTTTTACAAGTAAGTCGCTTGTCAGATTTAACAACTAAAGAAGCAGCTAACAACGTTAATTATTTTGCTTTTACATCCTATAAGCCATTGAGAAGATTATTGTTTTCACAGTTATTAGCAGGAAGTATTTTAATAGTTGGTTTAAGTCTGCCTTTAATTATTAGATATGCTATTCTTATAGATTTAAATGCGACTTTTTCTATATTATTAGGCGGTTTGTTTATTGTGCTTTTGGCATCAACTATGGGGATTATTTCAAAAGGTAAAAAGTTGTTTGATGTGCTATTTTTTATGATCACTTACGCAAATATTAATGGAATTCCTTTTGTAGATTATTTTGGAGGAATAAGCAGTACTAGCCTATATGCAGTTAAATTATTAATCTGCATTGTTATATTAGGTGTTATCAGTTTTATACTAAGAAAAATAGAATTACAATAGCAGCAACAATTTTACCCAATTATCATACCTGCAATGGTAGCGGAAATCAATGAAGCAATTGTACCTCCAATTAATGCTTTCATGCCAAATTTAGATAATTGTTTACGTTGTCCTGGTGCTAAAGACCCAATACCACCAATTTGTATTCCAATAGAAGCAAAGTTTGCAAAACCACATAGCATGTAAGTTGCCATGATGATAGATTTCTGATATTTTAAATGCGTTACACTTGTAACATCTTTTAAATCTGCTAATTGTATATATCCTACAAATTCACTCGCGGCTAATTTTATACCTAAAAGCTGGCCCATAAGTGCCATATCCTCTTGTGCAATACCTATTAACCACATTAGTGGAGCAAATGTATAACCAAGAATTAATTCTAGAGATAATGCTTGATATGGTGTATTTGCAATAACCCAATCGTTGATTGAGGTGATATCTCCTATTCCTCCTAAGATGCCATTAATCATGGCAATAAAGGCGACAAATACCAGTAGCATGGCACCAACATTAACAGCAAGTTTTAAACCTTCAGTAGTTCCGTTTGCGATAGATTCGAGAATATTAGATCCTATTTTTTCTTTTGATACAGAGACATCTGTATTGATTTCCTCAGTCTGTGGAAATAGAATTTTTGAGATAACGATCGCGCCTGGTGCAGCCATCACTGAAGCGGCTAATAAATGCTTAGCATAGAACAACTGCAATTCTGGATCATCACCACCTAAAAAGCCAATATAAGCAGCTAAAACAGCACCAGCAACTGTCGCCATTCCACCAATCATTACAAGTAGAATTTCGGACTTATTCATTTTCTCTAGATAAGCCTTAATTAATAAAGGTGCTTCGGTTTGTCCTAAAAAGATATTACCAGCAACACTTAGACTTTCAGCTCCAGAAATCCCTAAAACTTTAGTTAATAACCAGCCCATTCCTTTTACTACTTTTTGTATGATACCCAAATAGAAGAGCACTGAAGTCAATGCCGAAAAGAAAATTATAGTTGGTAAAACTTGAAATGCGAAAATATATCCAAAGGAATTTATGTCTAACATTCCACCGAATAAAAATTCGCTACCAGCTTGCGTAAACCCTAAAATTGCTATGAAACCTTGTCCTACATACTCGAAAACTGTTTTTACAGCATCGACTTTTAGAACACCTACTGCAATTATAAGTTGAAAAGCCAATCCAATCCCTACAGTTTTCCATTTAATAGCTTTACGGTTACTGCTAAATAAAAAAGCAATAAATATTAACGTTACCATACCCAAAATACCCCTCCATAAACTATTGAAAGAAAACCCTTGACTAGGAATTATTTCCTCTACGACCGTTTCTGAACTTGCGATTGATTCGCTTTTTTTTGACACTAAATTGAAGTGCATCTCTTTGCCAGTGAAAACCAAAGTAGAATCAGTCAGTTCTGATATTTTATATTTATTAATTGAATTTAGGGAATCGTTATGATAAAGTACCAATAAATTATTTTGATACATATAATCTCCCTGAAGATTATTTTTTGAATTTGAAGAAAAGTCGAATTCTCCTTTTTTAAACTCTAAAATATTATATGCGCTTTCTGGATTTGTTGACTCCCATGTTTTCTCAAGCTCTTGTGCTGTAATTGTTGAAAGTCCAATAAATATAGCAAAAAGGGCTTTGAAAAAATTCGTCATGAAAGTTTATGTTAGTTAACGCTTAGAAATTTCGTCTCTTATTTTAGCAGCTTTTTCATAATCCTCATTATTTACAGCTTCATCTAAAAGGGTATTGAGTTCTTCAAGAGATTTATCTTTGTACCCTTCTTGTTCAACTGTAGCAGCTTCAATTTCTTCTGCAATAAGATCATCAACAAGGATACTATCTTGTTCTTCGTCTTCCTTTTTAGGATTCACTTTAAGATAGATTCCGGCTTTATCTAAAATGTTTTTATAGGTAAAAATTGGTGCTTGAAAACGCAAAGCCAAGGCAATAGCATCGCTAGTTCTTGCATCAATAATTTCTTCAATTTTATCGCGTTCACAAATTAAACTTGAGTAGAATACACCATCTACCAATTTATGAATAATCACTTGCTTGACCACAATATCAAAGCGATCTGCAAAGTTTTTGAATAAATCATGTGTTAATGGACGTGGTGGACGAATTTCTTTCTCTAATGCAATGGCAATAGACTGCGCTTCAAAAGCGCCAATGACGATTGGTAATTTCCTATCACCATCAACTTCATTTAAAATAAGAGCATAAGCTCCATTCTGAGTTTGACTGTAAGAAATTCCTTTGATATTTAAACGAACTAAGCTCATAAATTATAAAACACAAAGAACTGTTTAAATTAGGACTTTACCAAACTGCATCCTATGATTTCGATTTGGTGCTAATTTAAACAGCCCTTTTGTAAATTACAAGGTAATAAAATTATGCGTTTTGAGCTTTAAAAGCTTTTAATTTTTCGATTAATTGTGGTACGACTTCAAAAGCATCACCAACTACTCCGTAGTCTGCAGCCTTAAAGAAAGGTGCTTCTGGATCTGTATTGATAACGACTTTTACTTTAGATGAATTAATACCAGCTAAATGCTGAATTGCTCCAGAAATACCAATGGCAATATACAAGTTAGAAGCTACAGGTTTTCCTGTTTGCCCAACGTGTTCGCTATGTGGTCTCCAACCTAAATCAGATACTGGTTTAGAACATGCTGTTGCAGCTCCTAAAACGTCGGCTAGTTCTTCTATCATTCCCCAGTTTTCAGGACCTTTAAGACCTCTTCCACCAGAAACTACCGTTTCTGCATCTGCAATGCTGACCTTGTCTGTGGCTCTATCCACTGACTCAACATTAACGCCAGAACCTGGTAATGATGGTGAAAAATCTTCAACAGAAGCACTTCCACCAGATTCAACTAAACCAAAAGAATTATTAGATAAACCAACAACTTTAACATCTGTAGTAATTTCTGTATTGGCAAATGCTTTATTTGTAAATGCTGTACGTTTTACTGTAAATGGAGATACACTAGATGGTGCTTCTACAACATTAGAAACATAACCTGCATCTAAACCTACCGCTAACAATGGCGCTAAATACTTACTGTCTGCACTAGAACTTACAACAACAACTTTAGCATCTTCGCTTTTAGCTGCACTTTCAATTGCTACTGCATATTTTTTAGCGCTAAATGTACTTAAAGTATCATCTTTAATAGAAAGTACTTTTGAAGCACCATAGTTTCCTAAGCTTTCAGTATTATCTGCATTAATAGCAACAGCTGTAACAGTTGTTCCCATTTGGTCTGCAATTGCTTTCGCATAAGACACAACTTCTAGAGCTGCTTTTTTAAATTTTCCGTTTTCTGATTCTGTATATACTATAACTGACATAAAATTTTTATAAAATTTTTCCTGAACTCGATTCAGGAACTTATTAATAATTCCTTTAATTTCATAAGATTCCGAAATAAGTTCGGAATGATTTAGTCTAACTAAATCACCTTAGCTTCGTTATGAAGTAAGTTTACTAATTCATCAATATTATCTGCATCAACTAATTTTACAGCACCTTTTGGAGCTGGCTTTTCAAAACTTACAGCTTTGGTTTCAGTATTAGCATCAGTTGGCTCAACAACTGTTAAGGGTTTTTTACGTGCCATCATAATACCTCTCATATTTGGGATACGAAGGTCGCTTTCTTCAACCAAGCCTTTTTGCCCACCAATAACTAAAGGTAAAGAGGTGTTCACGGTTTCTTTTCCACCATCAATTTCTCTAACCGCTTTTGCATTTGTACCATCCACTTCTAAACCAATACAATTAGCAACAAAGTTAGCATCAATCATAGCGGCTAACATACCTGGTACCATACCACCATTATAATCAATAGATTCTCTACCAGCAATTACCAAGTCATAACCACCATCGTTAACTACTTTTGCTAATTGTTTAGCAACGGCATAACCATCAGTGGCTTCAGTATTTACTCTAATAGCAGCATCTGCACCAATAGCTAAGGCTTTTCTTAACGTAGGCTCAGTTTCTGCTCCACCAACATTAACCACATCTACACTTGCACCTTGTTTTTCCTTAAACCACATGGCTCTTGTTAGGCCAAATTCATCGTTAGGATTAATTACAAACTGAACACCATTTGTGTCAAATTTAGTGTCACCATCAGTGAAATTAATCTTTGAGGTTGTATCTGGCACATGGCTAATACATACTAATATTTTCATAAAAAATGATTTATTTTAAACGTCTTTTTCTTCAGAGCACGAAGATAAATATAATAATTTGAATTTTACTATGCATGCATAGTAAAATTTTCATAAAATTTAGATTTGACGATTTAAATTATCAATTTTTCAAAAATTTGAAGATTTTTTGCTGATTGTTTAGGTTGGAGAGTTTAATGAAGTAAAATACTCTTGTTGAATATAAAAATAAACAAGACAAAAACAAATACAAAAAAAGTAATTCTGATAACTCAAAGAATCCTAATTATGGATTTAATAAACAAGTTACAATTTTTTTCTTTTTTTCGCATTAGATTTAATGGCATTATATAACCAATAATTATTATTTTTGCTATTCGATTAAAAACAAGGTAATGAAGACAATTCAATTTAGAGAAGCTATTTGCGAAGCCATGAGCGAAGAAATGCGCAGAGATGAAAGTGTTTATCTTATGGGAGAGGAAGTAGCTGAGTACAATGGGGCTTATAAAGCATCAAAAGGAATGCTCGATGAGTTTGGTGCTAAGCGTGTTATTGATACACCTATTGCAGAACTTGGTTTTGCAGGTATTGCCATTGGTTCTACAATGACAGGTAATCGCCCAATTGTAGAGTACATGACATTTAATTTCTCTTTAGTCGGAATTGATCAGATTATAAATAATGCAGCCAAAATAAGACAGATGTCTGGAGGACAATTTAAATGTCCAATAGTATTTAGAGGCCCAACAGCTTCTGCTGGTCAATTAGGCGCAACACACTCACAAGCTTTTGAGAATTGGTTTGCAAATACACCAGGTTTAAAAGTAGTGGTACCATCTAATCCTTATGATGCTAAAGGCTTGTTGAAATCTGCAATTAGAGACGACGATCCAGTCATCTTTATGGAAAGTGAGCAGATGTATGGTGATAAAGGTGAAGTACCAGAAGGAGAATATACCATTCCTATTGGAGTTGCAGAGATTAAGCGTACAGGAACAGATGTAACGATTGTATCTTTCGGAAAGATTATAAAAGAAGCTTACAAAGCTGCTGATGAATTAGAAAAAGAAGGTATTTCTTGTGAGATCATAGATTTACGTACGGTTCGTCCTATGGATAGAAAAGCTATTCTAGAATCGGTTAAGAAAACCAACAGATTAGTGGTTTTAGAAGAAGCATGGCCTTTTGGAAATGTAGCGACCGAAATCACCTATTTAGTGCAATCAGAAGCATTTGATTATTTAGATGCTCCTGTAGTAAAAATAAACACAGCAGATACTCCTGCTCCATATTCACCTGTTTTATTAGCAGAATGGTTGCCTAATAGCGACGATGTTGTTAAAGCAGTCAAAAAAGTGATGTACAAATAAATAAATAGCAGTTTTCTGCGTTTAATAAACTTCATTTGTAACCTTATAGCTATTGTAGCATGGTTATTGATGAAGTTTGTTTTTATATATGAAGATAAAACTACTTATAGCTTTTATATGCCTCAATGTTTTTTCTGCAATAGCGCAGACAAAAGTCAGTGGCTATGTTTTCGATGAGAGCAATCAGCCTATTGCTTTTGCCAATGTCTTATTCAAAGGTTCTACAGAAGGGACTATAACCAATGAAGACGGAAAATTCTATTTAGAATCTGACGAAAAATGGGAAACACTAATTGTTTCTTTTTTAGGTTACGAAATTTTAGAAGTAGAGCTTCCGAAATCTGTTAATTATGATTTAAAATTTGTACTAAAAGAAGAAGCCTCTTCGCTTAGCGAAGTTGTTATTGTAACCGGAAAACAATCCAAGAAAGCCTCTGAAAACCCAGCAATAAGAATTCTAAAAAAAATATGGGAGCGAAAACGTAAAAATGGTGTAAAACAATTTAATCAATACGAATACGACCAATACGAAAAAGTTGAGTTTGATCTCAACACCATTGATAGTGCACTCATAAAAAGTAAACTCTTTAAAGGTATGGAGTTTGTTTTTGAAGAAGTCGATACCTCTAGCGTTACAGGAAAAACGTATTTACCCATTTTCTTAAACGAATCTGTAAAAAAGGTTTCTGGTGATAACATCATCAATAAAGAACGCGAGGATCTATTAGGAAACAAAAATTCTGGTTTCAGCAACAACCAGGTGATTATAGATTTTATTGATGATTTATATTCGGAATATAATATCTATGACAATTACCTTAAGTTTTTCGATAAAAGCTTTGTAAGTCCATTAAGCAGAACAGGAGTGCAGACCTATAATTATGTATTGTCAGATAGTGCATTTATTGATAATAAGTGGTGTTACAATATTGTGTATTATCCAAGGCGAAAAAATGAATTGACGTTTAAAGGTGATTTTTGGGTGAATGATTCTACATATGCCATTAAAGACATTAATCTTCAAGCGTCTAAAAGTGCCAATATTAATTGGGTAAAGGAAATATATATAGAGCAAGAGTTTGAAGTATTGAACGACTCTGTATTTCTTATTAAGCGCGATTATTTTCTGTCAGATTTTGCGATTAATAAAAAAGAAAAGTCGAGAGGAGTGTACGGTAAACGAACCACACTATACGACAATTATAAATTCGATCAGCCAAAGGATAAAGAATACTATGACAAGGTCGTTTATAACTATGATGAAGATGTTTATAATAGAGAAGACGACTTTTGGCAAAACAATAGACTCGAAGCTCTAAATAAAGACGAAAAAGGGGTTTATAAAATGTTAGATACCCTAAAAACCGTTAAGAAATTCAAACGCCTTTATAACCTGGGAAGTATTTTAGCATCAGGCTATATAGAGTTTCCAAGTATTAATTTTGATTATGGTCCTATCTTTTCGACCTTTGGATTTAATGAAGTTGAAGGTTTAAGACTCAGAACAGGTGGACGAACTTATTTTGGGCCAAATGATTTATGGAGACTCGAAGGGTTTTTAGCTTACGGATTCCGAGACGATAAGTTTAAATATGGTATTTCAGGAAAATGGTTGCTAGATAAAAAGAGTCGATTAACCATTTTTGGAGGAAACCGACGCGATGTAGAACAAATAGGGGCGAGTTTAACGAGTTCCACAGACGTATTAGGTAGAAGTTTGGCTTCTTCTGCTGTTATTGGAACGGGAGCAAATGATAAGCTTACCAATATCAATTTAACAAATTTAGGATTGGCGATTGAGCCTGTAAGGAATTTTGAAGTTCGCATAGATGGAAGCTTCCGTGCATTGAGATCAGCATCACCAACATTCAGTTTAGATTATAATGACTCAGCGTCACCAACAGGAATTTCTTCTGAAGTTAAACAATTTGAAAGCCGATTATCTTTAGGCTATTACCCAAAACGGCAAATGACTGGTTTTGGAGTAGAACGTAAATTTAAAAACGACAATTTTGCACGTTTGTTTGCACAAATAAGTCGTGGTGATCGCAATTGGTTTGATAGTGATTTTGATTATACAAAGGTTCAGTTTTCCTACATACAACCATGGCAGGTTGGTGGTTTTGGTAGATTAACCACGTCGATAGAAGCGGGTAAAACATTTGGTGAAGTGCCTTTAGCCTTATTGAGTGTTGTACCAGGAAATCAGACGTATTTTTCAATATACAACACTTTTTCTCAGCTCGACTTTTATGAATTTGTTACAGATACCTATACGTCCATGCACATAGAGCATAATTTTAATGGACGTTTGTTTTCTCGCATTCCGTTTTTAAAGAAATATAATCTTAGAGCTATTGCCAGTATAAGAGGTGTTTGGGGAGAATTATCTGATGAAAATATAGCGCTGAGTACTACTGGTAATATGAATGAGTTTCCATTAGTTGCACCAGATTCTCGTGTCTATTATGAATATAGTGTTGGAGTAGCTAATATTTTTAAAATACTACGTATAGATTTTAATTTTAGAGGAAATTATTTAGACAATCCTGATGCTAGAAAGTTTGGAATCACAGGTAGTTTTGGGTTTTACTTCTAATTTTCCTGAAAATACTAATCTTACTAATTCTTTCTGTTCTTTAATTCAGACTTACGCATTGGCATACCATCTATGATAGTAAAAAGTTTGGTGGTGGTTAGTGCGTTATTTTGTTGAAGTTTTACAGAACCATCCAAGCCAATTAAAACCACGTTGAAATCCGATTTTTTGTCTCCATATTTTTGAAATAACAGAGAAGACCCTATCCATTCATTTGTTGTATTATCTTTTTGATAATCGACAAATCTATATTGATTTGGTACAACATGATAGACTACTATTTTTCGTTCCGCAATGCCTTTGGTAGCTGTTTTAAATTCTAAAACCTGATCTTGAAACACTTTAGATTCTTGTGAGTTAGATATGATGAGAACAATTCTGTTTTCCCATCTATGAGTGCTGAGGTCTTGCCCAAATAAGTTAGTAGTTAGCATCAATGGTATTAAAAATAGAATAGGTCGCATTTAATTAATCTGTTTGTGTTATAGGATTTTAGTACCAGTTTTATTTCTTTTCTTCCCGTAAAATTTTCTCCATTTTACGACCTTTTGCCAATTCGTCAATCAGCTTTTCCATTTGTCTACATTGTTTATATAATTCAAATTCATCTTCGATTTCTTCAATTCGATATCCACAAACGACGCCTTTAATCAAGTGAGAGTTAGGATGTATTTTAGCTTTTTGAAAAAATGTTCTAAAGGTTGCTTTTTCATCGATTAGTGCTTTTAAAGCATCTTGATCAAAACCTGTAAACCATTTAATAACTTGGTCAAGTTCTTCTTTTGTTTTACCATTTTTCTTCAATCTATTCAGGTAAAGCGGATAAATGGATGCAAATATCATATTGGCAACCTTTTCGTTTTTTTCAGCTGTAACTTTCATTTTTATTTGATTTTGAATTGATTAGTGCTAACAGTCTTGTCTATGATTTGGTCGCGTTTTTAAGCATTAAAGTTAGCAAATAACTACAGATAGAAAATCCGCGCGGATTTTCGTAAGTAAGCTTGCACTAGCAATGAATTATACACGGTGTTGTGCAACGTTATTTTTTACAATTTCGAATTCCTCTAATACATTCCATTTTCCGCCATTTTTTTGCTCGATTAGACTAATTTTTCCAAAATTCAATTCAGTTGGCAAATCATAATTTTCAATTTTTTCGAAGATTTGATTAGTACAAGTCGAATTTCTCGGATGCATTAGTGTTATATGAGGAATTTGTTCTTTTTCCAATTCAGATTGTCCCAGAACTGATTTTCTTAATTCTTTAAATTCATTGTTGTTTCCAAATGATGAAATGTAAACACCTTTTCCGTCCGAAAAGCGTTCAGCTTTTCCAAATTCAATTTGCATTGTTTTTTTTAATGAAATAGACTTTATTCTTGAAATAGTATTTTCAATCGGTTCAATTTCGTCTTCACGACAAAGTGTTACGTGTGCAGGTATCAGATAATATTGTTTAGGATTAAATTCGGCTCGAATTTTCTCGATAATTCCTTTTGGTTCATTAATGAACAAAGTCAATTGTCTTCTAAATTTTTCCATTTTTCACTAATGTTGCACAACATGTTTGTGTATGATTTCGTTGCGTGTTTCAGCAACTAATTTAGCAAATACAAACCGAATAGAAAATCCGCGAGGATTTTCGTAAGTAGGCGAGTACTAGCAATGAATTATACACGTTGTTGTAACACGTTATTTATTCCGTTTTAATTTCAATGTTATTTATCTTTTTTTCTAACTCTAAAAGTGGTCGACCATCTAAATGATTTTCTATAAATCCAAAGGTTGCGCTATTCATTTTTCCTTCTTCATATTCTTTTTTAATCAGAGGTCTTATTTCTTCCCAAAATTCCTCTGGTGCGTGTCTAAAAATTATCATTGGTGATATGTATTCAGTACATCCAAGACCATCTTTACTAACCCAACCTCTTTTCTTAGTAATTTCAATTAATAATTTAGTGTTTTTTATATCAATTTCTTCTTGAATATCCCAAAGAGAATCCCTTACATTTTTTGAACCTTTTGGTCGCTTTTCGGCTATTTCTCTTGCTATTTTTCCCCAATTTAATTGTTCTTCTGTACTTAAATTCGAGTAAACTTCTCGAGTCAAATTATTCGTTGTCCTGATAGAATCTAAAATTTCAAAAAATGGGTCAGTCAGTTCAGGTAAATTTCTAATGCTTTGGTCACTTTCAATCATTTTAGCCAAAATTGAGCACAATTCAGCATCATTCTCATAGTTGTTTTCTTTCTTACAACTTAAGATAGTAATCGAAATAGTTAATGTTAGTAGAATGTTTTTCATAATGTGTTACAACGTGTTATATAAGTATAAATATATTCTTTATCCCGGTTTATTTCTGGGATATGAGTAACTTTTGTTATCGATTATCAGTTTTTAGTTTTGTTTTTAAACTTATCGAAATCTGAAGCTTCTTCTACTTTAGGGAAGCTGTTATTTTTCATGTCTGTATCTGCAAATTCAAATTTTGGATCTAAGACTACTTTTTTAA
The DNA here is from genome assembly GCF_044594915.1 of Winogradskyella sp. R77965. Classification (GTDB taxonomy): domain Bacteria; phylum Bacteroidota; class Bacteroidia; order Flavobacteriales; family Flavobacteriaceae; genus Winogradskyella. The sequence goes on along the minus strand of NZ_CP138990.1, from coordinate 1,987,241 downwards.
CTTCCTTAGCTTTAATAAAGGTTTTGGTAATTTCATATTCATTGGTTCTCCATATTTCAGCAGGTAAGGTGTCAATTTCTGAAGTGCCATCTGTGTATTGCCATTCAATAGTTAAAGGCATAATTAGACCTCCAACATTTTTCACGGTAATTTCATAGATGTTTTTTTTGTAAAGTTGTTTCCTTATTTTTGGTTCGTCCATACGAGATAAAAACTGTCCATAAGCTTGGTCTGGAGTAGTTACCATAGTTATTTCTTCAGGGCCACTTGTAAAATCTTGAGTGTTTTCTCCTGCATTTTCTGCTTCGATATTAGCTTTTACGGTTTTGCCTTTGTTTTCAATATTTACTTCGTCACTCACAGTAAACCATTTTACATTGCTGAGTTCCATATCTACATTATCTGTCGTAAAGAACCAACCTCTATAAAACCAATCTAAGTCAACAGCTGTAGCATCTTCGAGTGTTCTGAATAAATCAGCCGGATTTGGGTGTTTGTATTTCCAGCGGTTAGCATATTCTTTAAAAGCCTGATCAAAAAGTTCTTCACCTACAATGGATTGCCGAAGCATTTGTAATCCTACAGTTGGTTTTTGGTAGTAATTGGCTCCAAATTGTGAGAGTAAATCATTATCTGATGATGTCATTATTGGTCGCATAATACTTTTGTCTCCACTCATAAAAGGTACGATGCTTTTAGGCTCTGTATGCGGATAATCTGGATAACGTTCTTTCATGGTGCGCTGGTGAATAAATGTGTTTAATCCTTCATCCATCCACATCCACTGACGCTCATCTGAACTTATGATCATAGGAAACCAGTTGTGACCAACCTCGTGCACAATGGTGCTAATCATTCCGCCTTTTGCTCTATCGCTTATTTCTCCATTAATTGGTCGACCTCCATTAAAGCTAATCATAGGGAATTCCATACCAATATTAGACGTATTTACAGAAATACAAACAGGGTATGGATATTCAAAAACAGCTTCAGAATAGACTTCTAATGCATTTTTTACTGCTAGCGTTGATGATTCGCTCCATACAGGTAGTCCTTCTTTAGGATAGAAAGACATCGCCATAACTGTATGAGTTTCTAAAGGGACAGCTTGGGCATCCCAAATAAATTTTCTGGAGGAAGCAAACGCAAAATCTCTAACATTTTCTGCCCTAAATTGCCATGTTTTAGTTTTATTCGATTTATTTTTTTCGTTTGCCTTAGCTTCTTCTGGAGTTACAATCATTATTGGCTTGTCCACAGATTTTCTGGCGTTTGCTAAACGTTGTTGTTGTGTTTTAGTGAGAACTTGGGTTTCATTTTTTAAATCGCCAGTAGATGCTACAATATGGTCTGCTGGGACAGTAATTTCAACATCATAATCACCGAACTCTAGAGCAAATTCTCCTAATTTTTGAAACTGTTTATTCTGCCAACCTTCAGTATCATTATAGACAGCCATACGTGGAAACCAATGTGCAATTAGGTAAACAGTATTATTATCTTCTGGGAAATATTCATAACCTTCGCGTGATAGTAAATACATGCTTCGGTCTGTAATATGATACGACCAGCCAATAGAAAACGTTAGTGATTCTCCAGATTTTAGAGGTTCATTGAGCAATACTTTCATCATAGTATTATTGACTAAAGATTTTATAGCCTTACCATTCGTATCCTTAATATATTTAATCGTATATCCCGCGGGAAAATCAATCGCACGCGTTAAAAATTGCATATGTCTAGTATTCATTGAGTCACGCACATTTCCGAAGGCATAACCAAAATCTTCGTTTTCTTTTTTATTGACGTTTTGCTCTAATTGAATCCATAAATACCTTAGATCATCTGGTGAGTTATTGTAATACGTAATGGTTTCATCTCCATTAAGCGTATTGTCTTTTTCATTTAGAGCTGCTTTTATTTTATAATCTGCACGCTGTTGCCAATAGGCTTTACCTGGTGCACCACTCGCTGAACGATAAACATTGGGCTGTGGTATCATGTTGTCTATAGGTTCAAACTTACCTTGGTATTGTTGATTTTGAGAAAAAAGAGGAAATGTTAATAGAGAGGATAATAGAAATATTGATATAAATTTCATCGCGATTGAATTATAATAATTAATAGATTTAACAAGGTAATGAATTTCAAAGAAACAGATTTACAAAAGGTTTAAACTGAAGTCGGTTTTTATTGTTCAAACCTAAAGACTTAACTATATTTGCACCCTCAAATTAAATAAAGCATTGCCCTATTTTTTGGGTAATAATAAAAGAAATGAAGATGTCAAAAAAACAAAAATTAACCTTCGATGTATTAATAGAAATCCCAAAAGGGAGTCGTAATAAATATGAATACGATTTCACATTAAATAAAATCCGTTTCGATAGAACACTTTTTTCATCCATGATGTATCCGGGAGATTATGGTTTTGTGCCAGAAACTTTGGCATTAGATCAAGACCCACTAGATGTTTTGGTACTCTCTACAGAGCCATCATATCCTATGGTTGTGATGGAAGTAAGACCAATTGGTGTATTCCATATGACTGATGAAAAAGGGCCAGATGAAAAAATAATATGTGTACCAGTATCAGACCCTGTTTGGAGTAAGAGATCTGATATAGCGGATTTGAATCCACACCGCTTAAAAGAAATAGAACATTTTTTTCAGGTTTATAAAGACTTAGAAAAAAAGAAAGTTGATGTTGGTGGTTGGGGAAATGCAGAAGAGGCTACTAAAATATTTCATGAGTGTGTGAAGCGTTATAATGAAAGCGAACATAAAAAGAAGCGTACGTTTACAATTTAGATATAACTATTTAAGAATCATAGATTATTCAACATAAAACTATCAAAAAAGCAATAAGGATTAATTGATATTGCTTTTTTCGTAAAATTTAATTCATTTTACTACTTTAGCGGACGATAAAAATTTAACTAACCTAATTTAAAAACATATGGAATTTATTGTAAAGTTTCTACCAGTATTTGGTGTATTGGCATTGTTGTTTGTATTCATCAAAAATATGTGGGTATCAAAACAAGATGCTGGTGAAGATAAAATGGCAAGAATCGCGAAGAATATCGCTGTTGGTGCCATGTCATTTTTAAAAGCAGAATATAAAGTTTTAGCCATTTTTGTTGTAGCTGTTGCTGTTCTGTTATTCTTTAAAGGTAATTCAGAAGAAGGCTCTAATGGAATGGTAGCTGTATCATTTATTGTAGGTGCTATTTGTTCTGCCTTAGCCGGATTTATAGGTATGCGCGTAGCGACCAAAGCAAATGTAAGAACAACACAAGCTGCCAGACATTCTTTAGGCAAAGCTTTAGAAGTTGCTTTTGCTGGTGGTGCTGTAATGGGCTTAGGTGTTGTTGGCTTAGGTGTTTTAGGTCTTAGCGGACTATTTATGATATATAGTGGACAGGGATGGGAACTAGGTGAAATCTTAAATGTATTATCAGGATTTTCATTAGGGGCATCTTCAATTGCATTATTTGCACGTGTTGGTGGTGGTATTTATACTAAAGCTGCCGATGTTGGTGCTGATCTTGTTGGTAAAGTTGAAGCTGGTATTCCAGAAGATCACCCGTTAAATCCTGCTACAATTGCAGATAACGTTGGCGATAATGTTGGTGATGTTGCAGGTATGGGAGCCGATTTATTCGAGTCTTATGTAGGATCTATTATAGGTACAATGGTATTAGGTGCTGTTTATGCATCATTACCAGAATTTCAAGGAGCATTCGATGGCTTAGGAGCTGTTTATTTACCATTGGTACTTGCTGCTGTTGGTATTGTAATGTCTATTTTAGGAACATTTTTTGTACGCGTTAAAGATGGTGGAAATCCTCAAACAGCTTTAAACATTGGTGAATTTGGTTCAGCAGGTTTAATGTTAGTGGCATCTTATTTTATAATTAATGAGATGTTACCAGAATCTTGGGTAGAAGGTGGTGTAACTTACACGTCTATGGGAGTCTTTTGGGCAACTATTGCAGGTTTAGTTGCAGGATTATTAGTTGGTAAGATAACTGAGTATTATACGGCTACTGGTAAAAAACCAGTAATGTCTATTGTAAAGCAATCTGAAACAGGATCTGCTACAAATATTATTGCAGGTTTAGGAGTTGGTATGATGTCAACAGCTATTCCGATTTTATTGATTGCTGCTGCGATTATTGTTTCTCATAATCAAGCTGGTCTTTATGGTATTGCAATTGCTGCTGTAGGTATGTTAGCAAATACAGGAATTCAATTGGCAGTAGATGCTTATGGTCCTATTTGTGATAATGCAGGTGGAATTGCTGAAATGGCAGAATTGCCGAGCGAAGTTCGTGAGCGTACAGATAAGTTAGATGCTGTTGGTAATACAACTGCAGCTATTGGTAAAGGTTTTGCAATTGCTTCTGCAGCATTAACGGCATTAGCATTATTTGCTGCCTTTATGAAAACAGCTAATGTAACCTCAATTGATGTGTCTCAACCAGATATTATGGCAGGATTATTAATAGGTGGTATGTTACCATTTGTATTCTCAGCGTTGTCTATGAATGCTGTTGGTCGTGCTGCGATGGCAATGATCGAAGAAGTTCGTCGTCAGTTTAGAGATATTCCAGAATTGAAAGCGGCATTAGAAGTAATGCGCAAATATGATTCGGATATGACAAAAGCATCTGAGGCAGATAGAAAAATATTTGATGCTGCTGATGGAGTAGCGGAATATGGTAAATGTATCGATATCTCAACAAAAGCCTCTATTAAAGAAATGGTGTTACCAGGTTTATTAGCCATTGCGGTTCCTGTTGCTGTTGGGTTTATTGGTGGTGCTGAAATGCTAGGTGGATTATTAGCAGGTGTAACGACTTGTGGTGTATTGATGGCAATATTCCAATCGAATGCAGGTGGTGCATGGGATAATGCAAAGAAAACGATTGAAGAAGATGGGCGCAAAGGAACAGACGCTCACAAAGCAGCCGTTGTTGGTGATACCGTTGGTGATCCATTTAAAGATACTTCAGGACCTTCATTAAATATCTTATTAAAATTAATGTCTGTTGTTGCATTAGTTATTGCGCCAAGTATTGCGATTATGTCTGAAACAGGGTTAGCAACTAGTGATCAAGATGTTTCTATTGAAATGACTATTGATTCTAAAGATTTAGCTATAGCAACAGTTGATTATTCAACTACAAAAAATGGAGAAAAAGTAATTGAGACCGTTGTTTTTGAAGGTACAAAAGAAGATGTAGAGAAGAAATTGAATGCTTTTGAAGCGTCATTAACAAATGAAGCTGGTGAAGTTGAAAAAGTAATTGAAAAAGTCGATATTAAGAAAGAATAGACTTTAGAAATAGTATTTGTAAACCCTCATAATTATTATTTATGAGGGTTTTTTATTTTCAATCATTTTAAAAAATAAGGTAGGAGTATAAGTGTCTTAATTATTGTATATAAAAGAGATGTATAAGAGTGTTTTGGGTATATTAAAGCTGAAAAGTAGGATGATATATTCATGGTTCTTTTAGCGTTGCCATCTCATGGAACTTCTGTAAGTTTTGATGATAATTTTGTTAATGAAGATGATTTAGTGCACTCGGGTTTTATTATTGTGATTTTTAATCTAACATCTTTGGGAGACACAGGTGCGTATATTGATATTAACTTTAAGAGATACTACGAAGATTGTAACAGAAACCCTAATACAATAATAGGAGTTGTTTATGTATTTAGAGATTAGTAAATAAAATATTATTAGAAAAGTAACAAAGCCTTTATTCTAACGTTTTAGAGTTGAAGGCTTTTTAATTTGTGAGAAATTTAACGCAACCTTTTTACAGTTTTAGTATCTTCCTAATGCATACCATCATCAATCATCAAATATGTCATCAATCAAATCAACCTTTAAAGTTATACTTGTATGTATTCTTTTTTTACATGCTTGTATGAACACAGAAAAATCTTCAGATAAAAACGAACAGACTAATAAAGCTAATACCTTAACAGATTATTTAGGTGAAGCGGTTGTTAGAGAATTCATTGGTACTGTAAGTGATGAGAATAATAAGCCCATTGAAAATGCAACCGTTACTATAGGCAATAAAACAACAGTAACTGATAATAATGGTCATTTTAAAATTAAGGATGCAAGAGTAAATGAGCATTTTGCATCTATTGAAGCTACAAAGGAGGGCTATAAAACGGGGAACCTAAATCTTGAACCTAAAGATAAAATCAATGAGGTATTGGTCCTTTTGCACAAAGAAAGTGAACCATGCTTATTTTGGTTTTGTAAACACAATCATTCGTTACCTAAATACAATTAATTATAAAATAAAAAAGCCGTTTCAATTGAAACGGCTTTTTTGTTTTATAAAGTATATGTCAATCTAAACGTAACAAATCTAGGTTGTATAAAGGTTTCCGAACTAAATACAGAGATATTACCTGCACCATTATTAATGTTAGAATCTATGTCTAATAAGTTAGAGGCTCTTAATGAATATTCCCATTTAGCATCTCTACCTTTTCTGTAACGTAAAGATGCATTCCATGTTTTAAAGGCTTCAGTTTGTCCGTTACTTTCTTGTTCATTATAAGTAAAGTCAGTCACAAAAGTTATAGCGTTCCATATGTAAGCATCAAATTCTATTGATGGTGCTCTGGTTATAAACTTAGTAGAGTTGCTACCTTGGTCATTGTCTCTAACAGTATAACCATATCTTAACCTTACGTTTGGTGCTTCTCTAAAGTTAGTACGAATTTCTGGCGTGTAATTTTGCGTAAAGCTTTCATTTAAAGATTGTCTGCCTTCTATAAATTGATTGAGTTTACTATAATTAAAGTTAGCTCTTAGGCTTGCTCTTACTTTACCAAACGTGCGTTGTACACGACCAAAAAGGGAAGCGCTTTCATCAGCAAATTGTGAGTTAAAGAATGAACTTGTCCTAATAACACTTTCAAAGTTTGTCAAAGACCTTATTTGGTCAATATTCTTACTATAATTAGCGCCAGCGAATACATTGGTATAGTTAAATAAGTTGAAGCTACTATAAAACAATCTTATGTTATGGGATAATGCATTTTGTAATTCTGGATTACCAAATTGAATGCTATTAAAATTATTTAAAATAAGTCCTTCTGCAATGTTAGTTACATCGGTAAAGGTGTTTGTCATGTTATAATTTAGCTGTAAGCTCTCACTCTTTTTAAATTGAATACGAGCTTCAAAATCTGGAAGAACGTCAAAGAAGTTGTCTTCAAAAGTTGTTCCTCCTTGGGTATTCTTATTACCATAGGCGTGGAAAGATACTCCAGGTGTAAAAGTAAATTTACCTGTTTTAAATCGGTAATGCACACCTAAATACACATCACTAAAACGATACTCTACATCATCATTGGTGGCAGATAGTAAATTACCTTCTAAATCTGTAGTAGTTGGAGTAGGGTTTAGTCGTGTTCCATCATCTAAAAACTGAAAAATATTAGAATTAAACTTTTGGTTGCTCAAAATAGTTCCTAGAGTAAGATTGATATTACTCTTAGCATTGAGAATATTATAATAATCTAATTTGGCATCTAATTGATTTGATTTTATACGCTGATCTTGGTTGATGTTATAACCAAATTGATCTGTATCAAAACCAAGATCAGTTGCAGTAGCGTCAAACGCATCATCATTATTATTTGGATCATTGACTAGAACTGCATTATAAAATGGATCCTCATCTTTTATTAAGTGCTGCGCTTCAAGGGCGAAAATATTATTTTCGTCTAGTGTGTAGTAATAGTTCAAAGTTTGATTAATACTATAAGGTTTTACCTCATCAATTTGGTCTGTATTTCCCACAACTGACGAGAATAAATCTTGTCGCTCTTCATCATCAGAGATGCGTCCTAAAAGATCATAATCCAATTGATTATTGACGTTTGGTTTATACGATGCGCTTAACTTAGCAATGGCTTGGTTAGACGCTTCTCTACCTCTTGATACTGTTGCTTCATCTGGTGGTAAACTTTCAGATTCATCAATTGGTGTAGATGGGTCGTCTTCAAGTTCAATATAATCAATAAAACTATCTTCTCTAGTTCTTAATCTACTACTATTGTAAATTACGAAACCACTTAAATCTAGAGCTTTGTTGGGTGAATAACTAAAATTTGCAGTAGCTAACTTTGTTATGACTTCTTGAGAATTCGCAATATTAGTTAATCCACCAAGCCCATTATTTCCTAAATTAATATTGGTTCCACTAGTTCGACTTGGCAATCTAAAGCCAAATCCTCCGCCAAAATTTCTTAAGTCTCTATTTGTTAGTGCCACTTCACCAATATTGTTCATATCACCGATGAGGTTGACACTATATTTTGGACTATAGTAAAATAACTTTGGTTGTACTAGGTATAATTCGTCATTTGGCGATGGTGCTGCACCACCACCAGCTGTAATATCACCAAACCAGAAATTTTCTTTTCCTTCCTTTAGTTTAATATTTATAGCCACATTATCCTGGTTATTTTGTACACCACTTAGTTGGCCTACTTCAGCATAGTTACGTAAGACTTGAACTTTATCTACAGCATTAGAGGGAATATTTTTTGTCGCCAATTTAGTATCTCCATCAAAAAAATCTTTCCCATTAACCATTAATTTATTGACCGTCTTTCCTTCGACTTCAATTTGTCCATCCTCATTTATTTCCACGCCAGGGAGTTTCTCTAAGACATCTTCTAATTTTCGTTCTGAACCATTTTTAAAAGAATCGGCGTTATAAATTAGAGTATCACCCTTTATAGTAACAGGCATTTCGTAAGTCAACTCAACAGTATCTAATGAATTGTCCGACAGTAATTTAAAGTCTCTTGTAATATCTATTTCTTCGGTAGTAACTAGTGCTTCAGCAGTTTTTAAGCCAATATAACTTACTTGTAGTTTGTACTTGCCATTTTTGCCAAGAGATAATATGTATTTACCTTTGTTATCTGTGATAGCATAAGACTCTAATGCATTTGTTTCTTGGTTGATTGCAATTACATTAGCTAATTCTAATGGGTTTCCAATGCTATCTTTTACAATGCCTTGCATTTTAATTTGAGCAAAAGAGTTGCTTGTTACTACTAAACATAGTAGTATTAATAATTGTTTCATTTTTTGGTTATTTCTTGTTTTGATTGATTAATGAAATACACTTTTTAGACCTGCATTCTTCAAATTAAAATGGATTTTAATTTTTAGTTTCTTCTGCCTCCACCACGTCCGCCGCGATTTCTACCACCATACATTTCGCGCATTTCATTCATTTTTTTGGTGATAATCTCATTGTATTCTGCCTGAGTAACTATATCTCCTTTTTCTGGCTTTTCTATAGCTTCCTTCTCTTCTGGATTCATTACAATTTTAGTGCATAAAATTGTAGTTCGGTCAGCGTTAATTTCTAAGATTAATCCTGGTAAACCCCAATAATCATCTGGACCTTGGTTAACTGGTATCTGCACTGTGTACCAAGCTACAACTTCTATGGTTTTAGGTACTTCTACCTCACTCATAGGACCATTATCTTTACTTGCTTTATCATCAGTTTTTGTGGAATCTTTAACTTTTTTACTCTCTTCCTTATCCGAATCATTCCTATCCCTACCACGTCTAGGTCTCATGCTTCGCCAATCAAATTCATCCACAGTTTTTGTAGCCGTTGCCTTAAAGCACATGTATTGCCCAATTTGTTTGGTCTCAGATCCCATTTTCCACTCTAAAGATTTTAATTCATCTTTGATTAAAAATTGCTTTCCAAAAAACTCTTGATCTTGGATGAGCTCTTTACTCTGAACGTTCTTATATTGAGGCCCACCTGTTAAACTAGATCCAAAACCACCGAAACCTCTTCCGCCTCCTGGTGCTTCGAGTTTTTCATCCTCTTTATAAATTGATTCTGTTTTATTAAAAGTTAGTATGTACTCCTTCTCTAAGAAGCTCTTCATACGTGCTTCTATTTGCTTTTTCCTTTCTGGACTCATTTCGCGTCCACCAAAATCGTCTAGGTTCATAGTTGTCTTAGACATATAATAGGCTTTGCCTTGAAAATCTTGTTGTGCAAACGAAATTGAAACGAAGCAAAATACTAGTAATAATGTTAGTTTTAAAAGTGGCTTTTTCATCTTAAACGGTTAATGTTGTCTAACAAATGTAAACTTATAATTTTAAGAGTTTCTTAAAAAAAAGTTACATAAACCTTTTAACAACAATATTCATATAAGCTTAGACTTACTTAAGCGTTAAAAGTCAAATCTTGGTCTGTTAAATTTGTGTTAATTGATTAACCTCTTCTACGTCCACGATTGTTTCTAAATTCTTTCATTTTCTCAACAATAGTTTTCTGGTATTCATTTTTAGTGACTACCTTACCTTTATCTGGTGCTACTATTTCTATAGTTTCTTCTGGGTTTAATATTATTTTAGAACATAACATTGTTGTATTATCTGCACTTACTTCTAAAATTAATCCAGGAAGTCCCCAATATTCTAATGGTCCATGGCCTACTGGTATCTGAGGAGAATACCAAGCTTCAACCTCTGTCATTTTAATCTCAACAGCTGTTGAATCGGTTGCTGTATTGTTTCTTAATCTATCCCAAGAAAAATTATACCAAGTAAGCTCATTAGTCGGTATTGAAGCTGTTGCTTTGAAACAAGTATAATTTCCTATATTTTTAGTTTCTGTACCCATTTTCCATTGTATCGGCTGTAAACTATCTTTAACTAAAAATTGTTTGCCATAAAATTCTTGTTCTTGTATTTGAGAATTTGACTTTACGTTTTTGTATTGTTCACCAGGTGTAAAATTCTTTCCCCAAGAGTCAGTTGCTCCCGACATTGCGTCTAATTTTTCATCTTCATAAAAAACAGATTCTTCTTTATTAAAGGTCAAAACATATGTTTTTTCTAATCTGTTTTTCATTCTAGCCGCTACTTGCTTTTTTTGTTCTTCACTCAATCTTGCTCCCCATCTACCGAGTTCCATTTTAGATTTAGAAAAATAATATGCTTTTCCTTGAAATTCTTGAGCATTAGAATCTAAATTTTTATTTTCAAAAGTGATTAAAGATAATAGTATTGAGAAGGTCAATACGCTGGTTTTTAATAGGATAGATTTCATGATAATGATAGTTTAAATTTTACTGTGTTTAACAATATTATGAAAATATTAAACAAAAGTATTTTGGTTTATCAAAAAATTAACACTATATAATTTATAACAAGATCACATGAAGTCGAGACTATCAGCCTTTAACCACCAATCGTTATTGAGATACCTTCTCCTTCTCTACCTTTTTTTGGTCTGAAGCGTTCCATCATTTCTTTCTCCTTCTTTTCCATAATCTCGTCATACTTTTCTTGATTGACTTGTTTTCCTTTTGTAGGCTTTTTAATCTCAATTTTTTCTTCTGGATTTAGAACAATTTTACTACAAATAACAGTTAATTTTCCATCGTGAATCTCTAAAATCAATCCTGGTAAACCTTGATACATCTCTGGACCATTATTTATAGGAATTTGAGGTGTATACCATGCCGTTACAATGCGTTCTACCATTTCTGGTTCTTTATTTTCATCCTCCTTTTTAGTTTCAGACTCACTATTAAATCCTGAATCATTAAAAACCTCCACTTGCTTCTTATATGTTGCTTTATAGCATTGGTACTCGCCAATATATTTTGTTTCTGATTCTAATGTCCAATCTATTTTTTCAATTTCATCTTTAACTAAGAAGATTTTCCCCATGGTATCTTTTTGATCTGCATAGCGTTGATCTTTTGTATTTTTATACAGCACATCAGATTCTCCACCATTACCTACCATAACGACCTGAAATTCTCCACCCATACCTGTTTGAGGCTTATCTAAACTTACCTCTTCTTTATATAAAGACGATTCTTTATTAAATGTAAGATTGAATGTTTTTTGAAACTGTTTTTTCATCATCTCCATCATCTTGGTTTGCATTTCAGAATTTATCTTAGTACTATCCATTTTTATGTGTAAATCGCGATGTGTTTTATAGGTTGCTATACCTTGAAAATCTTGGGCATTAACCTTTGATAATACTACGACTAATGCCAAAACGATAATTGTAATTACTGTTCTCATTATTTTTTTGATATATAAATTAATACGTTACAAATATCATAATTTAAATTTGTAGTTTAGGTTAACTAGTGTTAACAAGTGTTAACCGATTATCATAAATTAACACCAACACTTTACCTTTGGTTTATGTCATCAAAAAACTTCAACTGGATTCTTTATAGTATAGCTGCAACTATATTGGTTACTATTGCTGTACAGTTCTATTGGAATTACAAAAATTTTCAACTTAATAAGCAACGAGTTACAAATGACATACAGCTAAGTTTGGATAATGCTTTGGAAGAATATTATGCTAATATAGCCAAGACAGATTTTTTGACGATTATTAATAGAGGTTCCGAAAAACCAATTTGGAAAAACAACCAATCTGATTCCATTGAAAATTACCCACTCAATGTTGATGCAAAAATTGAAACCTCTAAGAATTCACTTTTAGTTAATGTTAAGGAGGAACTTAATAGACAATTAGTCTTAAAGAACAAAAAACCTTTGGATAGTATTAAGGGTTTTACGCAGCTTACCGAGCAAAACAAAAGCTATCATGTGGAGTATGGAAAAGATATACAAGATGTCCAAATTATAAAGGGAAAAATGGATTTTGATAGTTTAAGAATTTTACAGAAACAAATTGGAACAATTCTTATTTCGATTGAGAGAGATTCTTTAGAATATTTTAAAATAGATTCCTTGCTTAAGATACAATTTAAGCAAAAAAGTATTACAACTCCTTATATGTTAATGCATCTTATTAAGGATGATTCGATCTTTTATAATTCTAGTGCAACACTTGGTGCTAAACTCGATATGACTGTGTCTTCAAAATCAACCTACTTAAAACCTCATGAAAAAATAAATCTTCAATTTGAAAATCCATTTAAAGATGCTATAAAATTGAGTTTTTCGGGAATTTTAATTTCACTTTTGCTTTCTATTGCAATAATCTCGTGCCTTTTTTACCTTCTCAAAATCATAAAGCATCAAAAACAATTGGCAGAAGTGAAAAATGATCTAATCAGCAATATAACACATGAGTTTAAAACACCAATTTCTACTATTGGAGTCGCTTTAGAAAGTATCAACAATTTCAACGTTATAGACGATAAAGAAAAAACAAAAAAGTATATCAATATGTCTTCTGAACAATTGGACAAACTCAATGTTATGGTCGAAAAATTGTTGGAAACAGCAACATTAGATAGTGATAATTTAGAGTTAAATAAAGAATCAATAGATATTATTGAGTTGCTTAATGCATTGACTAATCGTTATAAAATTCAATTTCCAGAAAAACAATTCAACACAAGTTTTAAGGTTGAAAATTTAATAGCTTATGTAGACCTTTTTCATTTTGAAAATGCTCTAAACAATATTTTAGACAATGCTGTTAAATATGGTGGAGATATTATTTCTGTTGATTTAATTCCGAAGGATAAAAGTTTAGACATACTAATTTCTGATAACGGAAATACATTAACAAAAGGTAACAAAGAACGAATTTTCGAAAAATTCTATCGGATACCAAAAGGCAATACTCACGATGTAAAAGGTTTTGGTATTGGATTATATTATACCAAAACCATAATTGAAAAGCATAAGGGTTCGATACATTTAGACTTAAATAAAGATTTAACTTCATTTAAAATCTCACTTCCCAATGGCTGAAAAAATAAAACTATTATTGGCCGAAGATGAAACTGCTTTAGGTCAAATCATAAAAGAAAGTTTAGAAACACGAAATTTTGAAGTTATTCTCTGTGATAATGGTGAAAAAGCATTTGAAAAATATAAATCTGAAGCTCCAGAAATTTTGGTTTTAGATGTTATGATGCCAAAAAAAGATGGCTTCACATTAGCAAAAGAGATAAGAGCTATTGATGATGCCATTCCTATTATATTTTTAACTTCAAAATCGCAGACGGCTGATGTAGTAGAAGGGTTTTCGATTGGAGGTAATGATTACCTCAAAAAGCCTTTTAGTATGGAAGAACTTATCGTTAGAATTCATAATTTAGTGGATAGAACCAAAGTTCAGAAAGTATCAAAGATTTTAGAAATTGGTGATTATACATTCAATTTTCCTAAACAACAACTTCAGTACAAGTCTGACGACTCAATTCAGCTTACACACAGAGAGGCACACCTTTTATTTCATTTGTTAAAAAACAAAAATCAAGTTTTAGATCGTTCTTTAATACTCAATAAACTTTGGGGAACAGATGATTTTTTCTCAGCAAGAAGTATGGATGTGTTTATTACTAAGCTGCGCAAAAAGTTAAAAAAGGATGCCGATATTCAGATTATTAATGTTCGTGGGTTTGGGTATAAATTGACGGTTTAACAAAACAAAATAATTTGTATGGGTGTTATGGTGCAATTTTTGTACTTTTCTGAATTCTATGCAAAAGCTTTTTTACATACTTTTTCTTTTCGGTTATTTAGGTGCAGCTCAACAGCAAATAAAAGCTAGTATTAAAGATTCAACAAAATTAAAAGCTAAAAACGTTTTTGGAGTTGATACTTTCGGAACACTTTATTATGCAACCGAAAATTATGCCTTTCATAAAAAGGAAAGAGACACTACGATTACTTATACTAATTTTCAACTCGGTGAAATCACTTCAGCAAATACCTTTAATCCGTTAAAAATAAACCTGTTTTATCAAGATTTTAATACGGTTGTAATATTAGATAATCGATTAGCGGAAATTTATAAAATTGACTTTAACGTCATTCAGCCTTATAAAAATGTCTCCTTTATCTCAACAGGTTTTGATAATACAATTTGGGTTTTTAATCAAGATTTACAGCAGCTAGAATTATATGACTATAAAACCAATAAAGTAAGATTGAAAACAGTACCTGTACAGTCTGGTGTTATAGATTTGAAAAGCGATTATAACAATTGTTATATGCTCACGGAAAACTATTTATACATATATAATTATTTTGGAAGCTTAATAGCCAAGCATAAAAATTCGGGTTATGAGAAAATGGCTTTTAGTAAAGGTCATTTAGTGTTAAAAAAGGAAAATCAACTCCATATATTGTCAAAAAACACTTCGGAAATTGAACTTGTAGAACATCCGAAAATGTTAATAAATCAGTTTTTGGTAACCAATGAAACCTTGTATATTTACGACGACGAAATTCTACGTCGCTATCAACTTAAACTAGAATAGATTATGCATGTTGCTGTTGCAGGAAATATAGGAGCTGGCAAAACGACGCTCACAAAATTACTGGCTAAACATTTTAAATGGGAAGCGCAATTAGAAGACGTAGTTGACAATCCATATTTAGATGATTTTTATAATCAGATGGAGCGTTGGAGTTTCAATTTGCAGGTTTATTTTTTAAATAGCAGATTTCGTCAAGTCAATCAAATTCATAATAGCGGAAAAGATATTATTCAAGACAGAACGATATATGAAGATGCACATATTTTTGCACCAAACCTTCATGCTATGGGTCTGATGACTAATCGCGATTTTGAAAACTATTCTTCGCTTTTTCAGCTCATGGAGTCTTTTGTAAAAGGGCCAGACTTATTAATTTACTTACGTAGTTCTATTCCTAATCTCGTCGCACAGATTCACAAACGTGGGCGTGATTATGAAAATACAATCAGTATTGATTATCTAAGTAGATTGAACGAGCGCTATGAAGCGTGGATTACTAAATACGATAAAGGCAACTTACTAATAATTGATGTAGATAATTTAGATTTTGTTGCTAATCCTGAAGATTTAGGTGGTATTATTAATAAAATTGATGCTCAGATTAACGGGTTGTTTTAATTATTGAATAAAATCATGTTCTCGGGCATGCTCAATAGCTTGCGCACTACTCTCTACCATTAAAACTTCTGTTGTTTTATAGTTTTCAATAAGTCCTCTTACGCGTAACATTTTCTTTTTGTGTTTTACGCTTCGTAGATAAATTGCCGAAATACGGTCTGGAAATTCTTCAGCTATTTCCATATAAATATCAGGATCGTGTTCACCGCTATCTCCAATCAAAATAAATTGTAAATCTGAATATGTTTTTAAAAGGTTTAGAATTTCTTTTTGTTTTTGTGGTTTTTCGTTCTGAGATTTTTTCTTTAAAAAGTTACTCATACTTCGCAATAAGATAGGGCCTTTTGGAAATTTATTCTGTTTTAGAAACAATTCTAAATATCGATATAAATTCCATGGACTGTGGCTTACATAAAAAATTGGATTAGCATTCTTACCAGATTTACCTCTGTGAAGCATGTGATAAAATTCGGCAGCACCTTCTAAAGGACTTCTATTTTTAGCATGCTTAAAGATGGAATTATAAATCACTTTCCATTTTAATGTAGAGACCACTCCTGTATGCAAAATGGTGTCATCTATATCGCTTGCCACACCAAATTGTGCTTTGGTTGATGGGATTAATATTTCGCCAGGAAAACGATTTTCATTCTGTATAGTTCTCTTTATGTTTACATCATTATAAGACAACTCAAAGGACAGCCAGCCTTCTTCATTAGTTAGAGCTTCTAAATTTTTTAGATTGCCTTCAACTTTATAATAGCCATTATTGTCCGTAACTCCCTTTAAAATTTTATTGTTAGGTAGCTTAATATTTATATCAACGTTTTTAATTTCATCGGTTTCGAAACGCTTCCACGTATTTACAATAAGATGCCATTTGTTTTGAGATTCTAAGTCTATAGATTCATCTTCTAAGGCTCTTCCTCGAGCAAAAAAATGAGAATCTGTGCCATAACCTTGAAAAGCAATAATCTGTAAAGGATCTTTTTTAAACCAGCTCAAACTTAGATTTTAATTAGAATTTTCAAGATACTAAAATCTATAATTATCAGTAGTATATTGAAAGATCAAATATCTTAAAATTGTTAAATATTTCATTAAATTTTAGATGTTAGACAATTTCAAGGAAATACCGATTAAAGATTTATTATTTTAGTAGAATATCTAATTATGATCCTAATTTAAACCAACCATATTATGAATTCAAAGATTCACAACTGCTTAAGTTTTAAGTACGTTTTAATTAAAAAAACACTATTGTTAATATTTGTTGCATTGACTTTTAATTTTAGTCTAGCTCAAAACAAAGAAGACAATACAACCCCAAAACCCAATTACAGAGCTGCTGCAAAATTTTCTCCAACTAATTTAGGCAAGCTGGTACATTCGACTTCTGTGAGACCACATTGGTTAAAAAATGGAAATCGTTTTTGGTATCAATATAAAACTACTGATGGTTCTAAATATTATATCGTAGATGCAGATAATCGGAGTAAAAAAGAACTGTTTGATAATGAAAAAATGGCGCAATGGTTAACAGAAATGACCAAAGACCCTTATGATGCAAAACATTTACCCCGTTTCGATTTTAAGTTTGTAAAAAATGAAACTGCTATAAGATTCTACGTGACTTCTACCGAAAAAGTAGATGAAGAAAAAGAGGATGATGAAGAAACGGAAGAAACCGAAACTGATTCTACAGAAACTAAGAAAAAGAAAAAAGGTAAACCAAAGAAAGTGAATAAGGTTTATCATTTTGAATATCGATTAGGTAGTAACTCGCTTACACTTTTAGACAATAAAAAGAAAGGAAAAGAGGAATGGAAAAAGTGGGCAAATATTGCTCCAGATAGTTCTATAGTTCTATTCTCTAAGCACTACAACTTATATTGGATGGACAAGGAAAATTTTCTTAAAGCCGTTAAAAATGAAAAAGATACCACTATAGTAGAAAATCAATGGACTAAAGATGGTGAACTCTATTATTCTTATGGTGGAGGAAGCGGAAGAGGAGAAACCAATGAATCTATGAAAAAAGATAAAGACAAACGCAAACGTGTTTTTGGTGTTTGGTCTCATGATTCTAAAAAATTCGTATTTCAAAGAACAGATTCGAGACATATTGGAGAACTTTGGGTAATAAATACAACGGCAAGTAAGAGGCCTACTTTAGAAACATATAAGTATCATATGCCAGGTGAGGATGAATATTATAAAACAGAACTTCATGTTTTTGATATGCCGTCAAAGAGTAGAATTCAGGTTCAATTAGATACAGTAAAACAACAAAGTGTACAAGTATACCGTGAACGATTAAAAAAATCGAGCTACGATGATGATTTTAGACCTTCATTACTACTATCTAAAAAAGGCAAAATCTATTACAGTACTATAAGTAGAGATCGAAAAAAAATGGATATCTGTGTGGCTGATATTAATACAGGTGAAACCAAAGTTTTAATAGAAGAACGTTTTAATACTTACATAGAATCACGTCCTTTAGTACTTTTTAATAATGAAACTGAGATGTTACATTGGGCAGAACGCTCTGGTTGGGCTCATTATTATCTATATGATACAGAAGGTAACTTAAAAAATCAAATTACTAAAGGTGCTTACCATGTTGAAAATGCAATTGGTGTTAATGAAAAAACGAGAACGTTATATTTTTCAGCACATGGCATTCCAAAAGATCAAGACCCATATTATGAGCACGTTTATAAAATCAATTTAAATGGTTCAGGACTTAAGGCACTAAATCCCGGAAATTATAATTCCTATGGTGACATGGCAGATTCAAATGCTTTTTTTGTGAGTAATTATTCAAGGGTTGATACAGCACCAAAATCTGAATTAAGAAATAGTTCTGGAAATGTTGTAATGCAATTGGAAGAAGCTGATTTATCGCAACTAATGGCAACAGGTTATAAATTCCCAGAACCATTTAAGATGAAAGCGGATGACGGCATAACAGACATCTATGGTGTAATCTATAGACCATTTGAAATGGATTCTACTAAAAAATATCCATTGTTAGAATATGTATATCCTGGCCCACAAACGGAAGCAGTAAATAAATCATTTTCCGTACGAATGGATCGTTTAGATCGAATGGCTCAAGTTGGTTTTATAGTTGTTACCATGGGTAATCGTGGCGGACATCCAGACCGATCTAAATGGTATCATAATTATGGATATGGCAACCTTAGAGATTATGGTTTAGCCGATAAAAGACATGTTGCGGAACAGTTAGCAGATAAATACGATTATATAGATATTGATAAAGTTGGAATTTACGGCCATTCTGGTGGAGGCTTTATGTCAACAGCTGCAATGTTGGTGTATCCAGATTTCTTTAAAGCAGCGGTTTCTTCGGCAGGAAATCATGACAACAATATTTACAATAGCTGGTGGAGCGAAACGCATCATGGAGTACAAGAAGAAATTGATGATGATGGAAATGTAAAGTATAAGTATATGATTGACAATAACCAATCTTTAGCTAAAAACTTAAAAGGTAAATTAATGCTTATTACAGGAGATGTAGATAATAATGTACATCCTGGTGGAACTATTAGAATGGCGAACGAATTAATAAAAGCGAACAAGCGTTTCGATTTTATGATTATGCCAGGTCAGCGTCATGGCTTTGGCAGTATGAGAGAATACTCTTTTTGGCTCAGAGCAGATCATTTTAGCAAACACCTTTTAGGTGTAGAAGCAAGTAGTGTAGATATTACTGAAATGAATAGAGATAAGCCAAAAACGAAGTCTTAATTCAAAATTAGATGCACAAAAAAACCACGCTCATAACGTGGTTTTCATCTTTATTTTTACCATTATTTATATACCAAAGGCAGTTTTCACTTTATCTACATAATCTAACTTTTCCCATGTAAATAATTCAACATCAACTGATATAGGTTCCCCATTTAGTTGCTTAAATTTTTTGGTAACAACTTCATTTTCTCTACCCATATGCCCATAAGCAGCAGTTTCACTATACATTGGTTGACGTAATTTTAGACGTTCTTCGATAGCGGCTGGTCGCATATCAAAAAGAGTTTCTACTTTTTTTGCAATCTCACCATCTGTTAAATTAAATGGGCACGTACCATAGGTCTCAACAAATATACCCATAGGTTCTACAACACCAATTGCATATGACACTTGTACTAATACTTCCTCACACAATCCTGCTGCTACTAAATTTTTAGCAATATGCCTTGTAGCGTAAGCTGCACTTCGGTCTACTTTACTGGGATCTTTACCAGAAAACGCTCCACCACCATGTGCACCTTTTCCTCCATAGGTATCAACAATGATTTTTCTTCCTGTTAAACCTGTATCACCATGTGGTCCACCGATTACAAATTTCCCAGTTGGATTAATATGATATGTAATAGCATCATTAAATAAATCTTGAATAGACTTAGGTAACTTAGTAACTACTCTAGGAATTAAAATTTCGATAATATCTTTTCTGATTTTTTCCAGCATAGCATCATCAGTATCAAACTCATCATGTTGCGTAGAAACAACAATGGCATCTATACGCTGTGGTACGTTATCATCACTATATTCAATAGTAACCTGACTTTTAGAGTCTGGGCGTATATATGTGATGTCTTTATTTTCGCGACGTAATTCCGCTAATTCCACTAAAATTCTATGTGATAGATCCAATGCCAACGGCATAAAATTATCTGTTTCATTGGTTGCGTAACCAAACATCATTCCTTGGTCACCAGCACCTTGTTCTTCTTTGGTAGCTCTGTCAACCCCACGATTAATTTCTTCAGATTGCTCATGGATTGCAGAAAAAACTCCACAAGAATTACCATCAAACATATATTCGCTTTTCGTGTAGCCAATTTTGTTTATAGTATCTCTGGCAATCTTCTGTACATCGAGATAAGTGGTAGATTTTACCTCACCAGCAAGAACAACTTGTCCCGTAGTTACTAAAGTTTCACAAGCCACTTTAGACTCAGGGTCAAAAGCTAAAAAATTATCAATTAGAGCATCACTAATCTGATCTGCTACTTTGTCTGGATGACCTTCAGAAACACTCTCTGAAGTAAATAAATATGACATATTTCCTATTTTAGGTATAGTTAGTATGAGAAAATTTGAGATTGCTTGGTCGCTAGAGAAGTCCTTAACTTACTGCTTTAGCATTTTTTATCCCGAATTTATTTCAGGATCTGTTCTTTTGAACAGGTGCTGAAACGAGTTCAGCACAAGAGGTTGCAATCAGACAAATTTTTCCTCTTAAATCTGTGCAAAAGTACAGATTATAATTAAATCGCGAAGACATATTTGATAAGAAAGTTATAAAATTATATTCAAGGGGTACTTTAGTTTTTTGAAGGTCGAGAAAAATCCTTAGATTTTATACTATGAGAGGAAAATAAAATAGGAGAAAAGGTGTTAACTTTAAAAATGAGTACTGGCCAAAATTCTAAAAATAGATTTTTTAGGTTTGTATAATCTTAAGGTGTTATTTTTGTAAAAAAAATATTATGAAACTATTAAACATTGGTTTTACGCTTTTAGCTTTTATTTGTCTATTTAGCTGCAGTTCTAATGATTCTGACGAAGAAGTACTAATAGAAAATTTAGATGTATCTGCAGTTACAGAATTTTCAGCAGACGAAGAAACGCAATTAGTTGTTGTAACATCTAATTTGAACTGGACTGTAAGTGAAGCTGTCGGATGGATTACAATTACGCCATCAAACGGAACTAACAATGGTTCCATAAATATTTCTGTAGAGGCAAATCCAACTTTTAATAGTCGTACAGGGCTAGTAACAGTTTCGGGTGGTAATATTTCTCGAGGTATTACAATTACGCAAGCAGCAGCAGAAAACTCAGGAGAGTTAGATCCAAATAAGGCACCTTCAGAAAATTTTGATTTATCTACATGGAAATTAAATACACCTGATAATAATGGAAATGGCTTTTCTGAAACTATATCTGTTGCAGAAATCAATGCAGGTTATGAAAACAGTAACTATTTTTATACAGCAGATGATGGTGGAATGGTTTTTAAATGTCCAGTGGCCGGTTTTACAACGTCTGCAAATACAAGTTATACACGAGTAGAGTTACGTGAAATGTTAAGAGGTACGAATACAAGTATTAGCACACAAGGTGTTAATGAAAATAACTGGGTTTTTGGAACTGCTCCAGCTTCAGACATAAATGCTGCTGGAGGTTATGATGGAGAAATGAATGCTACTCTTGCAGTAAATCATGTTACTACAACTGGAAGTAATAGTCATGTAGGGAGACTTATTATTGGGCAAATACATGCGAACAGTGATGAACCAATTCGAATATATTACAGAAAATTACCTAATAACACATTGGGTTCTATTTATTTTGCGCATGAACCTACCGATGGAAATGGGAGTGAACAATGGTATGAAATGATTGGTTCTAGAAGTAATAGCGCTTCCAACCCTTCGGATGGAATAGCACTTGACGAAAAGTTTAGTTATACGATTAAAGTTGTTGGAGATATTTTAACGGTTACGATTATTAGAGAAGGAAAAGATGATGTTTTTAGTACTGTTGATATGGTAAATAGTGGCTTTAATGTTGGTGGTCAATACATGTATTTTAAGGCTGGTGTATATCACGTTAATAACTCAGGAAATGATGATGATTATGCACAGGCAACTTTTTACGCTTTAGAAAAAATGCATACTACAAATTAGTATATAGTTATTAAAACACTTATAATAGGGTAATGCTGTCAAAAAAAACCAAATATGGAATAAAGGCCTTAGTCTACTTAGCTAGACAAGAAGATCGTAAACCTATACAGATTTCTTCAATTTCTAAAGCTGAAAATATTTCACAAAAATTTTTGGAAAGCATATTGTTGACTTTAAGGAAAAATGGAATTTTAGGTTCTAAAAAAGGTAAAGGTGGAGGTTACTATTTACTTAAGAACCCTAAGGATATTCCAATGACAACTGTAATGAGACTTCTAGAAGGACCAATAGCTATGGTACCATGTGTGAGCCTCAACTTCTATGAAAAATGTGATGATTGCCCTGATGAAAATCTTTGTGCAGTTCATAATTTAATGCTTCAAGTTCGCGATAATACCTTAAAGATTTTTAGAAATACGACCTTAGCTGATTTATCACATTAGCAAATTCATAATTTAACTCTGTTATATTTTCGAAATAATTACTTTGTTTTCTAAAAATAAGTTCTATGTTTGCATTATCCTATTAAATCGATAGGACAAAAGGATTGAAAAATAATAGCACAGAATATGGGAAACGTCATACAGACAGATTTAAACTTAGAGAATGTCGATCAAAAGTCTACTGAAACCCAAGAAAATATTAAAAGGAGTATTGTTAAAACCATTAGTTGGAGAGCCGTTGGGACGTTAACAACCGTCACAATTTCATATATACTTACTGGGACAATGGCCTTAGCCTTTTCAATTGGTGGTATAGAATTAGTGTCCAAGATGGTGCTTTATTTCTTTCACGAACGTACATGGAATAATATAAAATGGGGAAAATGATACCTATAGATATAGACATTTGGAATAAAAAATTAAGAGATAAAGCTCCTAATGAAATTGCAGAATGGGCATTAAAATTGTCTGACAATTACATCGTAACTACAAGTTTTGGAATTTACTCTTCCGTCTTATTAAGTACTATGTCAAAGCTCGACAATGATATTAGAGTGGTTTGGTGCGACACATTATATAATCAGCCAAGTACTTACGAGCATGCTTCAGCATTAATAAAAAAGTATAATCTCAATATTCTTAAATATCAATCTTTATATACTAAAGAAGAAATTGATACAACCATTGGATTGCCGAGTTTAGAGGATGATAATCATGCTGTGTTTTCAGAAGCAGTGAAGCTTGAGCCTTTTAGACGCGCATTAACAGAGCAAAATCCTGATGTTTGGTTCACTAACATTAGAGTACGACAAACTGAGTACAGAGATAAGAAAGATATTTTAAGTTTTAGTAAAGACGGTATTCTTAAGGTGAGTCCTTTTTACTATTGGAGTGATACGGATTTAGACACTTATATAGAAGAGAATCAATTAGCAAAGAACGGGTATTACTTCGATCCTATAAAGGCTCTGCTGAATAGAGAATGTGGTATACATCTTGAGTAACAGTTAAAAATAGGTGATAAATTCTCAGATAAGGCATTTCATTTTAATTAGCCTACTAAATCTATAGGAATAATATAATAATAATGCAAAGTTTTAGAACAGAGTTAGAAAATAACATCGTTGAAAAGGACATTATTGAGTTAGTCAATAAAATTGAACTTTTTCATAATGGGAAAATAGACGAAGAAAAATTTAGAAGTCTTCGTTTAGCAAGAGGTGTATATGGCCAGCGTCAGGAAGGTGTACAAATGATTCGAATCAAATTACCTTATGGTAAAGTGTTAAGTCATCAGTTGCGTCGAATAGCTGAGGTTTCTGATGAATATTCAAGAAGTCGATTACATATTACGACGCGTCAAGACATCCAGATTCATTATGTGGATTTAAATCGTACACCAGAGCTTTGGGCAGAATTAGAACGCGATAATGTAACACTGAGAGAAGCTTGTGGAAATACCGTGAGAAATGTCACTGCAAGCGAAACAGCTGGTATTGATGTTAACGAACCTTTTGATGTGTCTCCTTATGCAGATGCATTATTCAATTTTTTTTTAAGGAATCCTATTTGCCAAGAAATGGGTAGAAAGTTTAAAGTCTCTTTTTCTGCAACAGATGAAGATACTGGCTTGTCGTATATGCACGATTTAGGTTTTATAGCCAAAATTGAAAATGGAGTAAAAGGATTTAAGGTCATGTTAGGTGGTGGCTTAGGTTCACAACCAAGACATGCAGATTTGTTTTATGAGTTTTTGCCATCAGATAAAATTATTCCTTTAATGGAAGGAGTTTTAAGAGTATTTGACCGTTATGGTGAGCGTAAAAGCAGAGCTAAAGCAAGATTGAAGTTTTTGTTAAAAGATATAGGTTTAGATGCTTTTAAAGTGTTGGTAGAGGAAGAACAAAATGCAATAGAGTTTAAAACTGTAGCAATTGATGAAGCTAATTACATAGCTTCAAAACCAGTTTCTGTATCTGAACCAAAAGTAGAGATTCAAAATAGCGAGGTATATAACTTATGGAAATCGACGAATGTAATTCCTCAAAAACAAGATGGTTATTTTGCTATTGGGATTAAAGTTTTACTAGGTGATTTCTATACAGATAAAGCTAGATTGTTAGCAGATTTAGTTGAGAAATATGCAGCTGGAGAAATTAGACTGAGTTTGCGTCAAAATATTTTAATTCCTTTTGTTAAGGAGGAATCGCTTCCCTTTTTCTATTCAGAACTAGAAAAGTTAGGTTTTGTTGAAGCTGGTTATAATAAGGCGGTAGATATTACAGCATGTCCTGGCACAGATACTTGTAATTTAGGAATTTCGAGCAGTACAGGAATTGCTGAAGAATTAGAACGTGTTATTAAAGCTGAGTATCCTCAATATTTAGAGAATACTGATTTAGTGATTAAAATTAGTGGTTGTATGAATGCTTGTGGACAGCATAATATGGCAAATATTGGTTTTCAAGGCATGTCAATTCGTACTAAGGATAAGTTGGTAGCACCTGCGTTACAAGTGCTTTTAGGTGGTGGTAACTTAGGAAATGGAAATGCGTATTTCGCGGATAAAGTAGTTAAAATTCCGAGTCGAAGAGGACCTGAGGCTTTACGCAGAATCTTAAATGATTTTGAAACTAATTCAAATGGAAAACTATTTGTTGATTATTATAAAGAAAAAAGCGAAAAGTATTTCTATCAACTTCTTACAGATTTATCAAGTATAGACAATCTTACCCAAGAAGATTTTATTGATTGGGGAACAGAAGAGCAATACGTAAAAGCTATCGGAATAGGCGAATGTGCAGGAGTTGTTATTGATTTAATTGCAACACTTTTCTTGGAAAGTGATGAGAAGATTAGTGAAGCGAAAGAAGCATACAATAATAAAGTGTATTCAAGTGCAATTTACGAATCGTATCGCTCTATGGTGAATTCTGCAAAAGCCATTTTACTTTCAGAAAATATCAAAACGAATACACAAGCAGGTATTATAAAACAATTCGATGAAGGTTTTGTAGATACCAAGAGAATAGATTTAGGAGCCTCATTTTCAGATATTATATATCAAATTAAAGTGTTTCCTCCTTCAGAAGACTTTGCAAAAAATTATATAAACGCAGCTACTAAATTTTTAGAAAGTGTAAGAGCTTTTAGAGAAGAACAAGTTGCAGTTAAAAGCTAAGAATTATGACACCAAGATTAACAGTAGTAGGAGCTGGACCAGGAGATGCAGGTTTAATTACTCTAAAAGCAATAAAAGCTATAAAATCTGCAGATGTTATTTTGTTTGATGCCCTCGTAAACGAAGAATTATTACAGTACGCATCTCCAAAAGCAGAAAAAATATTTGTGGGTAAACGAAAAGGGTGTTATGCATATCAGCAAGATCAAATTAACGACTTAATTGTAGAACGTGCATTAAGATGTGGTCATGTTGTAAGATTAAAAGGAGGTGATCCATTTATATTTGGACGTGGTGCGGAAGAGTTGGAATATGCAAAAGATTATGCCATTGAAGTTGCGGTTGTACCAGGAATTTCTTCAGTAGCAGCTGTACCAGCCTATCAAGGTATTCCATTAACTAAACGTAATGCTTCTGAAAGTTTTTGGGTGATTACAGGAACAACAAAATCTCATAAAATATCATCTGACGTTGCTCTTGCAGCAAAATCAACGGCAACTGTTGTGATTTTAATGGGTATGAGTAAGCTGTCCGAAATTGTTCAGATTTTCTCTAAAGAAGGAAAATCTAAAACTGCAGTGGCTATAATTCAAAATGGAACTCGAATAGATCAAAATGTAGGCATCGGAACCATTTCAAATATTGAATCTATTGTCAAAGAAAAGCAACTATCTAATCCTGCTATAATAATTATTGGTGAGGTTGTTAACCAGCGTGTAGATCTTACAGATATCTATTCTAAAGCAAATTTGGCTTTGATAAATTCTAGACAACAAAACGCATAATTATGGAAAGAAATAATCTATACCCAATCTTTCTAAAAGCAAAAAATCTCAATGTTTTAATCGTTGGAGGTGGTAATGTTGCAGAAGAGAAATTGACGTTTTTATTAAAGTCGAGTCCAGATGCAAACGTAACTATGGTATCACCAATGTTTAGAGATAAAACGATTGAAATTGCCAATACAGGTAATGTAAAACGCATTGAAGACGTTTACAACAATGGCTATTTAAAAGATAATCATATTGTCATTGCGACTACTGATCGGCCAGAAGTTAATGTTAAAGTATACGAGGATTGCAGAGCACAAAGCAAATTAGTGAATGTAGCTGATAATCCACCATATTGCGATTTTTATATGGGAGGTATTGTGACAAAAGGTAATGTGAAAGTAGCAATTTCTACAAACGGAAAATCACCAACCACAGCAAAACGATTACGTCAATTCTTTGAAGATGTGATTCCAGAAAACGTTGATGATTTGGTAAAGAATCTCAATATATATAGAAAAACAATAAAAGGGGACTTTGAGCAGAAAGTCGAAAAATTAAATGAATTTACTAAAGGCTTAGTAGAAAAAATATAGACAAATGATTAAAACAGATATCCTCATCATAGGAGCAGGACCAACAGGTTTATTCACTGTTTTTGAGGCAGGATTATTAAAATTAAAGTGCCACTTAATTGACGCGCTGCCACAAGCTGGAGGTCAGTGTTCCGAATTGTATCCAAAAAAACCAATTTATGATATTCCTGGTTTTCCAGAAATATTAGCAGGAGATTTAACCTCTAATTTATTAGAACAAGGGAAACAGTTTCAGCCAGGATTTACCTTGGGTGAACGTGCAGAAACTATTGAAAAGCAAGAAGATGGAAGTTTTATTGTGACTACAAACAAAGGAACTCAGCATCACGCACCAATTATTGCTATTGCAGGTGGTTTAGGAAGCTTTGAGCCAAGGAAACCAAAATTAGAAAATATCGAAAAGTACGAAGATAAAGGTGTCAATTATTTTATAAAAGATCCAGAAGTCTATCGCGATAAAAAAGTAGTGATTGCTGGTGGTGGAGATTCCGCCCTAGACTGGAGTATTTTTCTTGCAGATGTGGCTTCAGAAGTAACTTTGGTACATAGACGAAATGAGTTTAGAGGTGCTTTAGATTCTGTAGAACAAGTGCAAGAATTAAAGCTGCTCAATAAAATCAATTTAATTACACCAGCTGAAATTACGGCTTTACATGGCGAGCATAAAATAGAAGGTGTTTCTGTTACTAAAGGTGGAGAAACTCAAGTTTTAGAAGCAGATGCATTTATTCCACTTTTTGGTTTATCTCCAAAATTGGGTCCGATAGGAGATTGGGGACTTGAAATTGAAAAGAATGCTATTAAAGTTGATACATTAGACTATCAAACTAATATTCCAGGTATTTATGCCATAGGTGATGTTAATACTTATGAAGGAAAGTTAAAGTTAATCCTTTGTGGTTTTCACGAAGCGACTTTAATGTGTCAATCCGCTTACAAGCGATTAAATCCTGGCAAGAAGTTTGTTCTAAAATATACTACAGTAAGCGGAATAAACGGTTTTGATGGTACTCGAAAAGAATCACCAAAAGCTGTTGTGAAAGCAATTGTTTAAGTAGGCAGTTTTCAGTCACAGTAAGCAGTCACTTTTGTACTGAGTATTCAATATTTAGTAAAACGAAGCACAATAATATATGCAAGATGTTACCATACATATAACAGACAGAGAAGGAATGAAACACACCGTTTTAGCACCAACCGATATGGCAATGAATTTAATGGAAGTTGTACGTTCTTATGAGTTAGCACCAGAAGGTACAATAGGAGTCTGTGGAGGTATGGCAATGTGTGCGTCTTGTCAGTGTTATGTGAATTCAGAACATGAGCTAAATGCAATGGACTATGAAGAAGATGCGATGTTAGCAGAAGCATTTAATGTGAAAACCAATAGCAGACTAAGTTGTCAAATTCCAATTTCTGAAGCTTTAAATCAATTAGAAGTAGAATTGGCTCCAGAGGTATGATTATCCTACAAAATTACTGTTAGCCAGTAATCATTTGTATATGATTTACTGGCTTTTTTGTTTACTGTTCTAAATGGTAGAATATATTATTTTTGTGAGGTAATTTATCACTGTAAGTATCGACAGAGTTATCAATACTATTAATTCCGAATTGGAAACATATGGATTTATCATTACATATACCTCAAAGGTTTAAAGAGCAAGTAGAAGATTTAGCAAAAGATTTGTTTTACTGCGCCATAGACCAACCAAAAAATCAAGATCAACAATTAAATATTATTGAACCTTTATTATTTAAAGTGTCCGAAGGTTTAGAATGTGGTGTTTGTAATTCTAAATGGGATGCTTTTAAAGAGCAATTAAAAACATTAAAACCTATATTACGATTAGATGCTGAGGCAGCTTATGATAATGATCCAGCAGCCAAAAGCTTAAGAGAAGTTTATTTAGCTTATCCTGGTTTTTATGCGATAACAATGTATCGTATTAGTCGTATTTTGTGGCTTTTAGATATTCCTATTTTGCCAAGAATGATTAGCGAATATGCACACAGTGTTACAGGTACAGATATTCATCCAGGAGCAGACATAGGGAAATCATTTTTTATAGATCATGCCACTGGTGTTGTAATAGGAGAAACTTCAGTTATTGGAGATAACGTCATCATATATCAAGGTGTAACATTGGGCGGTATTAAAGTAGAAAAAGCATTAAAAAATGTAAAACGACACCCAACAATTAAGGATAATGTAACTATTTATGCTAATGCTACGGTTCTTGGTGGAGATGTAGTAATTGGTAAAAATAGCACCATAGGAGCCAATGTCTGGATTACACAATCTATTCCTGAGAATTCTTTAGTAACATATAAATCTGATATAAGAATTACTAATAAATAAAGCGATGAGCATATTAAAACAAATAGGAAATACACCTCTTGTTGAAGTTAATAACTTAGTGAAAAAACCTAATGTGAAACTTTTTTTAAAGTTGGAAGGAAATAATCCAGGTGGAAGTGTTAAAGACAGGCCAGCCTTTAATATGATATCTGAAGCGATAAAGCGAGGAGATATAAAGAAAGGTGATCGTTTAGTTGAGGCAACTAGTGGTAATACAGGTATTGCATTAGCTTATGTAGCGCAGTTGTTTGGTTTAAAGATGTCATTAGTAATGCCAGAAAACTCAACAGAAGAGCGTGTAAAAACTATGCGTGCGTATGGTGCTGAGGTGATATTAACATCTGCAGATCGTGGTATTGAAGGATCTCGCGATGTGGCGTTTAATATGCGAGATAAGGAAGGCTATACATTATTAAATCAGTTTGAAAATAATGATAATTGGAAAGCTCATTACAAAACAACTGGCCCAGAGATTTGGAGAGATACAAAAGGAGAAGTAACACATTTTGTATCAGCAATGGGTACAACAGGCACCATAATGGGAACTTCTACATTTCTAAAAGAACAAAATAAAAGTATACAGATTATTGGAGCACAGCCAGAAGATGGTTCTCGTATTCCTGGAATAAGAAAATGGTCACCTGATTATGTGCCAAGCATCTTTAATCGTTCTAAAGTAGATCAGGTTATAGAAGTGAGTCAGTTAGAAGCTACTAAAATGACCCAAAGATTAGCAAAAGAAGAAGGTGTTTTTGCTGGTATGAGTAGTGGTGGTTCTGTGGCTACTGCTTTAAAGTTAATAGAAACAATTGAGCAAGGTGTTGTCGTTGCTATTATTTGTGATAGAGGTGATCGGTATTTGTCATCTCCTTTATTTGATGCTTTGTGATTTTTTGTCTCTTCTAATTATATTTATTCTGTTATTTTTGTCAGTAACCATTTATAAATGAAGTACTGGCTTACGCGTTTAATTATCTTAACCGGACTGTTATCTTTTTCACAAGAAGATAAGTCCTCCAATACTTATTTTGATCTCAATTATTTTGGTGGAAATATAGCACTTCATAACAATGATATTCTTCATTTAATAACAGGGCATCCTGAAGGTTTTATTTTTAGTTTTAATAAAAAAACATTCGGTAATGAAGCATGGGAACAACGTTTTGGTTATCCTGACTATGGTGCTTCTTTCATTTATCAAGATTTAAAAAATGAAAAACTTGGTGCTAGTTCTGGGCTTTATGCCCATTATAATTTCTATTTTTTTAAGCGAAACCTTATGTTTAGAATAGGTCAAGGTTTAGCATATACAACCAATCCATAT
Source organism: Winogradskyella sp. R77965 (assembly GCF_044594915.1). Taxonomy (GTDB): domain Bacteria; phylum Bacteroidota; class Bacteroidia; order Flavobacteriales; family Flavobacteriaceae; genus Winogradskyella. Next base: position 1,955,892 of record NZ_CP138990.1, on the reverse strand, counting down.
GACAAAATAGAGAACCCTAAGAATGTAGCTTTTGGATCTCATATTTTGAGTTCTACTTATGTAATGCTGAACTATAAAAAAGAACACGTTTTTGATCACTTTGGTTTTCAGACAGGTTTATCTTTAATTCATTATTCTAATGCCAATGTCAGGGCGCCTAATACAAGTGTCAATACCATAGCATTGAATATTGGTTTAACCTATAATATAGATGATGAAGACCAAGAATACATTGAAAACTTTAATGATGAAAAATTTACAGAACCTATAAAATATAACCTAGCTTTTAGAACAGGTATTAACGAAAGTGACGTTATAGGAAGTGGTCAATTTCCGTTTTATATTTTATCTGCTTATGCAGATAAACGATTGAGTCAAACAAGTGCAATTCAGTTTGGAACAGATGTATTTTTTTCAAACTTTTTAAAAGAATTAATTTACTATAGATCAGTTTCATTTCCTGAAGAAGATGTCAGTGGTGATGAAGATTACAAGCGTGTTGGGTTATTTTTGGGCCATGAGTTATTTATTAATAAGATGTCCATAGAAACGCAGTTAGGTTATTATATCTATTATCCTTTTGATTTTGAAGGGAGAACTTATTTGAGAATAGGATTAAAACGGTATTTTGGGAACACATTTTTTGGTGCTATGACCTTAAAATCACATGGAGCTAAAGCCGAAGCTGTTGAATTTGGTATTGGAGTAAGACTATGAGAAAAATGGTTTACATACTCGTAATATTTTTATTTGCATGTAATAGCGAAGACGCTAACGATTGTTTTCAAACCTCGGGTAAAATTATTAAACAAGAAATAGATGTTTCTAGTTTCGAACGTATTTTTGTGAATAGAGATATAGAGTTAATAATTAAAGATGCACCTACTTATAAAGTCACCATTGAAACTGGAGAAAATTTAATTAATGATGTTACCGCTGAAATATCAGACAATCAACTAATCTTAACGGATAATAACACCTGCAATTATGTAAGAGATTATGGGATTACCAAAGTTTTTGTAGAAGCTCCAAATCTTACAGAAATTAGAACGTCGTCGCAATATGATGTCTCATCAGAGGGAACTATAAATTACACATCTCTAAATTTGTATTCCGAAGATTTTAATGTGGTGAATGCGTTTACAGTTGGTGATTTTAGACTCTCAATTAATTCCGAAAATTTAAGGATATCATCTAATAATTTATCGTTCTTTTATATAGATGGAACTGTAGAAAATTTATTTATCGGTTTTTATGCTGGTGCAGGCCGTTTTGAAGGTGAAAATTTAATTACACAAGACGTTACTGTATATCATCGAGGAAGTAATGATATGATTGTAAATCCACAATTATCATTATCTGGAGAACTTAGAGGAACAGGGAATTTAATTTCAGTTAATCAGCCACCACTTGTGGAAGTAGAACAGATTTACACAGGTCAACTAGTCTTTGATTAGATTAAAAGCTTGTTTTGCAATTTCTAGTTCTTCGTTAGTCGGTATTACTAATATTTTTACCTCAGAATCATCAGTGTTAATAGCTCTAATTGTTTTTAGACGTTTATTATTTTTCTCTGTATCTAATTTTATGCCCAGAAAGTCTAAATCTTTACAAACAGACTCTCTAATATAGTTAGAGTTTTCACCGATACCTGCTGTAAAAACAATAGCATCTAAACCGTTTAAAATAGCAGCATAACTACCTATATATTTTTTAATGCGATAGGTATTCATGGTAAGTGCTAATTGGCATGCTTTATCTCCTGCATTCGCTTTAGCTTGTATATCTCTTAAATCGCTATGACCAGTGAGACCAAGCATTCCGCTTTTCTTTTGCAATAAGATATTTATTTCTTTTAAGCTTAATTTAAATTTTTCGGCGAGATGAAAAATTATAGTTGGATCAATATCACCCGAGCGCGTCCCCATTATTAATCCTGTAATTGGTGAAAACCCTAAAGAATGGTCTATACTTTTGCCGTTTTTTATAGCGGACATACTACAACCATTGCCTAAGTGAATCGTAATTATTTTAGACTCTTTTTTGTCTAAAAATTCAATAGCTTTTTCACTTACATATTTATGACTTGTACCATGAAAGCCATACAGACGTATATCATGTTCATCCGAGTATTTGTTTGGTATGGCATATTTATAGGCATGTTCTGGTATAGATTGATGAAAAGCTGTATCAAAAACAGCGACTTGTTTTGCATTTTTAAAAATAGCTTCTGAAACTTTAATACCTTCTAAATTAGCAGGATTATGTAATGGAGCTAAAGATGATAATGCTTTTATTCTTGCTTTTACATCCGAAGTTATTTCTGTTGTATCACTAAAGTAATTTCCACCGTGTACTACTCTGTGACCAACAATATCGATTTCTTCAGCAGATTTTATGATTCCTGTTTTTTTATCTAATAATTGTTTTGCTAATAATTGTAATCCTGCGTTATGATTAACAATAGAAGTAATCACTTCAATTGAATTATCTTTCGTCTCAAATATAAATTTCGCATCATCAGTTCCTAGGCGCTCAATTAAACCAGAACATAAAACAGTTTCATCAGGCATTAGGAATAATTGAAATTTTAAAGAAGAACTTCCAGAGTTAAGGACTAATATTTTTTGCATGGTCTAAAATTCTTGGGCTTGTATGGCAGTTATAATTACAGTGCTATAAATGTCGTCTGTTGTGCAGCCTCTACTTAAATCATTTACAGGTTTGTTTAATCCTTGCAGCATCGGGCCAATTGCTAAAGCACCAGTTTCTCTCTGTACAGCTTTGTAAGTGTTATTTCCTGTATTTAAGTCAGGGAAGATTAGAACACTAGCTTGTCCTGCAACTTTAGAGTTTGGTAATTTACTTTTTCCGATGCGCATATCCACAGCCGCATCGTATTGAATAGGGCCTTCTATTTTAATATGTGGAGCTTTTTTCTTTACAATTTCGGTTGCTTCTCTTACTCTATCGACATCCTCACCTTTTCCTGAGGCACCTGATGAATAGGATAACATTGCTACTTTTGGATCTATACCAAAATCTTGAGCTGTTTTAGCAGAGGATATTGCAATTTCAGCTAATTCTTCTGCATTTGGATTTGGATTAATAGCACAATCTCCAAAAATTGAGATTCGGTCATCCAAACACATAAAAAACACAGAGGATACAATTTTAACTCCTGGTTTTGTTTTTATAAATTGAAGCGCAGGACGTAATGTATGAGCTGTTGTATGTATAGCTCCAGATACCATTCCGTCAGCATGACCTTTATAAATCATCATTGTGGCAAAGTAAGAGACATCAGACATCATATCTTTTGCCATATCTAAATTTACATTTTTATGCTTTCGTAATTCATAGAATGTGTTTACATAATCATCAAAATGCTCAGATTTTTGAGGCGATACAATGCTAATCTTTGAGGTGTCTAATGGAATATCAAACTTATTAATCCGCTCTAATATTTTGTCTTCATCTCCTATTAAAGTTAAATCTACCACATGGGCATCAATTAACCTCGCAGAGGCTCTTAGGATGCGTTCGTCGTAACCTTCTGGAAGTACAATATGTTTCTTGTCTTTTAAGGCTTTTTGCAATAAATTATATTGAAACATTCTCGGTGTAAATCCTTCTGACTCGAAGGTAATTAGATCATTAGATAGTTTGTCGGTATCTACAAATTTTTCGAATGACGCTATAGAAGTTTCTATTTTTTCAGTGTTTTCGGCATAAATTTTAGATTTAATTTTACCTATGGCATTAGCAACACCAAAAGTTCCTTCTTTGACACTAATTATTGGTGATATACTAGAAAGTCCTTCAATAAGTTTTAAGATCGGCTTTTCTGGTATCAATCCACCTGTTAGTATTATTCCAGAGATTTTCGGATAGTTTTTTGAGATATTGGCTTGTAGTGCACCCAATATAATATCTGCTCGGTCACCTGGCGTTATCACTAAGGTGTTTTCCTTTAGATGTGTTAAATAATTTCGTAATTGCATGGCACCAACACCAAAGTGCTCAGATTCATTGTTAATCATGTCTTCACCAAAAAGAATAGTTCCATTTAGGGCTTTAGAAATTTCCTTAATGGTTGGTGACGATAAACTTTTTATGGTTGGTATAACAGCTATGTTTGTATTTTCCTGAATCCGACCTATTAAAAGTGCTTTTAATGTTTTTAAGTCATCTGGATTATTTTTATTGACAATTATGGAAAGTACTTTAACTTCTTCATTAAAGGTATTGTATGCTAACTGGGTATTGTCTACAATAATATCTAGTGGTTTTTTATAACCGTTTGCTACAATAATTACAGGAAGTCCAAGGTTTTTTGAAATAAGGATATTGATATCTAATTCTAAATTGGTGTTTTCATTAGAAAAGTCTGTGCCTTCAACAAGTATAAAATCAAAACGATCTTCTAAATATTTATACTTCTTTATGATTTCATCTATTACTTTTCCAGACTTGCCTTGGTTGTATAGGTCTAATACCTCACTTCTAGTAAAAGCGAATGTTTTTTTGTAATTGATATCTAATTCAAAATGAGATAGAACAGTATTGATATGGTTATCTAATTCCCCATTTTTAGTATCTTCTATTATTGGTCTGAAATAACCTACTTTTGCCGTTTTACCTAAAAGCATGCGCATAAGCCCTAAAACCACAACAGACTTACCACTGTTTGGTTCCATGGTAGCGACATAAATTCCTTTGCTCATTGTACCTGTAATTTGTTGTAAAGATATACTATTGGTTATTGTAAAACAGGATATCCTTAGTCATTTGATTTAACAAAAATATGGTGTAAATTTAATATAGGCATGCTTTTCTAAAGGTGATATTTGTCATGGTTTAAACGAAATAATAAAATTGGTTAACCAATCCTTAAATACTATTTGCTTGTTAAGTCTCTGAACAAGCTCTCTAAGCTTGTATTTTTCTGATTTAATTGAAGAATTTTTAATTCATTGTCGTGCGCAAAATCAAATACATGAGATCTCATATCCTCTTTTGTTGAGAACTTAATTTCATAAATGAAATCGTGTGTGTTCTTTACTGAAGTAACTTTTGGTAATTTTAATAAAAAAGCGTCTTCAACTCTGTAATCAAACTCAACAACAACAACCTGTTCTTGGCCTTCTCTAAGATCTTTTAGATATTTGTCAGCAACAATTTTACCTTTATTAATTATAATCACGCGATCGCACATGGCCTCCACTTCTTGCATAATATGAGTAGAAAGAAAAACCGTTTTTTCCTTACCAATGTTTTTAATAAGATTTCTTATGTCTACCAATTGGTTTGGATCGAGACCTGTTGTAGGTTCATCTAAAATCAATACTTCAGGATTGTGCAATAGTGCATTTGCTAAACCAACACGTTGTCTGTAGCCTTTAGATAGTTGACTAATTTTTTTGTGTGCTTCTGGTGTTAAGCCAGTTAATTCAATGACCTCTTCTATTCTAGATTTTGAAGTACTATAGACATTCGCATTAAAATTTAAATATTCCTTTACGTACAAATCTGTATAAAGGGGATTGTGTTCTGGTAAGTATCCAACGCTACTTTGTACACTTTTTTTGTTAGAAGAGACGTCAAAACCATTAACGTTTGCAGAACCTTCAGAAGCTTCAATGTATGTAGTAAGTATTTTCATCATAGTCGATTTTCCGGCACCATTTGGGCCAAGAAATCCAACAATTTCTGCATCATTTACTTTAAAAGAAACATCATTAAGCGCCTTTTGATCTTTATACAGTTTTGTAATGTTTTGAACTTCAATAGACATAAGGAAATAAATTTATTCAAAAATACTAGTTTGCCTAAAAACATTAGACAAATTTTTAATCAATCTCTATAATAATCAGAATTTTCTATCATAATTATTGCTAATTCTTTAAAACTTTATAGATATCAATAAAAAAAGCGATGTTCACATTTTGATTTGTAAAAATTATAATTACTTTAGCCACATATTAATAACAATGAACATATCTAGAACATATTATAACTGGTTTTATTTCTTTTTTAGCTAAAGGAACGAGACTAAGTATGTTTTATTTAAAATATAATTTATAAAGTCTCGATTTAATCGAGACTTTTTCATTTGAAAGAAATCCTAGTTTTAAAAGCCCACAGGCGAATTAAAACTAGTTGATTGAATTCATCCCGATGAAAATCGGGATTTAACAGGAGAATATAATAATTTGAATAAACCAGTAGCCATACAAGGAATTAAAGGATCGTTTCATCACGAGGTCGCTCAGCGATTTTTTAGCACAAACACAGACGTGGTAGAGTGCATGACTTTTGATGGTACTGTAGATAGTCTTCTAAAAGGCGATTCAGATTATATCGTAATGGCATTAGAAAATTCTATTGCAGGTTCTATAATTCCTAATTATGCGCTTATAGACAGACATAATTTGAGTATCGTTGGAGAACATTATTTAGATATTCAGCATAATTTTTTGGCATTAGCTGAACAAACAATTTCAGATATTAAAGAAGTACACTCACATCCTATGGCTTTGCTACAATGTAAAGTCTTCTTTAAAGATTATCCACATATAAAATTGGTGGAAGCTAAAGATACTGCAGATGTTGCAAAGCAAATTTCAGATAAAGGCATAAAAGGAATTGCTGCAATAGCGAGTAACAATGCCGCAGAATTATATGGATTAGAAATATTGGCTGAAAGTATACAGACTATAAAGCATAACGAGACACGCTTTGTTATTGTGAAACTTCAAAATTTAGAAACTGATAAAAAAGGACTTAATAAGGCCTCCATAAAATTTGAATTAGATCACAAACGCGGCAGTTTAGCAACCATACTCAATGTTATGAGTGATTGTAAACTCAATCTAACAAAAATACAGTCCTTACCAAAAATTGAAACCCCTTGGAAATATGCTTTTTTTGTTGATGTGACTTTCGAGGATTATAAATATTATGAAAAAGCATCTTCTATTATGCAAATAATGGCAGAGAATTTTAAAGTACTAGGCGAATATAAAAATGCGAGACTATGATTGAAGTTGCTAAACGCTTAAAAAATGTTGAAGAATACTACTTTTCTAAAAAGTTGAGGGAAGTTGCGCTTTTAAAATCCCAAGGAAAACCGATTATTAGTTTAGCTATTGGAAGTCCGGATTTAGAACCACCATTTAAGGCTAGCATATCGCTTCAAGATAGTTTAGTGGATGAGAAAGCACACCAATATCAAAGCTATCAAGGTTTGCCAGAATTGAGAGAAGAAATTTCAAACTTTTATAAAAAACAGTATATAGTAGATTTAAGCCCACAGACAGAAGTGTTACCTCTAATGGGAAGTAAAGAAGGTATTATGCATATTTCTATGGCATTTTTAAATAAAGGCGATAAAGTTTTAGTACCAAATCCTGGTTATCCAACGTATGCTGCTGTTACTAAATTGTTAGAGGCAAAACCAGTTTATTATGATTTAAAAGAAGACCATAATTGGTTACCAAATTTCAGTGCTTTAGAACGATTAGATTTAAGTCGTGTAAAAATTATGTGGATTAATTACCCTCATATGCCAACAGGGAGCAATGCAGATAATAAGTTTTATGATAAGGTTATTGCATTCGGAAAACGGCACGATATATTAATTGTTAATGATAATCCTTACAGTTTTATACTCAATGACAAACCAATTAGTATTCTAAGATATAAAGACGCTAAGGAAGTATGTTTAGAATTAAACTCTCTAAGCAAAACATTTAATATGGCTGGCTGGCGTGTAGGTATGTTAGTCGGTAATTACGATTTAGTGAGTGCAGTATTACGTGTAAAAAGTAATATGGATTCAGGCATGTTTTACGGCATACAAAAAGGAGCTATTGAAGCTCTGAAATGCTCAGACATGTGGTTTCAAAGTTTGAATAGTGTCTACCAAACACGACGCGAATTAATTTGGCAATTAGCCGATAGTCTCAACTGTACATATGATAAATATGCATCAGGATTATTTGTTTGGGCAAAATTACCATCACATATTAAATCTGAAGAATTTACAGATTTAGTATTAAAAGAGCATTCAATTTTTATAACACCAGGAACTGTTTTTGGAAGCAATGGTGAAGGTTATGTGCGTTTTTCATTATGCGCTTCAGAAGATAATATAAAAGAAGCAATAGGAAGAGTTTAGTTAGTATGAATAACATTTTTATCATAGGAGTAGGGTTAATTGGAGGAAGTTTCGCTTTGGAGATTAAGAAATTATATCCAGAAAGTAATCTCTTTGGGATTGATGCAAATGAAACGCATTTAGACGAAGCAATAGACCTTAAAATCATTGACCAAAAAGCAAATTTTGAAGATTTGGAAGTCGCTGATATGGTTATGGTTGCTATTCCTGTGGATGCCACATTAACTGTTTTGCCGAAAGTGTTAGATCAGGTCTCTGATAATGCCATTGTGTTTGATGCTGGTTCTACCAAAGAAGATATCTGTCTTAAAGTGAAAAATCATCCAAAACGAAGAAATTATTTGGCAGCACATCCTATCGCTGGTACAGAATATTCGGGTCCAAAAGCGGCGATCTATGATTTGTTCAAAAACAAAACCAATATTATTTGCGAGGTAGAAGAAACAGCATTCAAACTTCAAGAAAAAGCATTAAAGGTCTTTGCAGAATTAGGAATGCGAATTCGATATATGAATCCAAAGGCACACGATAAGCACATTGCATACGTTTCGCACTTATCTCATATCAGTTCATTTATGTTAGGTAAAACAGTAATTGAAAAAGAAAAAAACGAACGTGATATTTTTGATATGGCTGGTTCTGGATTTGAAAGCACAGTACGTTTGGCAAAAAGTTCACCAGCTATGTGGACACCAATTTTTGAACAAAATAAAACCAATGTTATAGAGACTTTAGATGAGTATATTAATAATCTAGAGTATTTTAAAAAGCTCATGGAAGATGGAGATTTTGAAGCTGTCTATAACGAAATGGAAACAACAAATCATATAAAAGATATATTAAACGGAATACAATAATTAAAAAACTCAAAAACTAAATTTCAATTAATTGTTAGGTTGAGCGCAGTCGAAACCTACTTATACAAACGAATTAAAAACTTAGAAAAGATTAATAAGCAAAAATGGAGAATAAAAAAGAAATGAGAACATGGTTAGATGATATGAAACTAGATCATCCTTTAGTAATTGCAGGACCATGTAGCGCAGAAACAGAAGAACAAGTATTAAAAATAGCTCACGAGCTAAAAGATACAGACGTTAATTATTACCGAGCTGGTATTTGGAAACCAAGAACACGTCCAGGAAACTTTGAAGGAGTTGGAGCTTTAGGTTTAAAATGGCTGCAAAAAGTTAAAGAAGAAACAGGTTTAAAAACAGCTACAGAAGTTGCCAATAGAAATCATGTTGAATTGGCTTTAGAACACGATGTGGATTTATTGTGGATTGGAGCACGATCTACCGTTAGCCCTTTTATTATGCAAGACATTGCAGATGCTTTAGAAGGAACAGATAAAATCGTATTGGTTAAGAATCCTGTAAATCCAGACTTGGCCCTATGGTTAGGTGGTATTGAAAGACTACATACAGCCGGAATTAAAAACTTAGGTGCAATACACAGAGGGTTTTCTACTTATGAAAAGTCTAAATATAGAAACATACCAGAATGGCAATTAGCTATTGAGTTTCAAAATAAGTTTCCAGATATACCGTTAATTAACGATCCATCTCATATTACAGGAAAGAGAGATATGATTTTTGATGTATCTCAAACGGCATTAGATCTTAATTTTGATGGCTTAATGATAGAAACACATTTCGATCCTGATAATGCATGGAGTGATGCAGCGCAACAAGTGACACCAAAAACCTTAGTTCAGATTATGCAAGATTTAAAGATTAGAAAAGAAACAGATCCTGAAGCAGCATATAATTCTGAACTGAATAATTTAAGAGCTCAGATCGATGTCGTTGATAATCAGATTATTGATTTGTTAGGAAAACGTATGAAAGTTGCTGATGGAATTGGTACACTAAAAAAGCAAAAGAACGTGGCAGTTTTGCAGAGCAAACGTTGGAACGAGATTTTAGGTAAAATGGTATTAGAAGGTGACGAAAGAGGTCTCAGTGAAGAGTTTATTCTAAAAATGTTTAAGGCGATTCATCAAGAATCTATTAATCATCAAGAGAAAATAATTAATCATTAAGATTAATAGAATAAAAAAGGCTCGCAAATTGCGAGCCTTTTTTATTAAACTTTTACTGATGTAAAAAGACAACTTGTTCTATGACAATTGTCACATTTTTAAAATAAATTAAAGATTAATTTTGGCTGTACTAAAAACCAATAGTTATGTCTTTCAAAAAAATATCTTTAGTTGTATTGTTGTTTTCTTTTTGTAGCACTTTTGCTCAGTTTAAAGTTGATGCAGATATTAGACCACGTTTTGAATATCGTCATGGATTTAACAATCTATTTCCTGATGATGCAGAGCCAGCAGCTTTCGTAGTGCAGCGTTCGCGGTTAAATTTTAATTATCAAATGGATAAGCTCACAATTATGATGAGCGTTCAAGATGTGAGTACTTGGGGAGACACGCGACAAATAGATCCCACTGATAGTAATAATTCCTTTTCATTGTTTCAGGCATGGATAGATTATAAGATTAGCGAAAATTGGTCTACAAAATTAGGTCGACAAGTCATTTCCTATGATGATCAACGTATTTTTGGTGGATTAGATTGGGCCATGCAAGGACGTTTTCATGATGCGGCTTTATTGCGCTATAATAAAGGTAGTTTTAAAGCCGATATAGGCTTTGCCTTTAGTCAAGAATCACAACAAAGGGAAGGTAATGGCTTTTTTATACAAGGAGCATTTACCTATAAAGCCATGCAATATGCTTACCTTAAAAAGAGTTGGGAAAAGTCCTCAGCTAGTTTTTTAATTCTGAATACGGGATTTCAAGATTTTTCTGGTATAAATAATAATGAACCTGATGGTGTATTCTATAGACATACGGTTGGCTCTCATTTTAAATTTCCTGTAGATAATGTAAAGCTCATGGGTTCCGCATACTATCAATTAGGTAAATCTGATGGATCAACAGATCTTAGTGCTTATAACCTCGCACTAGAAGCTAACTACAAACCTGCTAAAACATTATTTGGAATAGGGTTTGAAATGTTAAGCGGAACAGATCAAGATGGAGATTCAAAAAATAAATCCTTTTTCCCACTTTACGGAACTAATCATAAGTTCAATGGATTCATGGACTACTTCTATGTAGGAAATCATGCCAATAATGTGGGTTTAAATGACCTTTATGCTAAAGCTGTTTTTAAAACCGGAGAAAAGTCTACATTCTTAGCCAAAGTTCATTATTTCGGTGCAAATGCGAGTTTTAGTGGAGACGAAAATAGTTACTTGGGTACAGAATTAGATTTGGTATATACCCAGAACCTAATAAAAAATGTAAAACTTAATATAGGTTATTCTCATATGTTTGCTTCAGATAGTATGAGTCTTATTAAAGGGGGAAGACCAAGCGATAATACTAATAATTGGGCTTGGATGCAACTAACAATTAGACCAACGTTATTCACTAATAAAGTCGATTAGTATAGATTCTAAAAAAAACGTAACTTTATTAACATTTAATTAAGACTTGGGTTTCAAATTCAACATATTACCAAAAGAAGGAAATTGGCGAAAAACTGCACTTTTCTTTACAGCTGTTATAATTGGCTTAGGTCTATTTATGGCACAAGAAGCTAAGGTTACATCGTATTTATCTGATGATCCTCAAGCATGTGTTAATTGTCATGTAATGACTTCTGTTTATAACAGTTGGATGCATAGCTCGCACCGCGAATGGGCAAATTGTAACGATTGTCATGTGCCACACGATAATGTATTTAACAAATATTATTTTAAAGCTAAAGATGGACTCTACCATGCCTCTGTCTTTACAGCTCGTGCAGAACCAGATGTTATTAAAATGAAAGAAGCTTCTCAAGAAGTGGTTCAGCAAAATTGTATTCGTTGCCACGTTCAACAAGTAACGCAAGTTAAATATGAAGGTTGGCTAGAAGGACATAATGAAAGTAGAACAGGTCGTCAATGTTGGAGTTGTCATAAACAAATTCCGCATGGTAAAGTTCATGGGATATTAACAACAAGAACTAATATTGCACCTTTACCAACTGATCAAGAGGATGAGACTGTGATTCCATTATGGTTAGAAAAAGAAATTAATAAAGAATAAATCATTTAATTATGAAAAACAAAGTACTATTTATAGTAACCATCATTGCCGTTTTCCTTTTAGGTTTGTTAGCATCAAGTATTATCAATAGAAAATCGGAAGCCAAATATCAGTTTGTGCCTAAAGTTGATATTGCAGAAAATGAACCAAGAAATGAAGTTTGGGGAGAAAATTTTCCTAAGGAATATCAATCATCATTACAAACTTTAGATACGACATTTGCGTCCTATCAAGGAGGCTCTGCTATGAAAGATGTGCTAGAGGAAGACCCAAGATTAGTAGTGTTATTTGCAGGTTATGGTTTCTCAAAAGATTATAACCAAGGCAGAGGACATGCTTATGCTATTGAGGATCTTCATAATTCGTTACGAGTCGGTGGACCAACAACTAAAGAGGATGGTCCTATGCCATCTACTTGTTGGACATGTAAAAGTCCTGATGTACCTAGATTGATGAATGAAATAGGTGTTGCTGAATTCTATAGTGGCAAATGGGCTGGAAAAGTTTCAGAAGTAGTAAATCCTATTGGTTGTGCAGATTGTCACGATCCAAAAAGTATGAAATTACGTATCACAAGACCAGCTTTAGTCGAAGCTTTTGATGCTATGGGAAAAGATATCAATAAAGCTACGCATAATGAGATGCGCTCTTTGGTTTGTGCACAATGTCATGTAGAGTATTATTTTGACAAAAAAATCCCAGGAAAAGAGGGTGTGCCATATCTAAAATTTCCATGGAAAGATGGTATGACAGTAGAAGCTATGGAAGCTTACTATGATAATATTGAATTTAAAGATTGGACGCACAAAATTAGTAAAGCACCAATGTTAAAAGCACAGCATCCAGGTTATGAAACGTTTACAACAGGTGTACATGCCGATAGAGGTGTGTCTTGTGCAGATTGCCATATGCCTTACAAAAGTGAAGGCGGACAAAAATTTACAGATCATCATATTCAATCACCTCTAAACAATACGTCTAATGCTTGCCAAGTATGCCATAGAGAAGAGTCTAAAAAGCTTATTGCAAATGTGTATGAGAGACAGCAAAAAGCATCTGAGAACCGTTTAAAATTAGAAGATTTATTAGTTAATGCACACCTAGAAGCTGCTAAGTGTTGGGAACTTGGTGCTACGGAAGAACAAATGAAGCCTATTTTAACTGATATACGACATGCACAGTGGCGTTGGGATTATTCTGCTGCAGCACATGGAGCTTCATTTCATTCACCTGTTGAAACAGCAAGAGTAATTGGTAGTGGATTAGTAAAAGCTCAGGAAGCTAGATTAAAACTAGCACGTATGTTAGCTGATTTAGGTCATAATAAGCCTATCGATATGCCTGATATTTCGACTAAAGAAAAAGCACAAGAGTTTATTGGTCTAGATATGGAAAAACTAAGAGCTGAAAAAGCAGAATTTAAGAAAAACGTATTACCAAAATGGTTAGAAGAGGCCAAAGCACGCGAGGCAAAATACGATACTAAAAAAGCAGTGACATCTGCTAACTAAATTTAAATCAAACAACGAAAAATACCTCTTTAACATTACTGAGGTATTTTTTTTAGCCAAATTGTAAAATAGACCATTAAATGAATAAAATATATAAGTTTTTTGCATCGTCAAAACTAGCCGTTTTACTTTTAGTTGTATTTGCTGTAGCAATGGCTGTTGCTACTTTTGTCGAAAATGATTTCGGTACGGCTACTGCTTGGAAAATCATCTATGAAGCTTGGTGGTTTGAACTTGTAATGATAGGATTAGGTATCTGCTTTATAGCAAATATCTATAAATATAAACTTTGGAAACGCAATAAGTGGGCATTACTTATGTTTCATTTAGCTTTTATAATTATTCTACTAGGAGCTGGGATTACACGCTATGCATCATATGGAGGTATTATGCGAATAAGAGAAGGTAACTCGTCTAATGTTGTAATATCAGATGCCAATTATTTACACGTTCACCTTACTAATGGTAATACAAGTAAATCAGTTAGAAAACCAATCAATTTCTCACCGTTAAGTAATAACGATTTTTCAATTTCGACCGATTTTGAAGGTGAGCTAATAACAGTTTCTTATAACGAATTTGTTGCAGATGCCATACCGCAGATTAAAGATGATCAACCTAATGGAAAGCCTATGATTCAGATGGTGGTTTCTGCAGGGCAAGGAAGAGAATCTGTGTTTTTAGAAAAAGGAGAAGTTGAAGCTATTGGTCAACATCAACACAAAGTAGGTTTTGATGTTGATGAACCAGACGTCATAAATATTACTGAAAATGATGGTAAATTTTATATTTTTTCACCTAGAAATTTAAGTGCTTTTGTTATGGCAACAGAAACTGCTAGCACCATCAAAAAAGATAGTTTGCAAAGTATACAATTACGCACGTTGTATCGAGATGGTGATGCCTCTTTTGTGCCTTTGTCGTATCATCCTAAAGCAACAATTGGTTTAGCAAGTGAGGCTGAAAAACCAAAAGATAATGATGAACTAAAAGATGATGCGTTGGTGGTTAATGTTAGAATAAATGAGACCGAAAAAGAAGCGGTTTTGCTTTACAGACAAGGTTTTTTACCAACAACGCACGATGTTGAAATAGACGGTATAAATGTTTCATTATCTTATGGTGCTGAGCCAGTAATTGTACCATTTGCAATTCAGTTAGATGATTTTCAATTAGAACGTTATCCTGGTTCTACAAGCCCATCTGCTTATGCGAGTGAAGTAAAAGTTCTTGACAATAATACGGAAATGCCCTATCGTATTTTTATGAACAATGTTTTAGATTATAAAGGCTATCGCTTTTTTCAAGCAAGTTATGATACGGACGAGTTAGGCACTGTTTTAGCTGTTAACCATGATGCATTAGGTACTAATGTGACTTACTTAGGTTATTATCTAATGATGATAGGTATGTTTTTTACACTTTTCGGAAAATCATCACGATTTACAGCAATAAATAAGAAACTCAAGAAATTAAAAAAAGCTTCAGTACTACTTTTATTTTTAGGGTTTTCTAGTATCAGTTTTGCTCAAAATGAAGTACCTAAAGTACCAGAAATCACTATAGAGACTGTTAAGCAACAAGCTGTTGATGAGCAACATGCAGAATTGTTTGGACGTCTAATGGTGCAAGATTTAGATGGTCGTATAAAGCCATTAAACACGCTGGCTTCAGAATTTTTAAGAAAACTTTCTCGTAAGCCGTATTTTAAATTTACTAAAAATGGGGAGAGTGTAAAATTAAATGCTAATCAAGCATTTTTGTCAATGCAAGCTTCTGCTAATGTTTGGCAATTTATTCCTATTATAAAAGTTGATCAACAGAAAGGAGGTGACCTTTTTAAAAACTTAAATATTAGTGAAGATGGTTTGGTGTCTTTTAAAGGCTTTTTGGATGAGAAAGGCGCTTACATATTGTCAGAAGCTGTAGAGGACGCTAATCAAAAAAAACCTGCTGAACGTAGCGAATTTGATAAAGAAATTATCAAAGTTGATGAACGATTTAATATTTTGTTTAATGTCTTTGAAGGTAATTATTTAAAGGTATTTCCTAATAGTAACGATAAAAACAATACATGGTATAGCCATACGCATCACTTTCAAGATTTTCCTGAAGAAGATGGTCAATTTGCACAGCAAATTATTCCAAATTATTATAGTGATGTAAGTCTTAAAAAATGGGAAGATGCTAGTGAAAAACTATCTTACATAAAAACGTTTCAAGATGTTTTGGGTAAAGATATTATTCCGAACAAAAAACGTATTGAAGCCGAGTTATGGTACAATCAATTAAATCTTAATTTTTGGTTGTTTCAAGTGTTTTTTACTTTGGGCATGATGCTTTTAGTACTCTCTATAGTTAAGATTTTTACTAAAAAGAAGATCGTAGAAATATTCTGGAATATATTGATATTGCTAACACTTATTAGCTTTATTGTTTTTACAGGTAATATCATTTTAAGGTGGTATGTGGCACAGCACGCACCTTGGAGTAATGGTTACGAAATGTTGGTATTTGTAGCATGGGTTTTATTGTTGTGCGGATTATTTACATTCAGAAAATCTGATTTTGCATTACCGCTTTCAACTTTATTTGCGGGCGCTTTGCTTTTTGTTAGTTATTTAGATTGGTTGAGTCCAGAAATCACGAATTTGATGCCTGTTTTAAAATCATTTTGGTTAAAAGTACACGTGGCAACTATTGTAAGTAGTTACGCGCCTTTGGCTCTATCTGCCGTTCTAGGTTTTATGGCATTATTACTTTTTATTTTTAGGACAAAAAAGAATAAAGATATCTTAAATATTAAGATTAAAGAGCTCACTTATATTAATGAAATTTCAATGACAATAGGTTTATTTGTATTAGCAGTTGGTACGTTCTTAGGAGGTATTTGGGCTAACGAAAGTTGGGGACGCTATTGGGCTTGGGATCCAAAAGAAACTTGGGCATTAATTAGTGTTATTATCTATGCCGTTGTATTGCATTTAAGATTAATACCTAGTTTAAAAAGTCGATATGTATTGAATGTAGCAAGTGTTTTTGCTTTTGGCTCTATAATTATGACCTCGTTTGGTGTTAATTATTATTTGTCGGGTTTACATAGTTATGCGGCTGGTGACCCTTTACCAATTCCGAAATTTATTTATGTATTAATCGCTATTATCATTATAGTTTCTATTGCGGCTTATTTTAGCAAAAGAAAATATAAAAAGGTTAGTATTTGAAATATTTGATGTAGTTATATTTCTGAAAAAATTAAAGGCTCGCAATTTGCGAGCCTTTATTAATATGTAAGAGATAAATTTATCTTCTAAATGTATAACGCGTAATGAAAATACCTTGGCCATCACCTTTTCCTCCAGAACTTTCTACACCAGTGTTAACAAATGAAAGCTCCCATCCTTCTGCAATCATAGCATTTACTTTAGATGTCATTATAGCATCGTTAGCTGCTATGTTTTGAAAACGGATACCACCAAGATTATAAAAATTTAATAATTTAGTTTCTTCATACTCTTTAGTTCTAATTTCACCTCGCTTCGATTTATTTTTTTCGTCTTTATCTTTTTCACCAGACCTTACAGTTGTGTATTCTTTATAGTCCTTTTTTTCGTTCACAGATATCATACGTGAACGACCCAATCCATTTGGTACAATAGATTCTACAACAGTTACAACTTTGTATTCAAATTGTGCAGCAGGTTTTTCTTCATTAGAATTATCTTTATTGATAAAAGAAAATGAAACTAGACCTACAGCAATTGCAGCGATAAATAAGAAATTTTTTTTCATGATTTGTGTTTTAAGTATTAAGCTTCTAAATTAAGATTTTTTAGTTTAAAATCGTTTCTTTGCTATAGTAAAATTTTTAATGACAGGAACAGTATATAAATCTACAGGCAGTTGGTACACTGTAAAAACTTTAAACGGCAAATTCTATGAATGTAGAATTAAAGGACGCTTTAGGTTAGAAGGTATTAAAAGTACCAATCCTATTGCTGTTGGTGATAACGTGGAGTTTGAGTTAGAAACTAAAAATAATACCGAAACAGGTGTCATTAACAGAATAGAAGAACGTAAAAATTATATTGTTAGAAAATCAGTTAATCTTTCTAAACAGACACATATTATTGCGTCAAACATAGACCAAGTTTTTTTATTAGTAACAATAGATAATCCAACAACATTTACCAGTTTTATAGATCGATTCTTAGTGACTGCTGAGGCATATTCTGTAAAAACAATTCTGTTGTTTAATAAGATTGATACTTATAACGAAGAGGCTTTATTTGAGGTAAAATATTTGTCAAGTATTTATAGAGCCATTGGTTATGAGTGTATTGATATATCTGCGACAACAGGAAAAAATATAGATAAGGTAAAATCTTTAATGGTCGGTAAAGTAAGTATGTTTGCAGGTCATTCTGGAGTTGGTAAATCTACATTGGTAAATGCTATTGAGCCGTCTTTAGACCTAAAGACAAAAGCCATTTCTGAGCAGCATATGCAAGGGCAGCATACAACCACTTTTGCTGAGATGTTCGATTTAAGTTTTGATGCCAAAATTATTGATACGCCAGGCATAAAAGGTTTTGGAGTCGTGGATATGGAAAGAGAAGAGGTTGGTGACTACTTCCCGGAATTTTTTGCTTTAAAACAAGATTGTAAATTCAATAATTGTCTGCATTTAAAGGAGCCTAAATGTGCTGTAAAGGATGCACTTGAGAATGATGAGGTTTCATATTCTCGATACCGAAGTTACATTCAAATTTTAGAGGGAGAAGATGAGCATTATAGAACTGATAATTGGGATAACGAATGAAAGTAGTTATACAGAGAGTTTCTGAAGCTAGTGTTACGATTGAGGGCAATAAAGTAGCAGAAATTGCTAATGGACTTCTCATTTTACTTGGTATTGTAAATGAAGATACACAAGAAGATATTGATTGGTTATGCAATAAAATTGTTAACCTTCGTATTTTTCCTGATGAAGAAGGTGTGATGAATACCTCTTTAAAAGACGGAAAAGGTGATGTTATCTTGGTGAGCCAATTCACACTTCACGCTAGTACAAAAAAAGGCAATAGGCCAAGTTATATTAAAGCAGCAAAACCAGATGTTGCAATTCCTTTGTATGAAAACTTCAAGAAAACGCTTAAAAGTACTATTGGTAAACCATTACAAACTGGAGAATTTGGTGCAGATATGAAAGTACAATTGATAAATGACGGTCCAGTGACAATAATCATAGATTCTAAGAACAAGGAATAATGGCATCACTATTTGGTCATGGATTAGTGGCATATACAGCAACAAAACTTATTGATTCTAACTCTAATAAGTTGCTCCTGTGGTTGGCAATAGGATCGGCTATTTTACCAGATTTGGATGTGCTTGCCTTTTGGTTTGGCATAGATTATATGCATCCTTTTGGTCATAGAGGTTTTACACATTCAATTCTATTTGCTGTTTTGTGGAGCGTACTATTAGCCTTTCTTTTAGGAAAAAGCAGAAAATTGGTATTCGCGATAGTATTGTTTTTATCAACAGTGTCTCATGGTCTTTTAGATGCGATGACATCGGGAGGTAAAGGAGTTGGTTTTTTTATTCCTTTTGATAATTCAAGATATTTTTTCCCTTTTAGAGAAATTAAAGTATCACCAATTGGTGTAGCAAAATTCTTTTCAGAATGGGGAATAAACGTTATTGTGAGTGAGCTCAAATATATTGCAATACCTTGTTTTATAATTTTAGCAGTTTCGTTTTTAGCTAGAAAATCAAATTATAAACTTTAATCATCTAATAAAATAGCAGATAATCGAAAAAGTATTAGGCGTAAGAAATTTATGATATAAATCATATTAAGAAGATAATTAAGTTTTTATATTGTGATTCCTAACTTTATTATAACGCTTAATGATTAAATTAAAATCAACGCTTTCCCTTGTTTTAGTATTCATTTCTTTCATCACCTATTCACAGACAGAAGATGCTTATAGTGCTTTGCTCGTGCCATTAGAACTCAAGACTAAAGCTAATGCCGTTGTACGATACGAGAAAAAAACGGTAGAAATTCTAAGTAGTGATAAGATAAAAGTGACTAAGAAACGCATCACAACAGTATTCAATGAATATGGGAATAGGCATATCAATGCAGTTGAAGGTTATGATGATAATAGTACAATTGAAGACATAGAGGCACACATTTACAATGACTTTGGTGAAGAAATAAAAAAGGTAAAAGAAAGAGACTTTATAGATGCAAGTGCAGTAAGTGATATTTCAATATACGACGATAATCGCGTAAAATATTTAAAGTACATTCCGCTAAAATATCCATACACAGTAGAATACACCTCTGAAGTTATTCATAAAAACACTGCTTTTTTTCCAAATTGGCAACCCATTGATGATTACTATGTGAGTGTTCAACATGCAGAATATGAAATTTTGAATACAGCTGGAGTTGAATTGAAGTTAAAAAAAGAAAATTTCGACAATTATAACATTCAAGAGATTTCAGAAAATCATTTCGTTGCAGAAAATATTCACGGTGTTAAGTATGAAGCCTATACACCAGAGTTAAAAACTTTTGTTCCACGCTACAAAGTTGCTCTAAAAACCTTCAAGATGATTGATGTACAAGGCGCTAATAATAATTGGAGCGATTTCGGTAAATGGATGTATGATAAATTATTAACTGGTACAGACGAAATTCCAGAATCTACTAAAAATCATGTGCGACAGCTTACTGATGGTGTTGATGACAAAATAGAACGCGCTAAATTGATTTACAAGTATATGCAAGATAAGACCAGATATATTAGTATTCAGGTTGGTATAGGAGGTTGGAAACCAATGTTGGCAAATGATGTGGATAAATTGGGTTATGCAGATTGTAAAGGATTAACTAACTATACAAAAGCATTACTTGAGGCAGTAGATGTTCCGTCTTATTATACGGTTGTATATGGAGGTAGAGGTATAAGAAATATTGATAGTAAGTTTTCTTCAATAGAAGGAAATCATGTGATTCTTTGTGTTCCTAATGCAGATGAAAATATATTTTTGGAGTGTACAAGCCAAACAAATCCTTTTGGGTTTACGGCAGGTTTTACAGACGATAGGGATGTGTTATTGGTAAAACCAGATGGAGGTGAAATTGTACACACTAAAATTTATGAAGCTGATGACAGTGTTCAGAAGACTATCGCTAACATTGCAATGGATAATTCAGGTAGTATAGTGGCAGAAGTCGATATTACTACAACAGGTTATCAATATAGTATTCATGAAGGAATTGAAAACGAAACGGAAAGAGACCAGCAGCTACACTACAAAGACTATTGGGATTATATCAACAATATTACTATAGATAATATTAGTATTGATAATGATAAAGACAATATCGTTTACAAAGAAAATGTAAAGCTCTCATCTGCTAATTATGCTTCTAAAAGTGGAAGTAGATTAATATTTCAACCTAATATGTTCAATAAAGTGACCAGTATTCCTCCGCGTTATATAGAACGTAAATTAGAATTTACAATTAATCGCTCCTTTAAAGATATAGATGAATTTATAATTCAACTGCCAGATGGTTATGAAGTGGAAGCTATGACGGAATCTAAGGAACTTAAAACTAAATTCGGAATTTATAAATTTCAGATAGAAAAACTCGAAGGGAATAAATTAAAATATGTAAGAACTTATATACTTAATAAAGGAAACTACGAAAAAGAAGATTATAAGGCTTTTAGAAACTTTAGAAAACAAATTGTAAAACACGATAAAAGCAAAGTGGTCTTAGCGAAGACTTTGTAATTCTCTTTTTTTTTACTAATAGAATACGATCATAACCATTACATCATGAAATACTTTTTATTAATCATTACCCTAGTTTTAAGCTGTAATATCAGTAATAGTCAAAACTACGACTTTGGCAAAATATCAAAAGCGGAACTACAAGAAAAATTTCATCCAAAAGATTCTTCAGCCTCAGCGGCCATATTATATAGAAATGAAAGTATAAGTTTCTTTTATACGTCACAAGAAGGGTTTATGCAACAACGCGAAGTGCACGAGCGTATTAAAATTTACAATAAAGATGGTTTTGATTGGGCAACTAAGAAAGAATATCTATATCAAGGTAGCGGAAATAAAGAAGTTCTTAATGGGCTAAAAGGAGTTTCATACAACCTTGTAGATGGTAAAATGGAAAAAGTTAAATTAAAAAGTGATGGTAAGTTTGTAGAAGACTATAATGAATTTACAAAAATATCCTCTTTCACATTACCAAATGTAAAGGAAGGCACTGTGATAGAATATAAGTATAAAATTCAATCGCCTGGAATTAGTATTGACGATATAATTTTTCAATATAGTATTCCGGTTAATAAGTTAGATGTTAAAATAGCAACGCCAGAATATTATATTTATAGTAAGCAGCCTAATCATGCTGCCAGTTATATGCCAAAAATAAATGAAACATCAAAAAATATATCAAATCCGTTTGATTATAAAGTTAACATTATCAATATCAATGAACAAAATATACCTGCATTAAGAGCAGAAGCTTATTCAGGAAATATAAATAATTACAGGAGTAAAATGGCTTTGGAACTTTCAGCAGTTTTGAATGCTGATAAAATAATAGAGAAATCATTTTCAAACACTTGGGAAGAAGTCTCCAAAACAATCTACGAAAGTTCTAATTTTGGTGGGCAGCTAGATAAATTTAGTTTTTATAAGGACGATTTAGAAACGCTGCTGGCGGGAGTTACAGACGATTTTGAAAAAGCATCCTTAGTCGAGAATTTAGTAAAGTCTAAAGTAAAATGGAATGGTCGTTATGGAAAATATGCTCAAAATGGCATTCGTAATGCCTATAAAGTAGGAGAAGGTAATGTCGCTGACATCAATTTAATGGTTGTTTCCATGCTGCGTTCTCAAGGTGTTAATGCTAGCCCGATTTTAGTTAGTACAAGAAACAATGGAATTCCACTTTTTCCAACGCATGATGGGTTTAATTATGTAGTTTGTAGTGTCCAAAAAGGCAATGAATATTTACTTATAGATGCAACAGAAAAGTATAGCGCTAATAATGTATTGCCTCAACGGGTACTGAACTGGCAAGGAAGGTTAATTGAAGACAAAAATGTATCGCAATGGTTTAGTATGATGCCTAGCAAAAAATCTGTTGAAAAATCAATGCTCAATGTAAAAATCCATGATGATTTTACATTGTCTGGTAAAGTGTCAAAACAGCTTACGGATTACGTCGCTTATTCTTACCGAGATAAATACGCAACTATGACTCAAGAAGATCATATTAAATCTTTAGAGAAGGATAAAGGTGATATAGAAATAAGCGAATTAAATTTTGAAAACGGAAAAGAAATTACGAAACCTATTAAAATTGCCTACGAGTACGAACTATCTGATGGAGTTGATGAAATCGGTGATAAATTGTATTTCTCTCCGCTTTTATTTTTGGCAACAAAAGAAAATCCATTTAAACTAGAAGAACGTCAATATCCAATCGATTTTGTGATTCCTTTTATAGATTCATATCTTGTAAATATTATGTTACCAGATGGATATAATATTGAGTCTCTACCAACATCTGAAGCATTAGTATTTATGGATGGGAGTATAAAGTTTTCGTATATTATCAAGCAAAACGGAAAGTATTTACAATTAAAAGTAGATTTAGATATTAATAATCCTATGGTCCTAGCAAAAGATTACAAGAATTTTAAAGCTTTTTTTAGTAAAATTGTAGAGAAACAAGGAGAACAAGTAATACTTACTAAAGCATAACCATGAATATAAAAAACGCGCAAAAAGAAGTTGATAACTGGATAAATGAGCACGGAGTGCGTTATTTTAATGAGCTCACCAATATGGCCCAACTTACAGAAGAAGTCGGGGAAGTCGCTCGTATTATTGCAAGACGTTATGGTGAACAGAGCGAAAAAGAAAGTGATAAGGATAAAGATTTAGGAGAAGAATTGGCCGATGTTATGTTTGTTGTTTTATGCTTGGCCAACCAAACAGGAATAGATCTACAAGAGGCTTTCGATAAAAAAATGAATAAAAAAGCAAAACGAGATCACGATAGGCATCATAATAATGAGAAATTAAAGTAGTTTTGTGATTCATTTTATTTAGAGTTCCCTTTATGGACATCAGTATCCAAAAATCAACGCTTAGTAATCATCAAACAATTCAAATAACAGGTTCTAAAAGTGAATCTAATCGATTGTTGCTACTACAAGCTTTGTACCCTCAGATAACAATCAAAAATCTTTCTAATTCAGATGATTCTGTTTTGATGCAAAAAGCTTTGACATCCAATGAATCAATAATAGATATTCATCATGCAGGCACGGCAATGCGATTTCTTACAGCTTACTTATCTATTCAAGATGGTAAGGAAGTGATGATAACGGGTTCTTCTCGTATGAAAGAACGACCAATAAAAATCTTAGTAGAAGCATTAAGAACTTTAGGAGCAGATATTTCTTATTTAGAAAACGATGGATTTCCACCATTAAAAATAGTTGGTAAAAAACTAACTAAGAATAAAGTTGCTTTAGAGGCCAATGTAAGTAGTCAGTATATTTCAGCATTATTGCTTATTGCTTCAAAATTAGAAGATGGCTTAGAATTAACTCTAAATGGCAAGATAACATCGGTTCCTTATATTAAAATGACATTGAGTTTGTTGAACGAAATTGGTATTGAAACTAGTTTTGTGGAAAATACTATTTCAGTAAAACCTAAAGTATCCGATATAGAATCTCAAACGCTAACTGTTGAGTCTGATTGGTCTTCAGCATCCTATTTTTATAGTGTTATCGCTTTATGTGCTGTCGGAACAGAAATTACAATAGGAGCTTATAAAAAAGAAAGTTTACAAGGGGATTCGGTTTTAGCGAAAATCTATGAAAGCTTTGGAGTGACTACATTTTACAATGAAAATAGTATCCGATTAGTCAAAACTGAGAACTCAAAAACGTCTCATCTAGAATTTCATCTTAGTGATGCACCAGATATTGCACAAACTATAGCTGTAACCGCGTTTGGTTTGGGAGTAGAATGTTATATGACAGGTTTACATACTTTAAAAATTAAAGAAACTGATCGTTTGGTGGCGCTTAAAACGGAATTAGAAAAATTAGGAGCAGAAATAGTCATTACAGAAGATTCATTAAGGGTAAAAGCTTCAAATGATATTAAAAGTAATATATCCATTGCCACATACAACGATCACCGAATGGCAATGGCATTTGCCCCTCTAGGTTTAAAAACTTCAATTCATATCGAAAACGCTGATGTTGTGAGTAAATCATACCCTCAATTTTGGGATGATTTTAGTGCAATTGGCTTCAATATAAAATAAACACGCTTTTACTTGACAAGGCCTATGTTGAGATTGTATATTTGCGACTTGTAAAAAAATAAATATTACTACATGAAATTATCACACTTTAGTTTTGACCTTCCAGAAGAATTATTAGCCGAACATCCTGCAGAGCACAGAGACGAAGCAAGATTAATGGTTCTTAATAGAGAAAAACAGACTATTGAGCACAAACAATTCAAGGACATTATCGATTATTTTGATGAAGGTGATGTGATGATTCTAAATAATACTAAAGTTTTTCCTGCACGTTTATACGGAAATAAAGAAAAGACTGGAGCGCGTATTGAAGTATTTTTGCTACGTGAATTAAACCAAGATCAACGTCTTTGGGATGTATTAGTAGATCCTGCACGTAAAATAAGAATTGGTAACAAGCTTTATTTTGGTGAAGATGAGACATTAGTTGCTGAGGTTATTGATAATACAACTTCTAGAGGACGTACGTTGCGTTTTCTTTATGATGGGTCGTACACAGACTTTAGAAGAAAGTTAACAGAACTAGGACAGACGCCATTACCTAAATATATTAAAAGAGATGTAGAGCCAGAAGATGAAGAGCGCTACCAAACTATTTTTGCAAAAAACGAAGGAGCTGTTGCGGCACCAACTGCAGGTTTGCACTTCTCTAAACATTTACTTAAGCGTTTAGAAATTAAGGGTGTAGAAACAGCAGAAGTAACATTGCATGTAGGTTTAGGCACATTCAACCCGGTTGAGGTTGAAGATTTGTCTAAGCACAAAATGGATAGTGAAGAAATAGTTATTACACAAAGAGCAGCAGATATTGTCAATAGAGGTATTGAGAATAAAAAACGTGTGTGTGCAGTTGGTACAACATCGATGCGTACTATAGAAAGTTCAGTATCATCAAATGGTAGATTAAATGAATTTGATGGTTGGACCAACAAGTTTATTTTTCCACCATATGATTTTAGCATTGCTAATTGTATGATAACCAATTTCCATACACCAAAGTCAACGTTGTTAATGATGACTTCTGCATTTGCTGGTCACGATTTCATTAAGAAAGCTTATGACGAAGCTGTAAAAGAAAAGTATAAGTTTTACTCTTATGGTGATGCTATGCTTATCATCTAATTATGATATAAAATAATACAGAAAGCCTCTTAGTTGAGGCTTTTTTATTTTAAGAGAAAACCGAATTCATTTAAGTACTTTTGCATCAAATGGAACTGAAAAAGAAAGACATAAGAGCATTAACCAAAGAACAGCTAAGAGATTTTTTTGTTAAACAAGGAGATAAAGCTTTTAGAGGTAATCAGGTTTATGAATGGTTGTGGCAAAAATCTGCTCATAGTTTTGAAGATATGACTAATATATCTTTAGATACGAGGCAAATGCTTCAAGATAATTTTGTGATCAATCATATTAAAGTAGATCAGATGCAGCGCAGTTCTGATGGTACCATTAAAAATGCTGTAAGACTTCATGATGATTTAATAGTAGAATCAGTTCTAATTCCAACGGCAACAAGAACCACAGCTTGTGTATCTTCTCAGGTTGGTTGTAGCTTAGATTGTAAATTCTGTGCAACAGCTAGGTTGAAGCGTATGCGGAACCTCAATCCAGATGAGATTTATGATCAGGTTGTTGCTATTGACAATGAAAGTCGCTTATACCATAACAGACCATTAAGTAATATTGTATTTATGGGTATGGGAGAACCACTCATGAATTATAATAATGTACTGAAAGCCATAGGTAAAATCACATCACCAGAGGGTTTAGGAATGTCACCAAAACGTATAGTGGTTTCTACATCTGGTGTGCCAAAAATGATTAAGAAAATGGCAGATGACGAGGTGAAGTTTAAATTAGCGGTATCTCTACATTCGGCAATAGATGAGGTAAGAACTTCAATAATGCCTTTTAATGCTACATTTCCATTGAATGATTTGCGTGAAGCATTACAATATTGGTATACCAAAACAAAAAATAGAATCACCTATGAATATGTGGTTTGGGATGGTATTAATGATAAACGTAAAGATGTAGATGCCTTAGTTGAATTCTGTAAATTCGCACCAAGTAAAGTAAATCTTATAGAGTACAATCCTATTGATGATGGTGAGTTTCAACAAGCCAATGCAAAAGCTATAGACATGTATGTTCATGTTCTCGAAGCGAATAACATCACTGTTACTGTTCGACGTAGTAGAGGAAAGGATATTGATGCCGCTTGTGGGCAGCTTGCTAATAAAAGTTAAAATTTCAACTTATTTCTTCTATTTGAAGGAAAAATTATAACTTAAGGTATTAATTAAAACCATTCAATATGAAAACAAAATTACTTTATTTATTATTTGTCATCCCTCTTATGGCTTTAGGTCAATCTATTAGGTCAGAAGACTTTAACGGGCTAACTGCTGGTAATATATCAGGACAAGGTAGCTGGATGACTTTTATTGATCCCGGAACAGGCACTTCAACAAACATTAGTGAGGCTAGTTTGCAGATAACAGCAAATGGTAATAACGCTTCAAATGGATTTACTTTAACTGGACCAAATGGTGATGGTGGAGGAGTATTTGCATGGAATGATGGATTTTCCGCATCTTGGACAGCCAGAACATCTGGCAATGATATCGTTGAAGTCGAATTTTCTATTAACCCAGGAGACACCGGTTCAGCAAGTCAAAATGATTTCGGTGTTTATATTTACACAGCAGATTTTTCTAAAATTTTGGCCGGTGTAAGTATAGATGCTTCTACAAATGAAATATCATTGGTAGCATATAGCCAACCAACTGGGGAACCAGCACCAGATAATTTTATATATGGATTGGGTTCGTTAATTATACCCTCTAATACTTTTTCTACTTTCGGGATTAGTTATAACACAATAACGGGAGAAGTTCTTATCGATGGGGAAATTATTACAGATGGTCCTTTGGCTTTGTCAACTAATACAGCAACTGATACACCAGCGGAAGTAGATTTCTTTGCATTTTCAGGATCTACTGCAGCATCATCAAACACTACTTCAGAAACGATGATATTTGATGATTTTATAGTAAGAGCTTCGGCAACAAATACATTACTTAGCACCGAAGAGTTTGTATCAGGGATTACTTCAATATTTCCTAATCCAGCGAATGATATAATAACTTTGAAATCAAATTACATGATTGAAAATGTGAAGTTTATTAATAGTTTGGGACAAACTGTTCTAGAAATGAGCAATAATTTAAAGCAAGAAATTCAGTTCGATATTTCAAAACTTAATTCTGGTATTTATTTTATGAATATAACTTCCACAGATGCTAAAACAGAAACGAGAAAATTCATAAAGAATTAAATTATTTAAATAGATAATTATACACGAATAAGGGCTTTGAAAAATCAAAGCCCTTATTTATGGTGCTACACCTCTATAAGTTATATTTGTAGGGCAGTAATATCTTAATTTCAATAGATTTATTCTGTGAGAGAATAATGAAAATAACCGAACAAATAAAACAACCCATTGCTTACGAGATGGAACTTTTTGAACAAAAGTTTCAACTCTCTATGGCAAGTAAGGTAGCGCTTCTTAATAGAATAACGCACTATATTGTTAATCGAAAAGGCAAACAGATGCGACCAATGTTTGTATTCTTGGTTGCTAAAATGATGAATAATGGTGAGGTTAGCGAGCGTACCTATAGAGGAGCATCAGTTATTGAATTAATACATACAGCAACATTAGTGCACGATGATGTTGTGGATGACAGTAATAGAAGACGTGGTTTCTTTTCTATTAATGCACTTTGGAAAAATAAAATTGCTGTTCTCATAGGTGATTATTTATTGTCAAAAGGCTTATTACTTTCTATAGATAACAATGATTTCGACTTATTGAAAATTATATCAGTTGCTGTACGCGAAATGAGTGAAGGTGAGTTGCTTCAAATTGAAAAAGCGCGTCAACTCGATATTACAGAAGATATTTATTACGATATAATTAGACAGAAAACAGCGACCTTAATCGCTGCATGTTGTAGCCTTGGTGCTGCATCAGTAAAACCAAATTCTCTAGATGTAGAAACTATGCGAAGATTTGGGGAGCTCATAGGTATGGCTTTTCAGATTAAAGATGATTTATTTGATTATGGTGAAGAAGCCATCGGAAAACCAACAGGTATTGATATCAAAGAACAAAAAATGACCTTACCGCTTATCTATGTGCTAAATAAATGCTCTAAAAAGGAAAAATCTTGGCTGATTAATTCGGTCAAAAATCACAATAAGGATAAAAAGCGTGTAAAAGAAGTGATCACTTTTGTAAAATCTAATGGAGGCTTAGAATATGCGGTTTCAAAAATGAAAACCTTCCAAGAGGAAGCACTAAATCTGTTAGGAACTTATCCCGAATCTGAATATAAGGCATCCTTAAAGCTTATGGTAGATTACGTAATTGACAGAAAAAAATAAAATTTAAATAATTGATATTCAAATAATTAAAATTTATTTCAATTATTTTTCACTTCCCAGACAACCCTAGGTAACAAAATTGCGTCTCTATAAATAGAAGCGCAATACAAATCAACTTAATGAAAGTTATTCAACTTCATAATTCCGATAGCTATCGGAACGAATCTAAACTCATACAGAGAGCCGCGAAACACAATCGCGAAGCACAACATGTATTGTATGAGTTACATGCGCCAAAAATGCTCAGTGTATGTAGATATTATATTAAAGATGTACACCAAGCAGAGGAAGTAATGTTGAATGGGTTTTTTAAAGTGTTTAAATACCTTAAAACATTTAAAAATGAAGGCAGTTTTGAAGGTTGGATAAGACGAATAATGGTAAGAGAAGCAATTTCATATTTAAGACAGAAAAAGAATATAGAATTTGCTGCCGAAGACGAATATTTAGAACACGATTATTCTAATAATATTAAAACAAATATTGAGGTTGCTGAAATACAACAGCTCATTGATAGTCTGCCAGAAGGTTACCGAATGGTATTTGTAATGTATGCGATAGAAGGTTATAAGCACAATGAAATTGCTAAATTATTAAGCATTTCTGAAGGCACATCAAAATCGCAATTATTTAAAGCACGACAAATGCTTCAAAAGAAAATTAAAGAATTAAATAACAATAGTTATGGCACCAATTAAATTCGAAGAAAACATAAAAGACAAGCTCGAGAAACGCACCTTGTCTCCATCATCAGAAGGTTGGTCTAAACTATCCGAACGATTAGACGCAGACGAAAAGAAATCGAGAAATCCAATCTTTTGGTGGTTAAGTATTGCTGCAGGATTGATTATAATGATAGCTGTGTCTGCCCATTTTTTTAAATCGAGTAATGCAGAAGACACTCAACAAAAAATGGTAAACGATGAACCCAAAGTAGAGCAATTAGAAAATAAGGCACCAAACCTAAATGAGACGAAATCTATTGAGTTAGCAAGTGAAGAAGACATTGTTGAAGATGAAAATGAAAGCTTACCAAGTATTGATGAACCTCAAATTTTAGACTATAAAAAAGTTATAAATAATAAAGTTAAATCTAAAAATCAACTTGCTGAGAATATAACTTCAGACACTGAAAATAGTGCATCTAAAAAGCAGGAAGAGTTAAATAAAGATGTACAGAATATAACTAATGATGCTATAATGAAGGAAGCGGTTGCAGATGCATTGAATAATTTAAAATCTGAAAACACAACCGTTACAGACAGAGAAATAGATTCCTTATTAAAATTAGCGAGTAAAGAACTCTTTAAGGAGAAATTACAAAAAGAACCCTCAAAAACAGTAGATGCAAACGCGTTATTAATGAGTGTAGAGGATGAAATGGGACAATCCTTTAGGAGTAAAGTGTTTGAAGCGCTAACGGAAAGTTATAAAACTGTAAAAACGGCAGTTGCAGATCGCAATAACTAAAATCAACATGAGATGTCAGGCCGAGCATAACCGAAGCATCTTTATAAAAAAATTAAAATCAAATAAACATCAATAAATCAAAAAACGAACAGTTATGAATACAATTACAAGATTAGTAGTATATGCAATTTTAGCATTAACAGTTTCTACACTACAAGGACAAAATAAAGAGTTAGACTCAATTAAAATAGCAAAAATAGATGATAAAATAAGTCATTTAGAAGAGGATAGAGCCAAAATAGAAGGTCAGGAAAAATCTATTTTAAAATCAAAAATAGCAAAGATTAATAAACGATTAGATAAAAAAGAAATTACAGCAGCAGAAGCGGAAACCTTAAAAAAAGAAGCTGCGAAAGTAGCGGCGCTTAACATAGAGAATAGAAAGGCAATTATAGATCAGAAAATAGCTTTATTAGAAAGAAATGGCTATGACGCTTATCAATATAAAATAGATGAAGAAGGCGATCGTTTAATTATTAGAATAGGTGGCGATGATGATACTAATGAAAGTTTTATCTACATTGGTGATGAGGCAGATGACAAACCAAGAAAATACGATAGACGAACAACTGAAGACGTAGTTTTTGCTTTTGGTTTTAATAATGCATTAATAGACGGACAAGACCTAGATGATTCGCCATATAGGTTAGGTGGCTCTGGTTTTGTAGAATTAGGATACGCCTGGAAAACAAGGATTTTTGACAATACTAACTTTTGGAGACTTAAGTACGGTTTCTCATTTCAGTGGAATAAGCTAAATATTAAGGATAATAACTTCTTAGTGAATAATGATGGTGATATTGTATTACAGGAATTTTCAGCGGACTTAAATAAAGCAAAATTTAGAACTACAAATTTGGTATTTCCAATGCATATAGAATTCGGGCCATCTAAGAAAATTGAAAAAGAGAACTATTTTAGGTATTCTACGCACAAGAAATTAAAAGTAGGTTTAGGTGGTTATGCAGGCCTTAATATTGGTAGCGTGCAAAAACTAAAGTTCAAAGAAAATGGAGAGCGCGTAAAAGATAAGCAACGTGGTGGTCTAGAAGTCAGTGAGTTTGTTTATGGTTTAAGTGGTTATGTCGCTCTTGGTGAGATTGCATTGTATGTAAAATACGACCTTAATCCATTATTTAAAAACCAAACTGTAGAACAAAATAATATTTCAGTCGGAGTCCGTTTTGATATGGACTAAACCAATCAATTTTTGAGTGTTGAAAAGCCTTAATCTAACAATAGATTAAGGCTTTTTTGTGTTTCGTTATTTTTTATTTATCTCAATCTTAATTAATTCTTTCAATTCATTGACATTAATTAACATTTGTTTTAATTCAATTATTTGTCTTTTTTCTGTGTAATTTTTAAGATATAAAGCGTTCTCAAGAGTCATTATTATTTCTGGGTAGTTTCCTGTATAATTTAAATGGCTATTTTCTTTCAAGTGATAATTGTTTCTATAAAATCCTAAATTCCCAGCTTTTTGTAAATCACTTAAATAAACACTGTAATTTCCATTGGCTTGACTGACAATTCCTTCTTGTTCTCTTATCAGAGAAATTAACTTTTGTCTTATGAGAGATGACATTAATTTTATGTCTCCCGTAGTCTCTAACGTTCCAATAGTATTAGAATTAAATGATGGATACCAAAAAGCTAACTTAACTTCAGTTAGTGCATTTATCATTTCGATGAGTTTTAAATTTGATTCTTTAGTAAGTTCTAAATATTGTTCATAGGAAACTATACTTTCACTAATTCGAGAAATTTTGTCTTTTATGTTGTCTGTCTCATCAACCAAGTCTTCTTCTAATTGGTAATAGTAATTTTGAATAACATTACTTTGTTTGCGGTTTTCATTCCAGTTATTAATTTGTAGAGCTATCAAAATTCCAATAACGACAAGCACAATTTCGCCAATTGCATATTTGAAATATTTTCCAGTTTTGTTTTCCATAAGCAAGTTTTGGCGAATTTTTCTAAAGAATTTAATCATTGGTTATTGGTTTGTCATAATGAAGCACAACTTTAGTGATATGAGGCCGTTTTAATGACTTATATCAGACGTTAACGAAGTTCGGTGTTTCAAATGAGAAAGTCAAGTTAATTTAGATTATAAATTTTTAAAACAAATTGTTTATCTTAAATTTACAGACTTGTCATTCCTGCGTAGGCAGGAATCCAGAAAACTATCAAAACGCTATTAAAATAGATTCCGCATCAAATGCGGAATGACAAAAAAAGTAAGATTCCTGCTTTCGCAGGAAGTAATATGATCTCGCAAAACACCATAGCCCAAGTATTTGAAACCGCTCGCGTAGAAGAGGTGATAGGTGATTTTGTGCAACTCAAAAAATCAGGCAGCAATTTTAAAGGTTTAAGCCCTTTTAGCGACGAGCGTTCTCCAAGTTTTATGGTCTCGCCTGTAAAGCAAATCTGGAAAGACTTCTCTAGCGGTAAAGGTGGTAATGCCGTGACCTTTTTAATGGAACACGAGCATTTTACTTATCCTGAGGCGATTAAATACTTAGCAAAAAAGTATAACATAGAAATTGAGGAAACCGAGCGCACAGACGAAGAAAAGGCACAACAAAATGCTCGTGAAAGTCTGTATTTGGTAAGTGAATATGCCAATGAGTATTTTCAGAAAACACTTCACAAAACAGATCAAGGTAAAGCCATTGGTTTAAGTTATTTTAAGGAAAGAGGCTTTACCGAAGAGACTATTAAAAAGTTTCAACTAGGCTATTCTTTAGATGAATGGCAAGCCTTTACAGATGATGCGCTTGGTAAGGGTTATCAACTCGAATTTTTAGAACAAACGGGTTTAACGATTGTAAAAGGAGAAAAACGCTTCGATAGATTTAAGGGTAGAGTAATGTTCCCTATTCATAGTATGAGTGGACGAATTCTCGGCTTTGGCGGTCGTATCTTAGTTAACGACAAAAAAGCAGCTAAGTATCTCAACTCTCCAGAAAGTGAAATCTATCATAAGAGTAAAATACTTTACGGTTTATTTTATGCCAAACAGACTATTGCTAAAGAAGATAATTGTTATTTAGTAGAAGGTTATACAGATGTTATTCAGTTTTACCAAGCAGGTATAAAAAATGTAGTATCCTCATCTGGTACTGCATTATCTTCAGATCAAATCCGCTTAATTAATAGGCTTACAAATAACATTACGGTACTTTTTGATGGTGATGCAGCAGGTATTAGGGCTTCTATTCGTGGTATCGATTTAATTCTAGAACAAGGAGTCAATGTAAAGGTCTGTACGTTTCCAGATGGTGAAGACCCAGATAGTTTTGCAAAGTCAAATACCTTAGAAGAGCTTACCGAATATCTCAATGAAAATGCTAAGGATTTTATTCAATTTAAAGCTTCTCTTCTTGTAAAGGAAGCGAATAACGATCCTATTAAAAAGGCAGAGACTATTCGAGAAATTGTAAATAGTATTGCCAAAATTCCTGACGCCATTAAGCGCGAAGTCTATGTACAAGAATGCGCTAGCATTATGGATATTAGTGAGAATGTACTGTTTAGCACTTTAGCTCAAATTAGTAAAAAAGACGCTCAGGAGGCCAATAAACAATACAAACAACAACAAAAAGCTTTTGAGGTCGTAAAGCATGTTGAGGAACCGAAACAAAAGGTTAATGTGCAATATGAGCTTGAACGAAAAATCATTGAAATATTAATGCTTTATGGTGATAGAACGGAGCAGTTTGAAGATTTAATATTGAAGGAAGATGAGGTTACCGGAGATTTAACTTTAGAACCGACAACACAAGAGGCTAGAGTATTCGAAAAAATATACCTAGATCTTCAAGAAGATGAAATGCAATTTACTAATGAAAGGTTTAAGGAACTATACTATTCAATAATAGACAAGTTAAATCAAGATGAAAACTTTTCAACCAAAGATTTTATCAATCAACTCGACCAAGAATTTGCAGGTACTGTGACTAGTATTTTAATGGAAGATGAAAAATACAACCTTCACGATTGGGAGCGCAATCAAATTATTCCAAAGGAAAAAGAACATTCTATTTCACTATTGGTAAGCCAAACAATTTTGAGTTTACGGTGTTATTTAATAGATCAGAAAGTTGCAGAATATAAAAATGATACACTTTTAGAAGACTCAGATAGCAGGGCAATCATAGAAGATGTTAAAGACTATGTAGGACTAAAGATGCTACTCTCACGTAAGCTAGGTAAAGTTATAGGAGGTTAGGTGAGGTTATGATGCTTTGCTTGGTGAATTAGGTCAACGATATTATTGACATTCAATTTCTTAAAAAGTCTTGCTTTGTAAGTGCTCACTGTCTTTTCGTTAATATCTAATTCTTGTGCAATTTCCTTGTTTTTTCTTCCGATGGATAGGAGTTTTAAAACTTCAACTTCTCTTGTAGAAAGCTTTTTGAACATTCGGCTTCTACTTTTACGAGTATCTTCATAGCGGAAATGTTTATCCATTTTGTCACTAAGGGAAGTCCCACCAGAATGAATTTTTCTAACTGCAGCTTCAATTTCTTCAACACTTGCAGTTTTGTTTAGATAGCCAGATGCACCAGCTTTTAGTGTACTAATGGCATAAATTTCTTCAGGTTGATGACTAAACATTAAAACATTAATAGATTTATACTCCTTTTTAATAGCTCTGAGTGCAGTAATACCATTGAGTTCTGGTAAATCTATTTCGGATATTATGACATCTACTTTGTTTCTTCTTACAAATTCAAAGATTTCAATACCACTACTTAAATTCCCTACGATTTTAAAATCTGACTTACTACCTAAGTATAGTTCTAGTCCAGTTCTTACAATAGGGTGACTGTCAACAATCAAAATGTGTATCATGATAATTGATTTTTTTGGTTAGGGTTAATTATAAAAAAACTAAGTCAAGAAATTAGAGGAGATTCGTTGAACAAAGCTAATGAAAATTTAAGCATCTGCCCTAATTTATTCGATAAAATGCAATAATTATTTTAATTTATTGGGAATTTCGCAAATTGGTATAGGAATCATCTTGTGTTTGTTCGATGTATTGTAACGCATAAAAATCTCATAAGCTTCACGTTTTCTACCTTCAAAATCTTCAGCTTTCTTACCTTCGTCTTTCATCTGCATGGCCCATTCTAATTCAGGATATGATGCTCCAATTTGGTCTTCGTCACTACGAGCATCTCCAAATAAACCATCACTAGGAGCAGCTTTCATAATGGAATCAGGTACTTTTAAATACTCTCCAAGTTCATAAACTTCAGATTTTAATAAATCTGCAATTGGACTTAAATCTACTCCACCATCACCATATTTAGTATAAAAACCGACGCCAAAATCTTCAACTTTGTTTCCAGTTCCTGCAACTAAAAGACCTAATAAACCAGCATGGTAGTATAAAGTTGTCATTCGCAAGCGAGCTCTTGTATTAGCTAAAGCCATATCTACTGTAGCTTGTTTGCCATCAAGGCTTACTTCGGTTTTAAATTCTTCAAAAACTGGCGTTAAATCTACTCGTGTATCTTTTACATTCGGAAAACGTTTTTTTAACTGTGCTATGTGCTCTTGTGCTCTTGTGACATGACTTGCGGCTTGATGTATAGGCATTTCAATGCACAACAGGTCTAAACCCGTTTTAGCACAAAGTGTGGAGGTAACTGCAGAATCAATTCCTCCCGAAATTCCGATAACAAAACCATTAACTCTAGCATTTACCGCATAATTTTTAAGCCAGTCTACGATATGATTTACAACCTTTTCTGTTTGCATAATTTTTGAATTTTTAAAACAAAGAAGTGTACCTTTGCACAACAAAAATAACGGAAACCTTTTAGGATTAAAAATGTTTTGCCATATGCAGATGAGATTTTATGTAATTTTAATATTAGGATTAATATTTGTGTCTTGTAATGAGGACTCAAAACTCGAAAAAGAGATTGCAAATATTGAAGTAGATTTTACGGTAGAACGTTTTGATACAGCATTTTTAAACGCAGAATCAAAAGATTTGCCTCAATTAAAAGAAGCATATCCTTTTTTATTTTCTAAATACACTCCAGATTCTGTTTGGGTAAATAGACTTAAAGATACATTGCATAATGAGATATTGTCTGAGGTTAACAAAACCTTCAGTGATTTTAAAGACACCAAAGAGGAACTAACACGTTTGTTTCAGCATGTTAAATATTATGACAAAGTGTTTGCTGTACCAAGAGTTGTAACGTTAACTAATTATGTTCAGTATAGAGATAAAGTGATTGTTACAGATAGTATTGCTTTAATTGCGTTAGATAATTACCTAGGAAAAGATCATAGATTTTATGTAGATGGTGGTATACCAGAATATTTGGCAAACAATTTTAAGTCAGAACAGATTGTAGTAGATGTAGCAGATGGCTATGCTGAAAAATATGTCTATCAGACGAAGCGCAAAACTTTTCTTGAAGAAATGATTTACTTCGGGAAGCTACTTTACTTCAAAGATGTAATGATTCCTTTTAAAACTGATGCAGAAAAAATAGGTTATTCTGAAACGCAAATCGAGTGGGCTAAAGTTAATGAAAGTCAGATTTGGAGTTATTTTATAGAAGAAGAGCTATTGTACAGTTCTGATAGTAAATTACCGAGTCGTTTTATCTCAAATGCCCCTTTTTCTAAGTTTTACAGAGCGTTTGATAATGAGTCGCCTGGTAAATTAGGGCAATATATAGGTTGGCAAATTGTAAGAGCATATGCAGATATTACAGATGATGATGTAATGGCAATTTTACAAAAGGAGCCTCAAGAAATTTTTAATAAATCGAAATTTAAACCAAAAAAATAATGTCTAATACTATACATTCTAAGATAGAGTTAAATGTTGAACTCGACGAAAATCGTGTGCCTGAAAAACTAAATTGGTCTGCACAAGATGGTGGAGTTGTTAATGAAGAAGCTAAAGCTGTAATGTTATCGGTTTGGGATAGTAAAACTCAAGAAACCTTAAAGATCGATTTATGGACTAAAGATATGCCAGTAGATGAAATGAAACTATTTTTTCATCAAACTTTGGTCACTATGAGCGATACCTTCTTAAGAGCTACTCAAGATGAGAAAATGACAGCAACAATGAAAGATTTTTGCGATTATTTTGCCGAGAAGTTAGAACTTAAAAAATGAAATAATTATGGCTTAGGTTCAGGTATGCTAGACTCTCTTTCTGATTTGAAGTATGGTACCGAATTAAAGCAATCTACTCTTTGACCATAGTCATCTGGATTTTTCATTTTGTATTTCAAAAACGCAGAAACATCATAGATTTCATAAACAGTTAACTGATTATCTTTACCAGCAATTGTTCGCTTGTCTAAGTTAATATGAGCAATCATCTTATCTACTAAGGCGTCATCACCAAATCGCATTTGTTTACCAGAGCCATGTCTATTGTTTGTTTGATAAACAATCCAATAGGCTTGTATAATTCTATTACCTGTATTCCCACTTATGCGTTCAGACGATGATAATCGCGTGTTTTTAGCAGGACGTTTTAATTCAATAACTGTAGATTCTATATCTACAATAAGAGGTTTTGTGCTCGTAGAGCTTAAGTTTTTTGCGGTTTTTACAGTAGGTTTTTTCTTTACGACAGCTACTTTTTTATCAGTAGCAACAAGCTCCTTCTTAATGTCTGCTTTTTCCTTTTTATCTACAACAGCTAACTTAGACTCTTTTGCTTTAGTTTTTGGAGTGGCAACTGGTGTATCATTTGAGGCTAATGTCGTATCACCAAATAATGATACCTTCCTAGCTGGTCTGGGTGTGTTAATAGGGTTGTTTATAGTTTCGTTTCTTAAAAGCGTAATAACAATCAGTCTGTCTGGTAATGCCGCTTCTACTACAAATCTACCTACCGGAATGTCTCTTAAAGGAATTCTTACTTTAGAGTCTTTTACAATTAACGATTTTTCAAAATCTCTATTAAAAATCTCAACTCTATAAATAGTGCGTTCACATTCTAGAATAAGACTATCACCAGTTTTGTTTAAATGGTGTTTTAACTCTTTTGCTCTTGTGTTAACATTTTGAAGTAACGTTGATTTTTGACTAAACCCTAGAGCAGGCAATAGCAAGAATACGAATATGTATAATCTTCTCATAATAAGTAGGTTTTGTTTTTGGGAAACAAATTGAACAATTAAATATTCTACTTAGAATACATGTTGTTCACTACAAATTTATGAGCAATCATTTGAGTAATACTAAAATTTAGACGGTTAGCACTTTTTTTAGTTAACGTGTATAGTTCTTCGATATATTGCAAAAAACATGGTATAAGTGACATCTTTTTTAATTGCTAATCAATGGCTTAGCTTTAGTTGTAGTGAATATTCTTACTAAGGAATTCGTGGATATCTGCCCACTTTTATTTACTATAATTTAAGGGTTTATAGGCCAAATTCTTTCAAATCTTTCGCAAACTATGAGCATGTCTTCTGTCGGTTTCTCTCCATTTTCCTCCATTACACCTGCAAAAAAGTCCCAATGAGCTTTCCTCCATTTTTTTAGCGTAAAAGGGAATATTTTTAGTTTGTAAAATTTGACGGATTTTATCGCCCAAATACTCATCGTATGCCATATATAAGGATACGATTTTACCGATGACTTAGGATAAGTTATAAATTCTAGAGGTTTTGAGAGATGTTTTCTGTAGAATAGAATGGAGATGTATTAAAAAACTCTGATGTCGATGAATAGACAAAATCAGGATTAGATACTTGTTGCTCCATAAATTTTGAAGTATTGTAAACTTCCCAAACGATGAGTTCATTAAGTTTATTAGAAGCGTTCTTATTTATAAGTTTATTTTTTAAAATCATTCGATCAACAGTTTCTTGATCTACTAATCGCATGGTTTTGATAGAGCCAATTTCATTGTTTACCATTGTTATAGTCCAATAGAATTTTGGTTTTTTTGGACTTTGTTTTTTTGCTTTTCCCCTATTTAACATAAATCCAACACTTCTTTTAGGAGCACTTTTCACCAAATTAAGGCTTTCGTCTAACATCATGCCTTTACCTTCGACAACATTCTTTTTTTCGAACGAAGGGGTGGAATTCGTCCTTTCATTAAAGTCTTGATATTTTATCAAGTCCATAATAATGACTTTATCTTCTAATTTAGTCTCAACAACAAATTTACCGACAGGAAGATTGTTTAAAGCGATTTGAGCTTTATGATTTTCAACAATAACAACATCTTCATAATCTTCATTGAAAATTTCAACTTTAAGAATTTTATTTTCACAACCCAATATTAAACTGTCGTTGGTTTTGTTTAAATTATGTTTTAGTTCTTTAGCCTTTGGATTATAGTTTTTCAACAAAGTAATGTTCTGACCAGAAAGAATTAGTGTCGAAAATAGGAGTAGTAGGAGGGAAATGGATTTAATCATAATATTAGCTATTAAAATTTGAGGGTTTTATATTCGGTTTTAACACATGAATATCAGCTTATATAGGTCTAAGTTATAACCTAAAGATTTAGTTTTAGAATATCTAAGATGTTTTGCGTTTTTTTAGGGTTGACGTACGACCTACTACGATGTAAAGCAAAAAAACAGGATTTAATTATGTCTGAATTTAGCTATGTTCAAACCAATTTTCACTAAATTAGCTTATGCGAAAAACACTATTCGGAGTCATAATTACCTTAATTGTTCTATTCACTTTTAAATATTGTGGAGATAAACAAGAAGAGAAAATTACGCTAAAAGAAAATACAGCTTTAATACAAGAGCAAGTAAAGAATGTAGGAAAGCTTGTGGTTACCGAAGGTCATTTTAGCGAAGTTTTTACATATAAAAATTCCAAAGCAGTTTTTGGTGATTTATTAGAAGCTGAAAAGAAAGCCGTGGTCATCGTGAATGCAGATGTAACTATTGGCTACGATTTAAGTAAAATAGAATATGAAGTTGATGAGTTAACTAAAACACTCCGAATAAAAAGTATTCCGGAGGAAGAAATAAAAATTAGCCCAGATTTTGAATATTATGACATTCAAGCTGATTTTTTAAACCAGTTCGAAGCAAAAGACTATAATGAGATTAAGGAAACTGTGAACAAGCAATTGACGAAAAAGATAGAAGCTTCAGATTTAAAATCTAATGCACAAAACCGGTTAATTAGTGAGCTTTCAAAATTCTTTATATTGACCAATTCTTTGGGTTGGACCTTGGAATACAACCAAACACCAGTTGAATCTTTAGAAGTTTTACAAACTTTAAAGCTATAATTTCTTTTTTAAGTTTACCCAGCC
This sequence comes from Winogradskyella sp. R77965, assembly GCF_044594915.1. GTDB lineage: Bacteria > Bacteroidota > Bacteroidia > Flavobacteriales > Flavobacteriaceae > Winogradskyella. The sequence goes on along the minus strand of NZ_CP138990.1, from coordinate 1,914,453 downwards.
GCCACCATTTATAGCTTCAATATTATTAAGGTTTAAAAACTTTGCAGCTTTTGCTGAACGAACTCCGCTTGCACAACAGGTAATAACAGGCTTATTAAGTTTTTTGATCTCTTCAACGCCCTCATTTAATTCATTTAAAGGAATGTGAATAGAGTCTTCAATATGCCCAGCATCCCATTCTCTTTGTGTTCTTACATCTAAAATTAATGCGCCATTTTTTAAGTAATCTTCAACCAGACGCTTCTGAGTACCAAAAATAAAATCGAATAATCCCATAGCTTGTTTTTTGCTTAAATTTACGAATAATAAAAGAGTGTAATCGTTTGAAACAAGAAACGCGTAAAGAAGAAATCATAAGAGTTGCAGCAAAGCTTTTTAAAGAAAAAGGATATAGTGCTGTAACCATGAGGGATTTGGCAAAGGTAATGGGAATTAAAGCGGCTAGTCTTTATAATCATATCAATTCTAAACAAGATATCCTTGATACCATTATAATTTCTTTAGCAGAAGAATTCTCGGAAGGAATGCGAATGATTCAATCTTCGAAAGAAAACTGTATTGGTAAACTAAAACAAATTATTCAGTTACATGTAAAGATATCTAGTCAGAATATTTATGGAATGGCATCCTTGAATAATGATTGGATGCATCTTAAGGAGCAACGCAATTATTACAAGAAATTACGTGTAGATTACGAGGACGATTTTAGAGTCATTCTTAAGGATGGAATTGCGTCGGGTGAGATTGTAAATACCAATCCAGAGGTAATGATGTTTTCAATATTAACAACGCTTAGGTCACTCTACATTTGGATTCCCAAAAAAGAAGATCTAAATCTTGAAGAATTGTCTAATACACTCAATCAAATTCTGATAAAAGGAATTAACAAATAGTTAAGATTAAATTTTATAACTTTGCTAAATAAACTAACAACTGTTAGTCTAATTTAGACTTAGGTACTATGGCAGAATTTCACAGCTTAAAGGTTGCAGATATTTATAAGGAAACAGAAGATACATCTGTAGTAACTTTTGATATTCCAAAAGAATTGCGCGAGGAGTTCAATTATAGACAAGGCCAGCACCTAACTCTAAAGGCAGATATCAACGGAGAAGATGTGCGACGTTCGTATTCATTATGCTCAAGTCCAATTGAAACGAAGTGGCAAGTTGCGGTCAAGCAAATTCTTGGAGGTAAATTCTCAACATTTATTAATGAAAAAGTTAAAAAAGGAGATATTCTAGAGGTCATGGCACCAAGTGGAACTTTTGGTGTTGAGGTAAATAAAAATGCCTCTAAAAACTATTTGTTTTTTGCAGCTGGTAGCGGAATCACTCCTGTGTTATCAATGATAAAAACGCATTTGTCAGTAGAGTCTAATTCAACATGTAAGTTGTTTTATGTGAATAAAACGGCAAAATCCATTATCTTTAAAGAAGAGTTAGAGCAACTGAGAAATAAATACTTCGGCAGATTAGAAATTTATTATTTCTTAACTAAAGAGCGTAGAGATATAGAGTTATTTAACGGTCGATTTGACGATGATAAAATGAAGGTGCTATGTGGAACATTCATTGACATACCTGATACAAGCGAAGTATTTCTTTGTGGCCCAGAGAAAATGGTGCATTATGTAAGCGAGTATATAATTGACGCGGGTTTACCAAAGGAATTAGTGCATTATGAATTATTTGTTACTGGCCTTTCGGAAGAAGATATAAAGAGACAGGAGCGCTTAGCTAAACAAAATGTAGAAGGTATAGAAATAACTATAGTAGATGGTGGAAAAGAATTCGTTTTCACTATGACTAAAGAATATGATAACATTCTAGATGCAGCACTTGGAGCAGGTGCAGACTTGCCTTTTGCGTGTAAAGGTGGTGTATGTAGTACTTGTAAGTGCGGAGTGAAAGAAGGTGAAGTCGAAATGAAAATCAACTACGCTTTAGATGAAAAAGAAGTAAGTCAAAATCTGGTATTAAGTTGCCAAGCAGTACCAACTACCGATAAGGTCGTTGTAGATTTTGATGTTTAAAATATATTGAAAAAGAAAAATTAACTCGCTTGTGGTCAAAAGCCAACAGCTAAAAGCTAAAAACAATGAGTGAAGAACAAATTAGAAGTTTAGAAAGACAATTTGATGAGCGTATCGCTCGAGACGAAAAAATCGAGCCTAAAGATTGGATGCCAGAAAAGTATCGTAAAACGCACATTCGTCAAATGTCTCAACATGCACATTCCGAAATTGTAGGGATGTTACCAGAAGGAAACTGGATTACAAGAGCACCTTCGTTAAGACGTAAAGTTGCTTTATTAGCAAAAGTTCAAGACGAGGCTGGGCATGGACTATACTTGTATTCTGCAACAGAAACTTTAGGAATTTCTAGAGACGAAATGTACGAGCAGTTGCATACAGGTAAAGCTAAATATTCAAGTATTTTTAACTACCCAACTATCACTTGGGCAGATATGGGTGCTATTGGATGGTTAGTTGATGGTGCAGCAATTATTAATCAAGTACCATTATGTAATACATCTTATGGACCATATGCAAGAGCAATGATTCGTGTGTGTAAAGAAGAAAGTTTTCACCAACGTCAAGGTTTTGAAATCATGATGAAATTAGCCAACGGAACACCAGAGCAAAAAGATATGGCTCAAGATGCATTGAACAGATGGTGGTGGCCAAGCTTAATGATGTTAGGACCAACCGACGATGTTTCTGTTCATACGGAGCAATCTATGAAATGGAAATTGAAGCGTAAGTCTAACGACGATTTACGTCAACAGTTCATCGACCAAACAGTTCCACAAGCAGAATTGATTGGATTAACAATTCCAGACCCAGATTTAAAATGGAATGAAGAACGAGGCAGTTATGATTTCGGTGAAATTGACTGGGATGAGTTTTGGCAAGTTGTGAAAGGTCATGGACCAATGAATAAAGAACGTATGAAAGCTAGAGTTGGAGCTTGGGAAGAAGGAGAATGGATAAGAGATGCTGCAATGGCGCATGCGGCTAAGAAACAAGAACGAAAAGAAAAACAAGCAGTTTAAAAATAATATCATGTCAACAAAAAACTGGCCCTTATGGGAAATCTTCGTAAGAAGTAAAAACGGATTAGAACACAGACATTGTGGTAGTTTACATGCTGCTGATGCTGAAATGGCACTCGAAAATGCACGCGATGTATACACAAGACGAAACGAAGGCGTGAGTATTTGGGTAGTAGAATCAAAGCATATTACAGCGTCTAACCCTGAGAACAATGGTGAGTTATTCGAGCCAGCTCAAGACAAGGTGTATCGTCACCCAACATTTTATGATTTGCCAGACGAAGTAAAACACATGTAATGAAAAACGAAAACTTATACAATTACATATTAGGTATTGCAGACAATAGTTTAATTCTTGGACAAAGAATGGGCGAGCTTTGCGGACATGGACCAAGTTTGGAGACAGATATCGCATGTACCAATATATCATTAGATTTATTCGGACAAGTCCGTAGTTATTTTCAATATGCGAGTAAGATTGCTGGAGATGGAAGAACAGAAGATGATATCGCAATGCTTCGTAAGGAACGCGAATACAAGAATGTATTATTGGTAGAACAACCAAATACAAACTTTGCATATACTCTTGGGCGTCAATTTTTATTTGATGTGTATCATTTGGCGTTTCTAAAAGAGCTTCAGAAAAGCACAGATTTAACATTATCAGCAATTGCTAATAAGTGTGTTAAAGAAGTAAGTTATCATGAGCGTTTTTCTTCAGATTGGATTAAGCGCTTAGGTGATGGTACCGATGAGAGTAAAGAAAAGATGCAAGAGGCGATAGACGATTTATGGACGTATACAGATGAATTGTTTCATCAGACTGATGCTGATAAGGCCATGGCAGCCGAAGGAATTGGAGTAGATGTGACAAAACTTAAAGATGCTTATTATAGTCAAGTTTCTCAAGTGCTAGAGGAAGCAACATTGCAAGTGCCGGAATCTAAATACTTTCAAAAAGGTGGAAAGCAAGGAATCCATACTGAGCATTTAGGTTATTTATTAAGCGATTTACAATACATGCAGCGTACATATCCTAATATGGAATGGTAACAAATTCCTGCGAAAGCAGGAATCTCTTAATCGAAGAGCAATAGCTACTCGATTATAACACGAACGTCACTTCGAGTGATTTATGAGGTACGAATAAATAGTATCGAGAAGCAATTAATTAAATTTCTATTTTCACGGGAAACAAATATGACAACAACCGAACAAAATATAGATAAAAAATTGATAGGTATTTTAGAGTCAGTATCAGACCCTGAAATTCCAGTTTTGTCTATCATGGACATGGGTGTTGTGCGTTCTGCTATTTTTGTTAACGGTCTTGTGAAAGTAGAAATCACACCAACTTATAGCGGCTGTCCTGCAATGGATGTTATCGGTGACGATATAAAAAAAGCATTAAAAGATGCTGGATATGAATCTGAAATTGATTTAATTCTACATCCAGCTTGGACAACAGATTGGATTACACCAAGAGGTAGAAAAGCATTAGAAGATTACGGCATCGCAGCACCTTTAGATGCTGAAGCAGATAAAGACGTATTGCTTAACGGAAAGCGAATAGTTAAGTGTACCAATTGTGGTTCTCAGAATACAAGATTAGTCAGTCAATTTGGTTCAACAGCGTGTAAAGCGCAATTTCAATGTGACGATTGTCAAGAGCCATTTGATTATTTCAAATGCTTGAAGTAATTGTTATTCCTACGAAGGCAGGAATCTTATAAAAAGAAACTAAATATCACCTTGAGCATTACTGAAATCAAAATATATTTTGATTGAAAGTAGCTTACAAAGTAAGTCGAAAGGTTTAAAAAAATAGAAGCAAAATATGAATGAAAGCATTCTAGTAAAAATAGAAAACAAAGTTGCTACAATAACACTTAATAGGCCAAAGGCGTTTAATAGTTTTAATCGCGAAATGGCATTAAGTCTTCAAAGTATTCTTGATGAATGTGAAACTAACGATGAGGTCAGAGCAATTGTTTTAACTGGAGAAGGGAAGGCATTTTGTGCTGGTCAAGATTTAAAAGAAGTAACAGACCCAGAATTAAATCCTGGTTTTAAAAAAATATTAGACGAACATTACAACCCAATTATTTCACGAATTAGAAAGATTGAGAAACCTATCATAGCAGCTGTAAATGGTGTTGCTGCTGGCGCTGGTGCCAATATTGCGTTGGCATGTGATGTTGTTATTGCAGATGAAAAAGCTAGTTTTATCCAAGCCTTTAGTTTAATTGGTTTGGTTCCAGATAGTGCTGGTACATTCTTTTTGCCTAGACTTATTGGTTTTCAGAAAGCACAAGCCTTAGCCATGTTGGGTGATAAGATTTCTTCAGAAGAGGCTGAAAAAATGGGAATGATATATAAATCTGTCCCAGTAGAAGAATTTGACGAAATGGTTTCTAAACTAGCAATTAAGTTGGCTAATATGCCGACAAAAGCTTTAGGTTTAATAAAGGAATTATTTAATAGTTCTATGACCAATACACTAGACCAACAATTAGCTTTAGAGTCTAAATTACAAATTGAAGCTGCAAGCAGTAATGATTATGCAGAAGGAGTTACAGCATTTATAGAAAAACGCAAGCCTAATTTTAAAGGGAATTAATTGAACAAAGAAACCCTCATAGAAGTTCATCATAGAATAAAACCATTTATTCACAATACACCAGTTCTAAGCTCAAGCCTAATAAATGAAATGGTTGGAGCAGATATCGTATTTAAATGCGAGAACTTTCAAAAAATGGGAGCTTTTAAAATGCGTGGTGCAGCCAATGCAATATTGTCATTATCAGAAGAAGAAAGACAACGAGGCGTTGTAACACATTCCTCAGGCAATTTTGCACAAGCCGTATCCTTAGCTGCTAAAAAATTAGATGTGAAGGCGTATATCGTTATGCCCGAAAATGCACCTCAAGTCAAAAAAAATGGTGTAAAAACATATGAAGGTGAAATTATAGAATGTGAATCTACACCCCAAGCTAGAGAAGCAACTGCTAATAAAGTTAGAGAAGAAAAAGGTGCCTCTTTTTTACACCCATCAAATCAAGATGAGGTCATTTATGGCAATAGTACAGTTGCCATTGAATTGTTAGAAGATTATCCTAACTTAGACGTAATTTTAACGCCAGTTGGTGGTGGTGGATTAATTGCAGGAACTGCTTTGGCAGCATATTGTTTTTCAGATAACTGTAAAGTGATTGGTGCTGAACCTATGGAAGCTGATGACGCATATCGCTCTTTAATTTCTGGTAAAATAGAAACCAATGATAGTTTTCATACCATTGCTGACGGATTAAGGACACATTTAGGGGATAGAAATTTTCCGATTATTCAAAAGCATGTCGATAAGATTATCCGTGTGGAAGAAGATGAAATTATTACCGCTATGCAATTAATTTGGGAACGAATGAAGATTATTATTGAGCCTTCATGTGCTGTGCCTTTTGCAGCAGTATTAAAGAATAAAGAAGAATTTCAAAATAAAAAAATAGGGATTATCTTATCGGGAGGAAACGTCGATGTTAAGAATTTACCTTTTTAATATAAAACTATGAACGTAGGAATTATTGGTTCTGGAACAATGGGAAGTGGTATAGCGCAAGTTGCAGCTACTGCTGGTTGTCAAGTCAAATTATATGATACCAATCAAGCTGCCTTAGATAAAGCTAAAGCTGCCTTAGAAAAAATATTGAATCGTTTAATTGAAAAAGGACGAATCGATGCTGATGAGAAAAATAGAATTCAATCAAACATCAGCTATGTAGATAACTTGAAAGGTTTATCTGATTCAAACTTAACAATTGAGGCTATTATTGAAAACCTTGACATAAAAAAGAAAGTGTTTTCAGAATTGGAAAGTTATGTTGCAGACGATTGTATCATCGCATCTAACACGTCGAGTTTGTCAATAGCATCAATAGCTGCATCTTTAAACAAGCCAGAACGTTGTGTTGGTATTCATTTTTTTAATCCAGCACCTTTAATGAAATTAGTTGAGGTCATTCCTGCTATTCAAACATCTAAAGATGTACTTCAAAAATCAATTGATACTATTTCTAATTGGAAGAAAGTTGTGGCAGTTGCCAAGGATACACCTGGTTTCATTGTCAATCGTGTCGCACGACCTTTTTATGGCGAAGCATTACGAATCTATGAAGAAGGTATTGCAGATTTTGCAACCATAGATTGGAGTTTAAAAACTATTGGTGGTTTCAGAATGGGACCATTCGAACTGATGGATTTCATTGGTAACGATGTGAACTATACCGTAACAGAAACTGTGTTCACAGCATTTTATTTCGACCCGAGATATAAGCCAGCATTTACACAAAAACGTTTTTCAGAAGCAGGTTATTTGGGTCGCAAATCTGGTAAAGGCTATTATGATTATTCAGAAGGTGCAACTAAACCAAATCCAGTAGAAGATAATGCGTTAGCAGAGAAAATTTTTAATCGGGTTTTAGTAATGTTAATTAATGAAGCCGCAGACGCTTTATTTTTAAATATTGCTTCAGCAGAAGATATAGATAATGCTATGACCAAAGGAGTTAATTATCCAAAGGGATTATTGTCGTGGGCAGATGAAATCGGCATCGATAAATGTGTTACAGCGTTAGATAGATTGTACGAAGAATATCATGAAGATAGATATCGATGCAGTCCCTTATTACGAAAAATGAGTAGAGAACATAAAACATTTTTTTAATGAAAGGCGAAGCCATTCCATATAAAATGTTGAGTCAAGATGCTTACAGCACTTGGCTAGGAATTGAAATTCTAGAATGTGAAATTGGACGTTGTAAAGTCGCTATGACCATCAGAAAAGACATGCTGAATAGTATGGGCAAAGCACATGGTGGAATCAGTTATTCTTTAGCAGACACAGCATTTGGATTTGCGGCAAATACACATGGTAAGTATGCAGTGTCGATTGAAACAAGTATCAATCATATTGAAGCACTAAATGAAGGTGATTATTTAGTGGCTGAATCAGTAATTGAAAAGGTTAATAACAAATTAGGTTTTAATATCATCGAGGTAAAACGTGGCGATGAATTAGTAGCACTTTTTAAAGGCGTGGTATACAGAACTCAAAAAGATTGGAAAGAATGAAATCAAAGATTCCATTTGTCTAATAAAAGAAATTAGAAAATATCAAATGAAAGAAGCATATATAATAGACGGAATAAGAACACCAATAGGAAATTACAAAGGAACCTTATCAGCTGTTCGTACAGACGATTTGGGAGCTTTGGTAATTGCAGAAGTTGTAAAACGTAATCCAAACATTCCAAAAGAGGCTTATGATGATGTCATTATGGGTTGTGCCAACCAAGCTGGTGAAGACAATCGTAATGTAGCACGTATGTCATCGCTATTAGCAGGATTACCATTTACGGTTCCAGGTGAAACGGTTAATCGCTTATGTAGTTCTGGTTTATCAGCAATCATTCATGCCAATCGCGCTATAAAAGTAGGAGATGGAGATTTGTTTATTTCTGGAGGTGTGGAGAATATGACCAGAGGTCCATACGTGATGGCAAAACCGTCATCAGCATTTGGAGGTGACTCAAAAATGTACGATTCTACTTTTGGGTGGCGATTCGTAAACCCTAAGATGCACAAGTTATATGGTACAGATGGTATGGGAGTTACTGCCGAAAATCTTGTGGAGAAATATAATATCTCTCGTGAAGACCAAGATAAGTTCGCCTATTGGAGTCAGATGAAAGCGTCTAAAGCGCAAGAAAACGGACGCCTAGCCAAAGAAATTGTCACTGTTGAAATCCCACAACGTAAAAAAGACCCAATTCAATTCTCAAAAGATGAATTTGTAAAGCCAAACTCATCCCTTGAAGTTTTAGGAAAACTAAGAGCAGCATTTAAAAAAGAAGACGGAAGTGTCACTGCAGGTAATTCTTCAGGATTAAATGATGGTGCAGCAGCTACCATTATAGCTTCCGAAGATGCGGTAAAAAAATACAATTTAAAACCATTAGCAAGAATTGTCAGTTCTGCAGTGGTTGGTGTAGAGCCACGAATTATGGGAATCGGTCCAGTTCAGGCTTCTAATAAAGCATTAGAAAAAGCTGGATTAACTATGGATGATATGGATGTGATTGAGCTTAACGAGGCTTTCGCTGCACAAGCATTAGCGTGCACAAGAGCTTGGGGATTAGCAGATGATGATTCAAGATTAAACCCAAATGGTGGTTCGATTGCTATAGGTCATCCATTAGGCGTTACAGGAGCACGTATTGCGTATTCAGCAGCATTGGAATTACACGAGCAAAATAAAAGATATGCATTAGTAACCATGTGTATTGGTGTAGGACAAGGTTATGCAGCAATAATAGAAAAAGTATAAAATGAAGATATTAGTCATAGGAGGAAACGGTACAATTGGAAAAAAAGTGAGTGAACGTTTAGCTCAAAAGCATGAGGTACTTGTCGCAGGGAGAAATTCTGGAGACGTTACTGTTGATTTTTCAGATTCAGAATCAATCAAAGCAATGTTTGAGTCTGTTGGTAAACTAGACGCTATCGTAGCAATAGCTGGTGATGCAAAATGGGATAAACTAGATAATTTGTCTGAGGAAGACTTTTATATCGGCATAAAAAGTAAAATGATGGGTCAGGTTAATGTGGTTCGCATTGGTAAAGATTACCTCAATCCAAATGGTTCAATAACATTATCAACAGGTATATTAGCAGATGATCCAGTAGATATGACAACCAGTGCTGCTATGGTAAATGGAGCAATCAATAGCTTTGTTAAAGCAGTTGCTTTAGAATTAGAAGATGGCAAGCGAATTAATGTGGTCTGTTCAGATTTAGTAGAAGATTCATTTGAAAAATATAAAGACTATTTCCCTGGAAATACACCAGTGCCAATGCACAAAATTGTAGATGGTTACGTCAAATCTATCGAAGGGAAAATTACAGGAAGAATTTTAAGAATTCTTGCATAAATTCCGGCGAAGGCAGGAATCTCATAATAGAAATAAATGAAACATTGGTACGTCTACATAATGGCAAATAAACCAAACGGAGTAATTTATATTGGAGTAACAGATGATCTGGATGAAAGAGTAAAAGAGCATAAATTGAAAGTTTACCCAAGATCTTTCACGGCAAGATATAATTGTGATAAATTGGTTTACTTTGAAGAGTTTGAAAATGGAGAAAAGGCTTCAATTAGAGAAGTTCAATTCAAGAAATGGAAAAGAGATTGGAAAATTAAGTTAATTGAGGAAATGAATCCAAATTGGTCGGACTTAAGTGCAAATTGGAACCTAGATACAACAATATTGAGAAGAAATAAATAATAAGATACCTGCCTTCGCAGGCATTCAATATGGAAAAAATACAACATTACGTTCAAGGAAATTGGACAACAGGTAAAGAAGAAGGAACACCAATCCTAGATGCCGTAACAGGTGAAGCTTTCACGAGTGTAGCTATTGAAGGATTAGACATTCCAGAAATACTTAATTACGGAAGAACAAAAGGTGGTGAAACGCTTCGTAAAATGACTTTTCAAGAACGTGGAAATATGCTTAAGAAATTAGCATTATATCTCACGAAACGAAAAGATGCGTTTTACGACTTAAGTTATAGAACTGGAGCAACCAAAGTAGATAGTTGGATAGATATTGAAGGTGGTTTCGGTAACCTTTTTGCTAATGCTTCTTTAAGAAAATTATTCCCAAATCAACCCTTTCATGTAGAAGGTGATGCTATCGATTTGTCTCGAGGAGGACGTTTTATGGCACATCATATTATGGTACCAAAAAAGGGAGTTGCTGTTCATATTAACGCTTTTAATTTCCCAGTTTGGGGCATGTTAGAAAAATGCGCTGTGAACTGGATGGCTGGAGTTCCTGCTGTGGTACTACCTGCACCATCATCATCGTATTTAGCGGAAGCTGTGGCAAGAGTAATTATCGATTCTAAAATCTTACCAGAAGGCGCACTTCAAATTATAAATGGAACCGTTAAAACAATTCTAGATACTGTTGAATCACAGGATGTAGTCACCTTTACGGGTTCTGCACAAACAGGTCGATTACTTAAAGCGCACTCAAGATTAATTCAAGAATCTGTGCCATTTACTATGGAAGCCGATTCATTAAATGCATCGATTTTAGGAGAAGATGCAGTACCTGGAACACCAGAATTCGACTTGTTTATTAAAGAAGTTAGAAAAGAAATGACCGTTAAAGCTGGACAAAAATGTACGGCAATTAGAAGAATCATTGTTCCTGAAAATCTAGTTGAAGATGTTCAAATTCAATTAGGTAAAGCCTTAGATAAAGTCACTATTGGTGATCCAAGACTTAAAGAAGTCCGAATGGGTTCTTTAGTAAGTCAACAACAAGTACAAGCGGTAAGAGATTCAGTTAATGACTTGGCAAAAGAAGCGCAAATTGTTTATGGTGATTTAGATAAAATTGAAACTATTGGTGCAGATGCAAAAAAAGGCGCTTTTATTAGTCCAATTCTTTTAAGAGCAGATCATCCTTTTCAAAATACTGTGATTCACGAACGTGAAGCATTTGGTCCTGTAAGTACCATAATGCCATATAAAAATTTAGATGAAGCCATTACCTTAGCACAAATGGGTAAAGGATCATTAGTCTCTTCCATTGCTACAAATGATGATAAAATAGCTAAAGAGTATGTAGTTAATGCAGCATCTCATCATGGACGTATTTTAGTACTAAATAGAGAAAGTGCTAAAGAAAGTACAGGGCATGGTTCACCATTACCTTATTTGGTGCATGGAGGTCCAGGACGTGCTGGAGGTGGAGAAGAAATGGGAGGCATGCGAGGAATAAAGCATTATTTGCAACGTACAGCAATCCAAGGGTCGCCAACAACAATTACCGAAATAACTGGTATTTACCAACAGAACGCAAAATATAAGGAAGCAGAACAGCATCCATTTAAATACTATTGGGAAGATATTGAAACTGGAATGTCTATGAAAACCCATAAGCGAACCATAACAGACACTGATATTATTGGTTTTGCAAATATTACTTGGGATCATTTCTATGCACATACAGATATTACATCTTTAGATGGAAGTATTTTTGAAAAAAGAACAGCCCATGGTTATTTTATAATTTCGGCTGCAGCTGGATTATTTGTGTATCCAAATAAAGGGCCAGTTTCTGCTAATTATGGATTAGAAGAATGTCGTTTCTTAAGACCACTATATCATAGTGATACCATTTATGTACGATTAACATGTAAGCAAAAAATAGATAGAGATGTTGCTAGTGCAGAACATCCAAGTGGCATTGTAAAATGGTTTGCTGAAATCTTTGATGCTGATGACGAATTAGTGGCACTAGCAACGGTATTGACAATGGTTCAAAAGAAGCAGGAAACATTTGTTGAAATGACTACTAAAAAAATTGAGGAGTGCTTAAGTCAGCTTTCAGAAGATACAAAACCAAAATGGGGAATTATGACGCCTCAACATATGCTAGAGCATTTAGAATACACTTATAAAATTGCATCAGGTGAAATTCAAGATTTTGAAATTTCAACTCCAGAAAAGATTTTAGACAAAGTAAAAAATAGCTTATGGAATTATAGGAAGTTTCCAAAAAACTCTCAATTTCCATTACTAGAAAAAGACACTTTAGATACACTAAAACATGAAGATTTGTCGACTGCTATTTTGGAATATAAAGCACAAAGAGAAAAATATTTAGAATATTTCAAAGAAAATCCAGACGCTAAATTAAAGAATATAGTATTTGGAGAATTGAATCGATACGAATGGTATTTATTAGAGCGAAAACATTTAAATCATCACTTTGAACAATTTGGATTAATTTAAATAAAAATGTCATTCAGAGCGATAGCGAAGAATCTTATAAAGAGATTGCCACGTCCTTCGTCCTCTCAATGACAAAATAATATAAACATGAGTGACCCATACGTAAAACAAACTATAGAAAACGAAGTAGGCTACATAGAATTTTTTCATCCTGCACATAATTCTTTGCCAGGAGATATATTAGCAAAATTGGCAAATACAATTACGGAAGCTGGACAGAACGATGCGATTAAAGTTATTGTTCTAAAAAGTGGTGGAGACCGTACTTTTTGTGCAGGAGCAAGTTTTAAAGAGTTGATAAATATCAATGATGCAGCAACAGGGAAAGTATTCTTTTCTGGTTTTGCAAATGTCATTAATGCGATGCGAAAATGTCCAAAATTTATTATTGGTCGCATACAAGGAAAAACCGTTGGAGGTGGAGTAGGATTGGCGGCTTCAACAGATTATTGTATGGCAACAAAATTTGCAGCCATTAAATTAAGTGAGTTGAATATTGGTATTGGACCTTTCGTGGTTGGGCCAGCTATAGAACGTAAAATGGGATTAAGCGCAATGTCACAAATAGCTATTGATGCGAATTCATTTTATGCACCAGAATGGGCAAAACAAAAAGGCTTATATACACATGTTTATGAAAGTACCGAGGAATTAGATGAAGCTGTAAAAACAACAGCAGAGCATTTATGTACTTACAATGTTGAAGCCATGCTAGAAATGAAAAAAGTATTTTGGAAAGGTACTGATGATTGGGACGAGCTTTTAGCAGAACGTGCGCAAACAAGTGGAAGATTGGTGCTTTCTGATTTTACGAAAGAAAAATTAAAGACTTATAAGTAAAAGCCCATCCTAACCTTCCTAGAGGGAAGGAACAAATACGGAGTAGAAATGAATAAAAAACACAACAGTAATAACACAACAGTGTTTTTCCCCTCTGGGGAAATTAAAAGGGGCTTTTTATTATGATATATTCATTCAAAGGTTACACACCTGTTGTTCACAAAAGCAGTTTTGTGCACCCATTGGCAGCTGTAACAGGAAACGTAATTATTGGTAAAAACTGCTACATTGGTCCAGGCGCTGCCATTCGTGGAGATTGGGGACAAATCATTCTGGAAGATGGAGTAAATGTACAGGAGAATTGCACAGTACATATGTTTCCGGGCAAATCAATAACACTTAAAGAAAGTGCACATGTTGGTCATGGTGCTATTATTCATGGAGCTAATTTGGGTAGAAACTGTTTGATTGGAATGAATACCGTCATTATGGATGATGCCGAAATCGGTGATGAATGTATTATTGGAGCGATGTCATTTATAAAAGCAGAAACTAAAATTCCTTATAGAAGTTTAGTTGTTGGAAACCCTGGAAAAGTGATTAGAGGAGTTACAGACGAAATGATAGCTTGGAAAACCAAAGGCACAGAGCTTTATCAGCAATTGCCAGCTGATTGTCATGAGTCATTAATGGAAGTTCAACCACTTCGAGAAGTACCAGATAATATGAAAGTTCAGGATGATATCTACAAAACACTTCGAGAAACTTTTAAAAAGAAATAATCAAATCCTACTCAAGTCTAGCTCATTAGTTTCTTTTCCAGTTGATAAGGTTATTAAACTTTGAACGTTCCCAAGATAGGGAAGAAGTGTTAGCTTAGAAATAATAAACGTCTCGTAAGCTTCAATATCTTCAACAACTAGTTTTAGTAGATAGTCAAAATTTCCACTTACACGATGACATTCGACAATTTCAGGGAAATCATTAATCTCTTTCACAAACTTTTCTAAGTAGCTTCTAGTGTGTCCTTGTAAAGTTATACCAATAAAAACAGTTAGTTTCAGGCCAATTTTTTTATTATCTAAAACGGCTACATATTTTTTGATATAGCCTTCTTTTTCAAGCTTCTTAATACGCTCAAAAACTGGAGAGGTTGTCATGCCTAATTGCTCAGCAATACGCTTAGTCGTCTGATTACTATCCTTTTGAAGAATCTCGAGAATCTGTGTATCAATCTTGTCAAGTGAATAGGGCATAAGAAAAATTTATTTTTAAAGATCTTAAATACAAATATAAAAGAATAAAAAACTTATAATATAATATTTAATAGAAATATATTCTTTTTATTCCTTATTTAGAAGTTATTAACAATTGTAAAATAAGATATTACCTATCTTTGTTTCTTATAATTTTAATTAGACAGAATTGGAGAATTTTGAATTTAAAATGCCAAAGCTAGGTGAAAGTATTACCGAAGCTGCAATCATAACCTGGTTTAAAAATGTTGGCGATGCAATTGAAGAGGATGAGATGTTGTTAGAAGTTGCTACAGACAAGGTGGATTCTGAAGTGCCATCTAATGTTTCTGGAGTCATAGAAGAAATTTTATATCAAGCTAATGATGTTATAAAAATTGGAGAGACAATAGCTATAATCAAAGTTGATGGTAGTACATCTTCAAAACCAAAAGCAAAAAAAACGACTGTCATTCAGAGCGATAGCGAAGAATCTCATAAAGAGAGAAATCAGAAATCTAAAAAGAAACGAACTGTCACATCGAGCGCAGTCGAAATGTCTCAGTCCAATTCATTTTCAGTATCAAATAGCAATACATTCTTCTCGCCACTCATAATCTCAATAGCGAAAGAACACCATATAAGTTTCGAGGAATTAGCACGTATTCCAGCAACTGGTAAAGAGCAAAGATTGCGTAAGAGTGATTTATTTCAGTATATAGAAGATGGAAGACCATATAAATTCGCTCAGCCTGTTACACAGCAAGACCCAACAGCGTATCGTATTCCACAATTGAGTTTTGATAAAGGAAAAGGCAAAATTGTAGAGATGGACCGCATGCGAAAGATGATTGCGGACCATATGGTATATTCTAAACACACATCGCCTCATGTTACGGCATATGTAGAAGCTGATATGACTAACATGGTTAATTGGCGTAATGCAAATAAAAAAGCATTCCAAGAAAAGTATGGAGAACGACTAACGTTTACGCCACTATTTGTTGAAGCCGTAGCAAAGGCAGTTAAGGATTTTCCAAATATTAATGCATCAGTAGATGGTGACAATATTATAGTTAAAGAAGATATTAATATTGGTATGGCTACGGCATTGCCAAGTGGCAACCTAATTGTGCCTGTCGTAAAAAATGCAGATACTAAAGGCTTAAAGCAACTTGCAGAAAATGTCAATGAATTAGCAAATAAAGCCAGAGAAAATAAGCTTGTTGGAGATGATATAAAAGGAAGCACATTTACCATTTCTAATGTTGGGACCTTTGGTAGTGTTATGGGAACACCTATTATCAATCAACCCGAAGTTGCTATCCTAGCATTAGGAATCATAAAAAAGCGTCCTGAAGTTAAAGAAACTGAAAAAGGAGATGAAATTGCCATAAGAAGTATGATGTACTTATCATTATCATTTGACCATCGTGTTGTAGATGGATTTTTAGGAGGAAGTTTTGTACGTCGTGTTGCTGATTATTTTGAACAATTTGATATGAATAGAAAAATATAAATTTTACCGTCATTCCGAACGCAGTGAAGGAATCTCATGAAAAGATTGCCATACTTCGACTACGCTCAGCACAGGCTTAAACTTAGTCCTCGCAATGACAAAAACATAAAAATATGAAACCTAACATTTCAATAACCAAAGTAGAAAAATCTAGAGTAGACACTATAGACTTCAACAACATTCCATTAGGCACAACTTTCACAGACCACATGTTTATCTGTGATTACAATAATGGCGTATGGGAAAATCCAAGGATTGAACCATTAGCCTTAATCCCAACGCATCCAGCAGCAATGGCTCTGCATTACGGACAAGCTATTTTCGAAGGCATGAAAGCGACACTTGATACTGATGGTAATCCGATGCTTTTTAGACCATCTAAAAATGCGGCAAGATTAAACTTTAGTGCAGACAGAATGGGTATGCCTCTTTTTCCTGAAGATTTGTTTGTAGAAGGCTTGAAGCAATTAGTAGCGATAGAACAAAATTGGATTCCGCCTATGGACGGAAGTGCTTTATATTTAAGACCTTTCATGTATGCAGACGAGCCATTTATTGGTATGCGAGCAGCAACGCATTTTAAGTTCATCATCATGGCGTCACCTTCAGGTCCATTTTTTAATAAACGTATAAAATTGTGGGCAGAAAATAAGTATATACGTGCTGCCTCTGGAGGAACAGGAGAAGCTAAAGCCGCAGGAAACTATGCTGCAGCCATAAGACCAACAGAATATGCAAAAGCTAAAGGTTACGACCAAGTTCTTTGGTTAGATGCTGTAGAGCATAATTACATTCAAGAAGTCGGCACCATGAATATCTTCTTTAAAGTAGATGGAAAATTTATAACGCCAAAACGTGATGGCTCTATTTTAGATGGGATTACTAGAATGAGTGTTATGGATATTTTAAGAGATAAGGGTTTTGAAGTTGAAGAGCGCGCAATAACCATACAAGAAATTCGGGATGCGTCATTAAATGGTACGTTAGAAGAAGCATTTGGCACAGGAACTGCTGTGGGAATCGCTTATATTCAAGAAATTGCTATGGGAGAAAGAACCATTCATGTTTCAGATGAAAGTCCAGTTGGGTTAATGGTTAATAAAACCCTTAATGATATTAAAACTGGAAAAGTTGAAGATAAATTTGGCTGGATGGTTAAGGTTGAAAAAGAATTGGCTTAATGAATAAAGAAATACTAAAAAAAGGATTTTCAAAACTTTGTACAGCAAAAGCAATGACTGAGTTGTACGAAGAAAACTTTAAGCAGGTTTCAAAATATGTACATGCAACATCCAGAGGTCATGAAGCTATTCAGATTGCATTAGGATTGCAATTATTACCTCAGGATTACGCGTTTCCTTATTACAGAGACGATGCCATGCTGTTAGCATTTGGTTTAAAACCATATGATTTAATGTTGCAACTTTTGGCGAAAAAAGACGATCCATTTTCAGGAGGAAGAACCTATTATTCGCATCCAAGTTTAAAGGATGATGATAAACCAAAAATCCCTCATCAATCGTCAGCGACTGGTATGCAAGCGATTCCGGCAACCGGAGTTGCGATGGGTATGCAATACAAAGAATTACAAGGCTTAAATGATCCCTCAATAGAAAATCCAATTTCAGTTTGTTCACTAGGTGACGCTTCAGTTACCGAAGGAGAAATAGCCGAAGCATTTCAGATGGCAGCTTTAAAACAAATGCCAATTTTATATTTGGTACAGGATAATGGTTGGGATATTTCAGCAAATGAAGCTGAAACAAGAGCACAGAATGCAGCTGAATATGCAGCTGGATTTCATGGCTTAGAAGCCATTTCTATTGATGGAGCTAATTTTATAGAAAGTTATGAAGCCATTGAAAAAGTAATTGCAACTATAAGAAAAGAACGCAGACCATTTTTAGTACATGCTAAAGTTCCATTGCTCAATCATCATACTTCTGGTGTACGTATGGAATGGTATCGTGATGATTTGGATGAAGCAAGATCTCGTGACCCCTATCCAGTTATTAGACAACAATTATTAGATAATGGGTTTTCTGAAAAAGAAATAAATGCAATAGAAGATGAAGCTAAGAAAAAAGTGGCTTCAGATTATAAAAAAGCTCTAAAAGCTGAAGATCCAAAACCAGAGGACCTATTTACCCACGATTTTGTACCGACACCAGTAACAGAAGAAAAAGGGACACGTGAGCCAGAAGGTGCTGATAAAGTGGTGATGGTCGATTGTGCTTTATTTGCTGTCGAAGAACTAATGCGAGAGCACAAAGAATGTTTGCTTTATGGACAAGATGTTGGTGGACGATTAGGTGGAGTATTTAGAGAAGCAGCAACTTTAGCTCAAAAGTTTGGTGATGACCGTGTGTTTAATACACCCATACAAGAAGCTTTTATTGTAGGTTCAACAGTTGGTATATCAGCTGTTGGACTAAAACCAATTGTTGAGGTACAATTTGCCGATTATATCTGGCCAGGATTAAACCAGTTATTTACTGAGGTAAGTCGTAGTTGTTATTTATCTAATGGCAAATGGCCAGTAAGTATGATTCTTAGAGTGCCAATTGGTGCTTATGGAAGTGGAGGACCTTATCATTCCTCTTCAGTTGAAAGTGTGGTTACTAATATTAGAGGTATAAAAATAGCGTATCCAAGTAATGGAGCTGATTTAAAAGGTCTAATGAAAGCAGCTTATCACGATCCAAATCCAGTTGTAATTTTGGAACATAAAGGCTTGTACTGGTCTAAGGTGCCAGGAACTTTGACTGCGACCTCGAAAGAACCTGCCGCAGATTATGTGTTACCATTCGGAAAAGCATGGGTACTTCAAGAAATTTGGAAACAAGATGACGTTGAAACCTTAACCATAGTGACTTACGGCATGGGAGTACATTGGGCTTATAACGCTTCTGGAGAATTGGATATGCGAGACCAAATTGAAATCATCGATTTAAGAACTTTATTTCCTTTAGACGAAGACACTATTATGAAATCTGTGAAGAAAACAGGAAAGTGTTTAGTGGTAACTGAAGAACCATCAAATAATAGTTTTGCCAGAGCTTTAGCTGGCAAAATACAAGAAGAATGCTTTAAATATTTAGATGCACCAGTTATGACTATTGGTAGTGAGAACATGCCAGCTATTCCTTTAAATTCAACTTTAGAGCAGACTATGATTCCTTCTACGGCAAAGGTGAAGTCTAAAATTGAAGCGTTACTGAACTATTAGCTGATTGCTCGATGTAAGATTTTCCGTATCTTAACATCAAATTAAAATCAACTAAATGCTTACCAAAAAACGCTATTCAGTTAAGGATATGATCCTTTGGACCAGAGGAGAAACTTTAATTTACCTTCTATATGCTGGCATTATTACAGTACTCTACCAAGTATTTGGCTTTACATTTTTAAATGTGCCATGGACTCCAGTAGCTTTAATAGGTACTGCTGTTGCATTTCTTGTAGGGTTTCAGAATAATTCTGCTTACGGACGTATATGGGAAGCTCGAATGATTTGGGGAGCTATAGTAAATACCTCGCGGACTTGGGGAATGAAAATCCAAGATATGGTTACGAATGAGTATTGTGACAATCCTGTTTCTGAGGATGAATTAAAACAACATAAAAAATCGTTAGTATATCGACATATTGCATGGATGACAGCTTTGCGTTATTCAATGAGAACCCGAAAATCGTGGGAAACCCAACATAAAGCAAAAACAAATCAGGAATGGAGAGATATGATTCATATTCCAGAAGAGGTGTCAACGCTTGATGATAATTTGTTGATGTATTTATCTGAAGAGGAAAGAACATATGTTTTATCTAAAGGGAATAAGCAAACCGCTTTATTATATTTACAATCAAAACATATTAGAGCATTAAAGGAAAAAGGTTTAATCTGGGAGTTCGCATTTCTCGAATTGGAGAATGTATTAGAATCACTATTTACACATCAAGGAAAATCCGAACGAATCAAAAACTTCCCTTATCCGAGACAATATGCGAGTTTAGGGTTATATCTTACTCGAGTCTTTACTATTTTAATACCGTTTGGTTTAATACCAGAATTTGCTGAAATAGGTGAAACTATGGTCGGTGATTTTTTCCTTGTAGGTAAATATTTCATCTGGATAGCTGTTCCGTTTTGTGCTATTGTCTCGTGGGCATTTCATACTATGGAACGTTTGGCAAGAACTGGTGAAAATCCATTTGAAGGAGGTCCAAATGATGTCCCAATATCTACAATTGCAAGAGGCATTGAAATTGATTTAAGACAAATGTTGGATGAAGATGAAAATAGTATTCCGAGTCAGTTTCCAGAAGAAAAGAACGTTCAGATGTAAGCAATAAAAAAGCCTATCTAAAAGATAGGCTCTATTCTTAAAAAGATTGTAAGATATATACTTATATAACTTTTACATTTACTGCATTTAATCCTTTTTTTCCTTCTGTTAAATCGAATTCAACATTGTCACCTTCTCTTACTTCATCAACTAAACCAGAAATGTGTACAAAATGCTCTTTTCCGTTTCCTTCTTCTGTTATGAATCCAAAACCTTTAGAGTCATTAAAAAATTTTACTGTACCAGTACTCATATTATAATATATTTAATTAAGTGGTAAAGGTAGTCTAATTAGTTGAATATCAATTATTTTGATGTCTTTATTTTGAAATTCAATAAATGCTGTTAACTATCTAAGGTTTAGGTCTTAGTAATAGTCTTTTGTATTTCTACACCTTATATTCGGATAATGGTCTAGTGAATTTTTCAGGATCAGCGGCTAAGTGATATCTAGGATCATCAATATCTTCTATGATGACTTCCTCAAACTTAGAATTAGCTTTTCTGAGTAATATCTTACAGTCCTCACTTAAGTGCTTTAGTTTAATCGACTTTCCTTCAGCTTCATATTTTTCCACTAAATTAAAAATAGCTTCTAAAGCAGAATGATCGCTTACTCTAGATTCAACAAAGTCTATTTCAACATTTTCAGGATCATTTTTGACATCAAACTTAGAATTGAAATTCTGAATAGAACCAAAAAATAATGGTCCCCAAATTTCATACGTTTTTGTCCCATTTTCTTGCATACGTTTGCGTGCTCTAATCATAGTTGCGTTTTTCCAAGCGAAAACTAAAGCAGAAATTATAACACCAGCAATAACCGCTACTGCTAAATCTTTCCAAACGGTTATAGCTGAAACCGCAATTAATACAATAGCATCTGATATTGGAATTTTTCTAAGGATTCTAAAACTAGACCAAGCGAAGGTTCCTATAACTACCATAAACATTACACCAACTAAGGCAGCTATTGGTATTTGTTCTATTAATGGTGCGCCAAATAATACAAAGCAGAGTAGTGCTATAGCTGCTACTGCTCCAGATAAACGACCACGACCACCAGAGTCTACATTGATTATTGATTGACCAATCATGGCGCAGCCACCCATACCACCAAAAAGTCCATTTAGAATGTTTGCACCACCTTGAGCGATACATTCTCTATTACCATTTCCTCGGGTCTCAGTCATTTCATCAATAAGATTTAATGTCATTAAGGATTCAATTAACCCAATAGCTGCTAGTATAAAGGCTGTTGGTATAATTACATTTAAAAAATGACCATCTAACGTATTAAATAAACCGAATATTTGATCTTGAAATGTTGGTAAACCACCTTGTAAACCTTCTCCACCACCATCTCTAATAAAAGAACCTACCGTACTTACATCTAATTTTCCGAAGATTGTTATTGCAGCTACAACAATTATAGCTAATAATGCAGCAGGAACCTTTTTTGTTAATTTAGGTAAACCATACATAATACCCATTGTTAATGCTATTAAACCAAGCATAGTGTATAATGCAGTCCCAGTCATAAATACTTTTTCACCATCAACGGTTTCTTTAAACAAACCTAATTGTGAAAGAAAAATAACTATAGCTAACCCATTAACAAAGCCCATCATTACGGGGTGAGGAATCAACCTCACAAACTTTCCTAATTTAAAAACACCTGCTAGTATTTGAATACCACCAACTAGGAGAAGAGTTATAAACAACCATTGTAAACCTAAATTTTCAATAGGTGTGTCTAAACTTAAACCAACATCATTTCCTTTTTTAATAAGATGTACCATAACTACCGCCATGGCACCAGTGGCTCCAGATATCATTCCAGGTCGTCCACCAAATAAAGCGGTGACAATTCCCATCATAAAAGCGCCGTACAAACCTACTAAGGGATCAACACCTGCAACAAATGCGAATGCAACAGCTTCTGGAACTAATGCTAATGCCACAGTTAGTCCAGAAAGAATATCATTCTTTGGGTTCTGAGTAAAGTTTTTTCGTGTAGTTTGACCTAATATCATAATACTTATCCTTAAAAGTCGGCAAAGATAGAGTATTTAGATTTAAACCCTACTCAAATGGGAGAAACAAAAAAGCACCGCCTAAGCGATGCTTTTTAGATCTTTAACTTACCAATTTGTTATTTCGCTGGTGGAAATTGTTCCATTGTTTTTGATACAAATTCTTTTATTCTTGCCTCTTTCTTGTCAACATTTCTTGTTACTAAATAACCAGTACCAGAACCTTGCCAAATTAATTCTTTCTTATTGGTATCGATGAAATCTATAAATAGCATTCCTTCGGTTCTGGTAGAAACGTTGTTTCCGCCCCAGCCAAAACCAGGTCCCCAGCCCCAACCCCATCGGTTGAAACCTCCCCAGCCCCAGCCGCCCATGCCCCAAGCGTTGTTGAATACATCAACACGTTGGTTAGACTTGGTAAATATGCTTACGAGCATATCAGGATTTTCAGATTTGGTCATACCC
The DNA here is from genome assembly GCF_044594915.1 of Winogradskyella sp. R77965. Lineage (GTDB taxonomy): Bacteria > Bacteroidota > Bacteroidia > Flavobacteriales > Flavobacteriaceae > Winogradskyella. The sequence continues at coordinate 1,891,144 of NZ_CP138990.1, read as the reverse complement.
TTTGCCATCAACTCTGCTTCAATAGCTCTAAGAATTCTACGCTTATCAATGTCGTTTATTTCAGCCTTATCAATACCAGGCTTAAAGAAGGCAAACGTTTTATAGTTGTCAAAATTTGCTTCTCTATCATAGTCTGCTGCAACTCTTACAGAGCTACAAGAAGATAGAAGGATGGCAAAAACTAAAATCGGAGTAAATTTTAATAATTTCTTCATATCGTTTTTTTTTAAATTGTTTCTAATAAATCATCATCAACTTGATTAGGTAATGTCACTTTTAAATTGGGTTCTACTTCCATAGCTCTCTTAATCGCGAAAATTGCGCCTTCATTTCTTGCCCAACTTCGTCTTGAAATACCGTTATTGACATCCCAAAATAACATTTGCTTTAAACGTTTTGATGCTTCTTTACTACCATCAAGAACCATACCAAATCCACCGTTAATTACTTCTCCCCAGCCAACTCCACCACCATTATGAATGCTAACCCAAGTGGCTCCTCTAAAACTATCACCAATAACATTGTGAATTGCCATATCGGCTGTAAAGCGAGAGCCATCATAAATATTGCTAGTTTCTCGATATGGTGAGTCGGTTCCTGAAACGTCGTGGTGGTCTCTACCAAGTATTACAATTCCTACATCATTATTAGCGATAGCATTATTGAATGCTTCAGCAATTTTCATTCGACCTTCTGCATCTGCATATAATATTCTGGCTTGTGAACCAACTACGAGTTTGTTTTCCTGAGCGCCTTTTATCCATTGGATATTATCAGCCATTTGCTGCTGAATTTCGTTTGGTGAATTTTTCATGATCTCTTCCAGAACTTCACAGGCAATTTTGTCTGTTTTAACTAAATCTTCTGGTTTTCCTGAGGCACAAACCCATCGGAAAGGTCCAAAACCATAATCAAAACACATTGGTCCCATAATATCTTGAACATAACTAGGATACTTAAACTCGCGGCCTATTGTGGGATTTTTAGACATCACATCTGCACCAGCTCTAGAAGCTTCTAATAAAAATGCATTCCCATAGTCAAAGAAATAAGTACCTTTTACTGTATGCTTATTAATTGCCTCCGCATGTCTTCGTAAAGTTTCTTGAACCTTTGCTTTAAATGTCTCAGGCTTACTTGCCATCATAGCATTTGCCTCTTCAAAAGACAAACCAACAGGGTAATAACCACCAGACCATGGATTGTGTAAAGATGTTTGATCGCTACCTAAATCAATATGAATATTAGCTTCGTCAAATTTTTCCCAAACATCAACTATGTTACCTAAATAGGCAATTGAGATGGTTTCTTTATTTGCTTTTGCTTTTTCAACTCGAGATACTAGCTTGTCTAAATCTGTGATTTTTTCGTCAATCCAACCTTGGTCGAGTCTTACTTGGGTGATTTTAGGATTTACTTCAGCGCAGACTGTAATGCAGCCAGCGATGTTTCCTGCTTTGGGTTGTGCGCCAGACATGCCTCCTAGTCCAGAGGTTACAAAGAGATTTCCTTTAGGTTCTTTGCCAATTTTCCTAAACCCATTAAGCACTGTAATTGTTGTGCCATGAACAATACCTTGTGGTCCAATATACATATAGCTTCCGGCAGTCATTTGTCCGTATTGCGTAACACCTAAGGCATTAAATTTTTCCCAATCATCTGGCTGTGAATAATTAGGAATCATCATTCCATTAGTTACTACAACTCTTGGTGCTTCTTTATGAGATGGAAATAAACCCATTGGGTGGCCAGAGTACATCACTAAGGTTTGTTCGTCATTCATTTCGGCCAAATACTTCATGGTTAATCTGTATTGTGCCCAATTAGAGAATACACCTCCATTACCACCATAAGTAATTAATTCGTGAGGATGTTGTGCTACAGCATGGTCTAAATTATTCTGAATCATCAACATAATTGCAGCTGCTTGTTTTGATCTTGCTGGATATTCTTCAATAGGTCTTGCATACATTTTATAATCTGGTCTAAGACGATACATATAGATGCGACCATATGTATCTAACTCATTTTTAAACTCAGGTAATAAAGTTGAATGATGCTTCTTCTCGAAATAGCGCAGTGCATTTTTGAGAGCTAATTTTTCTTCTGCAATAGAAAGAATAGCTTTTCGCTTTGGCGCATGATTTATAGTAAAGTCATAAGATTTTAGTTGAGGTAATACATCTGGAATACCTTCTAGTATTTGATCTTTGAAAGATAATTTTGTCATTTGCATCACTTCTTTTTTAAAGTACTTTTGTCAAAACCATAAGGACAATGTCTGCAACCACTTTCACAGCAATACCCACGTTTTAAATGATATTGCTCTGTGAAACAACGATAACCATCGGGTGTTAGATAGTAGTCGCCATCTTCAATTGGGACATATTTCTTCATACTTAACAAAGATAATGTAAATTGGTGTGATTTTTGAAACGAATAAAGTATGATATTGATTTCAAAATACATTGTACCAAAAAGTTATATTGGTATTACAATTTTTCCTTTTATTTTTTTAAAGCATAGGGTTTTAAAAGGGAGTACTAAGCTAATTAATCATGAAAAAATTCATTTGAGACAGCAAATTGAGTTACTTGTTGTTCCGTTTTTCATAATTTATACGATTGAATTTTTATTTCGTTTGATTCAATATCGAAACTGGAATATAGCATATAGAAATATTTCTTTTGAGCGAGAAGCTTACACAAATGAAAAAGACCTTAATTATTTAAAATTAAGGCCTTTTTGGAATTTTATAAACTATTATTAATTAGATAATTACTTTCTTAGTTACTACAGCTCCATTGGCAAGTAATACTTGTACAATGTAGGCGCCTTCACTCAATTGGTTAGTTTGATAAATGAAACTTGTATCATTTACATTTATGTTTTTATGAATTGTTCGTCCTGTGATGTCAAACATTTCAAATGTTTTAATCGCACTAAGTGAAGAGGATACATTAATAGTATTATTAATAGCATTAATTTTCAAGTTAGAAATAATATCTTGGTCTTTAATGTTTAAAATGGTGTTATTAAACCTAATTACAAACCTTTCATTAAAAGTTCCTGATTCAGTAGTAAACGTATAAGGAGTCGATCTTAAATCGTGAATAATACCAAGATCATTATCTTCTATATAAATATTTTGATTTGTCTCTGTAAACAGACCGTCAAGCTGATTTATAGAGATAGTGAAACTTCCAGAATTAGGAGTTTGAAATCCTATTGGAATTGTTTTTGAATCCTCAAAAGGCATCGCTAAACCTTGAATTGTAAGTTTGTGGTCGGCTAACAACGAGTAAAACTGATTCTCAGATTTATTGATTGAAAACCCATCATATAATCTGTCTACGTCATCTGTAGCTCCGTCAGCAAAACCGACTAAAATAGACCATGCCGTGCTATCTTCACCAACTAAATCTAACCAAATACGGTGTTTGTTGACTGCTCCAGGTTCATTTCTATAGAAAACATCATTTTCATAAACACCTCTCATTGTATTACTGAAATTTACGTTGTTTGGTGTAGGAGCTGAATCTAGCATTAAAGCAAAAAATCCTTGTCCAGAAGCTATATAATCATTAAATCCTGGAGGGGATGATCCCAAGCTGTTAGCAGCCATATAATCGTTTTCATTATAGTTGTATCCATAATTTTCATAGAATGGATCAACTATAGCATTACTAATATCGTTTAGGTGTCTCCAAAAATATAATGTACCATCGATAGCTGGATTAGCGGCTACAAAATCTGATAATGATATTGCAGAAGGATAAGGGTTGCCTAATAAATTCCAGTTGTCGTCTTCTGCAGTAGCAGTATTTCCGATACCTACGTAATCTGCACCAGTCCATGATCCTCTTGATATCGGATAAGATATTTGTCCATTATTCATAGTACCATTAAACTCTACTGTTCCAGCAATAGGATTTCCAATTAAACCACGTACTATATAGCCTTTGCCAGGTATCATATTTTCAGTAGTATTGTTCCAGGTGCCGTGCTGACCAGTTGTGCCATTAGCAACAGTGGGTATCCAGTTATAAATTTTGGAGTTTGATGTACCAGGTGATATATTTTCTACATCAAATATATCTACCGGAGACGACCAATATACATAATCAGAATTCTTTACGCCATCTGCTTTTCGCTGTATTCTCGCTGTTCCAGTATTTTCATTGGTATTTACGTCTGTAATTTGTATGATGCTCGCGCTGTCCCTTACTTCTAAATCTCCATTTGGTTCAATTAGAATAACATCTTCAATTGTAAGTGAGGCGTTCGATTGCTGGGTTAATAATGCGCCATCTTCAATTTCTAAGTTGTAACCAACACCATCTGTTGTACCTAACATAATCGGATCATTAGCGGTGTTTGGAATTGTTATACAGTCTGTAGAAACAGGAACGCCTACAGGAGTCCAATTATTTGGGTTTTCCCAAGCTGTACTAGCTGACCCGTTCCATGTTTTAAAGCCTTCAATTGTAACATCTGTGCTACTTGTTTCAACTATCGTTGAGCCATTACATAAATTATATGTTACTTCCGCGAAATAAGTAGTTGTACCACTAGGTGGTGTTACAGTTAGTTCGTTGTCATTATTTGGGTCAGTAATTATATTAGCAGCTGAAACAGAACCTTCATACCATTTTAATTCGGTTATAGCTGGGCCAGAAGGCACAAATCTCCATGCTTCTTGTGTAGTTGACCAAGCCGCACTCCTAGTATTTCGTCCTGGTGCTGCGATTCCTGAAGTTGAATCTTCTTGAAGTCCTACACTAGCTCTACCATTATTCCAAGGGTTGCTGCCAAAAGTAGATGAACCAGTACCATCTATATTTTTTTCATCGATATATACTTCTATAACATTGGTATCTTCATATAGAACCATCATTCCAGTATATAAAATAGAATTATCATAGAACATAGGGACATCCTTCCATGAAGCGACCAAAGCTCTACAACCTGTATCTAGAGTTATTAACTGATAGCCAATTTCTCCTCCAACACTTGGATCAACGTCATGATGGACTCCAAAAATCGATGGACCAAAATATACAGTAGGATTTTCTGCATTGGTACCACTAGGAATATTATTAACTGTTCTCCATCCAGAAGATCCATTAGCCAAACTTGTATCGAACGATATGACACCATTTGAACCTATCACACATGAGTTATAAGTATTACCATAAAAACAAAAGTCGAAAGGTAAATTTATAACTGGGGAAAAGACATCGTCTAAATTAACACTAACAGGATTGGCTAAACACCCATACTGAAATGGCGGAGCGTAAGTAATTGATTCTACTGTATAACTTGATGTATCTCCTAGTTCTAAATAATTTGCTTCTAAGGTTACTTCTCCTATTGAACAATTTACAGTTGGAGATACCGTGCTATCTAGTCCAATTCCTCCGAGTTCAACAAAAGGACACCCTAACTCAGATGTACCTGTTGCAGTAGATGGAGAGCAATTTGGGTTAGTGTATATAGAATCTGTTAATGGGTTTGTTGTTAGGTAATCAGGTCCTCCACTACATGCAGAATTAAATGAAAACACATAAAAATAATAAGTTGTATTAGGTGTAAGCCCTGTAAGAGCAAAAGAAGTGTCGGAATTATTGCTTAGAACCGTATTACCAGAAAAAGTCGAACCAATAGTATAGGTTGTTCCATCAGTTATCGTAGGAGTCGTACCAGTTGTATTGTAAAGCACTAAGTAGCCATCTGGTGAACTTGTAGCTGGAGTAAAACTAATATTCGCAGAGGTTTCGGTAATACTGTTAGATACTAGATTTGTTGGTTGGTTCGATGGTTCTGAACACGGAGTTCCACCTACACCTGTAATATTGACATCATCTAAATATATCTGATCATTATTTTGACTTGCATCACATCGGATTCTAAACCTTGATGTAGTAGCAAATGTATAAGCTCCCGATGTTATAGTAATTGATGCGCTATAAGCGATGCCATTATTAAAATCTGTACCTCTAATGTAGTTAGCAATTGTAACATAGTTACTACCATCAAAAAATTCTACAAAAAAGTTTTCATTATTCTCCATACCATTGGCATAGAACAAAAAATCAATTGTAACCGAAGAATAGGAAGTTAAATTTATTTGATCACTAAATATTGAAGAATTCGCTCCTGAATTATCTCTAACTCTTGCCATTCTATTACCATTTAGTAATGTGCCACTCACACGGTCAGCATCTCCACCACCATCATTCCAATTTCCCCAACCAGATTCAAAATCATCAAATAGAGGTAATTGTGCATGAGCAGAATCACTAGCCAAAAGAAAAACTCCAAAAGCGAGTAAAACTAAAAGTTTTTTATTGAATTTGAAGTCATATTTAAATATGTGCAATAACGGAGAATGTAGCGTATTCTTCATAATTAGTAGGTTTTAAGATAGAGGGACATCTTATAAAATAAACGTAAATAGTTCTATATCAGTTTAAATAGGTTCTTTATACTTTATATAATTTTGTCAAACGTAGTAAAAAAAAACTAAAAAAAATAATTTTTTACCGATTAAACGATAAAAAACATCGTTCAACTGCGTTTTTGTATTCTTTTTTGCACAAATAATAACTTCAAAGATTAAAAATAGCTTTCATACTTTTGCGACAAAGAATGGCATTTGTATACGACTTCTATTAAAAATCAGAATATATACTTAAAAAATAAAGGTATTACACTAGAGATAAAACGAGAGGATTTAATACACCCATTTATTTCTGGAAACAAGCATCGCAAGCTTAAGTATAACCTCATTGAGGCTAAAAAGAACAACTCAAAAATGTTGTTAACTTTTGGTGGTGCATTTTCTAACCATATAGCCGCTGTAGCTTTTGCTGGAAAGGAATATGGTTTTAAAACTATTGGTGTAATCAGAGGTGAAGAATTAGAATTCAAAAAAAATTTGAATTCTACTTTACAATTTGCAGCAGACTGTGGAATGCTATTTAAATTTGTGTCAAGAGAAGACTATAGAAATAAAACCGATAGCAATTTTATTGACGAATTAAAAAGAGAATTTGAGGATTTTTATCTCATACCAGAAGGTGGGACAAATAATTTGGCAGCTAAGGGTTGTGAAGAGATCTTGCAGCCACAAGACGAGGAGTTCGATTATATCTGTTGTGCTGTGGGAACGGGTGGAACAATTTCGGGTCTAATAAATGCCTCTCGAAAACATCAAACCATTCTAGGATTTCCAGCATTAAAAGATGATTTTTTACAAAAGGATATTCGTAAATTTGTAATCAAAGAGAACTGGAAATTGCTAACAGACTATCATTTTGGTGGTTATGGTAAAATAAAGCCAGAACTGATAACGTTTATCAATAGGTTTAAGAAAACTTATGATATTCCATTAGATCCGATATATACTGGTAAAATGATGTTTGGCATATTTGATTTAATGGAAAAAGGATTTTTTCAGAAGAATTCAAAAATATTAGCAATACACACTGGTGGTTTACAAGGGATACATGGTATGAATGAAAAGTTGAGTCGTAAAAAAATGCCTTTAATTGAATTATGAGAATAGAATTTAGATATATACTACTCGTATTAAGCATGCTTTCTATTGTTAGTTGTGGTCCCAAAAAGGGAATAGTGACAAAGAAGAATGACAGTCCTAAAAAAGAAGTGGTTATAGACAACCGTAAAGAGGATAGTGGCAAAGAAACTGAAAAAAAAGTTGCTAGAGATGATAGCCCTCGTAATGCTGTTGAAATATATATTGATTTGTATTCAGATATAGCAAAGAATAATATGAGAACCCATAAAATACCTGCTAGCATTACACTGGCTCAAGGCATCTTAGAATCGGGATCTGGTAAAGGAAGATTAGCACAAAAGGCCAATAATCATTTTGGGATTAAATGCCATGGATGGAAAGGAGCTAAAATTTACCATGATGATGATCGTTCTCAAGAATGTTTTAGAAAATATAGAAAAGCAAAAACGTCGTATGAAGATCATTCAGAGTTTTTAACCGGACGCAGACGATATGCAAGTTTGTTTAAGCTTAAGCCAGATGACTATAAAGGTTGGGCAAAAGGTTTGAGAGCAGCTGGTTATGCAACCGATAGAAAATATCCTCAGAAGCTCATTAGTTTAATAGAGCGTTATCAACTTTATGAATACGACAAAGAAGTCCTCGGTAAGTCTAGAAACACCAGTGTAATTGATACAAAGTCAGTAAATAAGCATATTGTGGTAAAAGGGGATACCTTATACTCACTCTCTAGATTCTATAATACGACTGTCGATGCTATAAAAGCTGAAAACAACTTAACATCAAACGATCTAAGTATAGGTCAACAACTTATTATTCCCAATTAATTTATGTTATATCAAAGAAGTAGTGCTTTATTCAAAGCTGCTAAAACAGTAATTCCTGGTGGAGTAAATTCGCCAGTAAGAGCTTTTAATGCTGTTGGTGGGACTCCAATTTTTGCTAAATCAGCTAAAGGAGCTTATGTATATGATGAAGATGGTAACCGTTTTATAGATTATATTAATTCTTGGGGACCAATGTTGCTTGGGCATGCGTATCCTCCTGTGGTAGATGCGGTAATTGAAAAAGCAAAAGCAGGAACGTCTTTTGGAATGCCAACTGAATTAGAAACTGAAATTGCAGAATTGGCCATTTCTATGGTGCCAAATATTGATAAAATTCGTTTTGTTAATTCAGGTACAGAAGCTTGTATGAGCGCAATAAGGTTAGCAAGAGGTTATACTAAAAAAGATAAAATTATAAAATTTGCTGGTTGCTATCATGGTCATAGTGATTCGTTTTTAATTGCAGCTGGTAGCGGAGCTATAACCTTTGGTACTCCCAATAGCCCAGGAGTAACAGAAGGTACAGCAAAAGACACTTTATTAGCTACTTATAATGATATCGAAAATGTAAAGAAACTTGTTGGAGCTAATAAAGATGAAATTGCTGCCATTATAATAGAACCTGTTGCAGGTAATATGGGTTGTATCCCACCTGTGGAAGGTTTTCTTGAAGGTTTAAGAACTTTGTGTGATGCTAATAATATTTTATTGATTTTTGATGAAGTTATGACTGGCTTTAGATTAGCTAAAGGAGGAGTGCAAGAACTAAAGGACATAAATGCTGACATTGTTTGCTTTGGTAAAGTTGTTGGTGGAGGTTTACCAGTTGGTGCTTTTGCGGCTAGAGATGAAATAATGAATCATTTGGCACCTCTTGGACCAGTGTATCAAGCAGGTACTTTAAGTGGAAATCCATTAGCAATGGCAGCTGGATTAGCAATGCTTAAAGCCATTAATGCCGATAAAGGGTTGATGAATAGGTTAGAAGAGAAGACTAAATACCTTCATAATGGTATTGCAGATGCACTTAATAAAAATAATGTGAGCCATACTATAAACAGAATTGGGTCAATGATTTCTGTTCATTTTTCTGAAGCTATTGTTGTAGATTTTGATTCAGCTGCAAAAGGAAATAATGAAACTTTTAAAAAATTCTTTCATGGAATGCTTAATGAAGGCATTTATATTGCACCAAGTGCTTTTGAGACTTGGTTTATTACAGATGCTTTGACTTACCAAGATTTAAATGAAACTATTACAGCCGTTGAAAAAGTCGTAAAAGTGTTATAAATCAAAATAAAAGAGGGCGTCTAAAAATTAGTTTTAGACGACCTCTTTTTACTCAAATTAAATTTTCAGTTATCTTTTTCCATCTTGTTTTTTACCGCGTCTAGCTCTTTTTTTATGTTTTCTAGGCTTTATGTTTTCAAATTTAGAATACTGTTCAGCCGTTAAGATGGTCTTCATTTCGCGCTTCATTTCAATCTGTTGATCCAGTCTATGATTCTGCATTTTCACAATATCATCTTTAGAAGGCTTTTCTTTTTTCTCGCCATCTACTGTTTTACGTTCTTTTCTTAAACTCTCATTTTCCTTAACTTGATTTAAAATAACAGAGTGCACCTTTTCTTGTTGGTCATCAGTAAGATCTAATGTTAAAGTCAACTTTTTTACTTTTAAGTCGGCAATTTCGTTAGGTGTCATTTGCTTTCTTAATTCAGGTCCTCCTTTACGATCTGCTCTTTGTTTCTTTCTTTCTTGTGCCACACCAGTTAAAGTAAAAAGTGCTAAGGCAATCACTAATAATTTTTTCATTTCTTTTAAGTTTTATGTTATATAAGTTTAGACCTTTGATAACCTATAACGTTTAATTGAGAATGTGTTTTTAACACGAATTTTAACATTTATTACTTTTTTACTAATCTTAGTGTTGTTCTGTATAGGTTTCCGTCCTCCATTTTATTTTTCAGCCAAGCATAAAAACTCATTACAAATATATCTTCTTCGTTTACCTTAGTCCATTCAAAAGCGATTTTCACTTTGTTTTTAAAATCATCAGTTTTGATACGTTCTGGTTTTAGATAGTATTGCTCTGCAAAACTTAAGAATTTTAATATGCGTAGTTGATCTATTTGTTTTAAATAATCAGAATATCGACGTTTAAAACTTTTTAATCTAGAATAAAATAAATCGTCTTCTTGTAATTCTATATACAATAATAATTCGGCTAGATTTTTTTTAATTACCCAATCAATTCCTGCTTTTTCTATGTACCATTTATCCGTATGGTAAAATTGTGATAGAATTGATTTTGCTTTTAAAAAGTCTTCCTTCTGAAAATAAAACATTAGTAGTGATAAATGAAGATCTAAAAGAGACTCTAAATCGTTATGCTTTATTTTAATGATGGATTCTACAAGATCTATAGCTTCTTTCTGATGATTATTGAAGTTGAGGTTTAAAGCTTCTACCAAGGTTTTCTTTAGAATAAAATCTTTAAAATAAATACTTCGTTTTAAAAGCATCAGTTGCTCCATCTCCTCAATATAATGCAATGAGACTTCGAACTTTTTATTTCTAAATAGGGTATTGGCAATAATATAAACGATGTGAATTTGATAATAAAGCTGTTTGTCTGTGTCTTTTTTATTTTTGAGAAGCTCATAACTTTTCATTACAAAACCTTCAATCTGAAAATATTGTGTTGTAACTAAGGCGGAAATATTTGCAATAGCTAAAATTTGATAGAGCGATTTAAAAGACAGCGATTCACTAATTTTTATGTCACTATCTTTTAAAGTATCTTGTAAAATTTGTTCAAAGTTTATGACTTTGCCTTCATAGCTAATAGCATTTAAAACCGATTTCAATTTGGCATACACCACATTCAATTGGTCTTCTAATTGATGTTTTTTCTGGTTTTCCTTTTGTTTTATTATTAGTTGCGCTAAATCTATCTTTGGATAATTAGGAGCATACTGAATTTTGGTGTGGTAAATCTCATTAAGAATCGGAAATAACAGATGCTCATCAGCTAATCGTTCTGCTTTGTCTAAAATTTTATAAGCAATCTCGTAGTTTTTTTGAATTAGATAAGTGCGTGAAGCGAGTATATACTTAATAATCTGCATGTCAATAGAATTCTCATCTTCAAGATTTTTGTTGGCTGTAAAATCTATTAATGATTGAAAAAGACGTTTTCTGAGTGCATGGTAAGCATTGTTTGAATTGGTTTTATATAGTTGATTACATATAGCTTTAGAATTGTCTTCTCCTGTAGCTAAAAGTTTAAATAGTTTTATGTTTTTAGTGTCTTTACGCTTGTTCTTTTGTTCTAAATAAACAATGAATTTTTGCTGATCTTCAGAACTAAACGTATCGATTATAGTTTTAATTGCAATCATTTAATCATCATTATTTTAATAAATTATATATTAAATATAGTTATAAATGTGTATATAGTTAAATATATATCGTCATGTTTTGTTATTAACTGTTTTTTGTGAATTAAGATTTAGTCGCAGATTTGCTTCACAATCATTAAAACAAAATATTATGAATTATCAAACAACAGTTTCACTAAAGGATGAAGAAAACCTAAAAACAAAGAAGAAGGAAAAAAAGGTTTATAATAACAAGCCAACACCTGCATTTATTGGGGCTTCTTGGACAGCTTTACTTATAGGTATGGTCTCTTATTGTGTTGGTTTATGGAATGCGGATATGATGCTCAACGAAAAAGGGTATTACTTTACTATTCTGCTTTTCGGATTATTTTCTGTAATCTCTGTACAAAAGGCAGTTAGAGATAGGTTGGAGGAAATTCCAGTGACAGAAATATATTATGGTATTAGTTGGTTTACGTCTATAGCTGCAATAGTGTTATTGGTTATTGGACTTTGGAATGCTGATTTAGAACTCAGTGAAAAGGGTTTTTATGGTATGTCTTTTACCTTAAGTCTTTTTTCCGCCATTGCAGTACAAAAGAATACTAGAGATGTTGCTTATATAGACAAGGAAATTAAAACTAAAGAAAACGAAGACTAGTTTTGATGATAGGTTAGTTAGTAACCCAAAACCTCGCAGATTGGTTTTAGAGCTGCGAGGTTTTAAATTATTATCATTATGAAAAATAAACTCACAGCACTCATGATTGAGTTTTCTAATTTAAAACTCACAAGACCAGCTTCAGATAAAATTAGAATTATAGAAATTATTGCAGTAGCATTAACAGCAACAGGTAAATTCGTATTTGTAGATTATCTCAATTTAAGATTGACATACGTTATTGTTACGATATTGGCTTGGTTAATATATGTGATTTATCGTTATAAAAAAGATAAATTAGTTCTTAAAGATTGGGGATTTCGGACAGACAATTTTACATCGGTAATTAAATTAATGCTCCCATTTGCAATAATTTCGATTCTATCGTTTTTTATTATTGGTTATTTTCAAGGTTCACTGAATATTACATGGCATATATTACCACTACTTATAACCTATCCCATTTGGGGAATTGTACAACAGTTTCTAACCATAGCTTTAGTTGCTGGAAATTTGAATAATCTAAAATGCATGAAACTTAAAAAGATTTCCATCATTTTTATTACAGCTATTTTATTTTCAATAGTCCATTACCCTTCGACTTGGTTAATGGTAGGTACTTTTACCTTGGCTCTATTTTATGGTTATGTGTACTTAAGAGTTAAGAATATATACGCACTTGGATTGTTTCATGGATGGTTAGGTGCGTTGTTCTATTACACAGTTGTAAATCAAGACCCTTTTGCAGATGTATTTTTAAAATACCTTTAAGTTTTTATTTTTCCTATCTTGTAAGAAGTAATCATAAGTTTATGGCATACTGGATATCAACCGCACTTTTAATTTTAGCAATATATATTGGGATTAGTATCGCTCTATACTACTTGCAAGATTACATGCTTTTTAAACCAGAAAAATTACCAGAAGATTTTCAGTTCGATTATGAAAATCAGGAAACAAAAGAGTACAATCTAGAAACTAGAGATGGAGCCACAATAAATGGTTTACGCTTTTTCCCAAAAGGAGAAAGCAAAGGAGTGGTGCTTTACCTTAAAGGAAATTCTAAAAGCATTAAAGGTTGGGGAAAGTTTGCTGTAGATTTTACAAGACATGGTTATAATGTGCTGATGGTAGATTATCGCGGCTTTGGAAAAAGCACAGGAAAGCGTTCGCAAAAAGCTATAAAGCGCGATTTACAATTGGTATATAACAAGATTAAAGAGCAAACTACCGAAGACCGAATTATTCTCTACGGTCGATCATTAGGTTCTGGTTTTGCCACAAAATTAGCATCGATGAATAATCCTAAAATTCTAATTCTCGATGCTCCTTATTATAGTTTAACAAAGGTCACGGCGCGTTACGCTCCTTTTATGCCATTGTCTTTATTACTTAAATATCCTTTGCCAACTTACAAATGGTTAAAGTATGTACAATGTCCTGTTCACATTATTCATGGTACGAATGATAAGTTGATTCCTTATAAATCTAGTGTTAAGCTATCTAAAATAAAACCAAAGCTCACAAAATTACATACCGTTATTGGTGGAGGGCATAAGAATTTGAATAATTTTGAATCCTATCATAGTATGTTAGAAGAAATTTTAACTAAAGAGCCCAAAGCCATCGACCTAGAAACCACAAGTATTAATGTCATTCACTCCTCAAAGAAAACTAAAAAGAAAGCTTAAAAAGTTCGTCATTGTACTTTTTGGCTTATATGTTATGATAGGATCTGCACTTTACTTTTTTCAAGAAAAAATCTTGTTTTTGCCTACAGTTTTAGAGCAAGATTATCAATATCATTTTAATTATAATTTTGACGAATTATTTTTAAAGACAGATGACAATGCAACTATAAATGCACTTCATTTTAAGGTAAAAAATCCAAAAGGAGTTATGTTGTATTTACATGGCAATGCAGGTGATTTAAGTCGATGGGGAAATATTGCAGAATATTTTGTGGCCATGGATTACGATGTTCTGGTTATTGATTATAGAACTTATGGAAAAAGTACCGGAAAGCTTAGTGAACAAGCTCTATATGACGATGCACAGTATTGCTATGATTATCTTCTAAAACACTATTCTGAAAATCAAATTACAGTATATGGAAGATCACTTGGAACAGGCATGGCTTCGCAATTAGCCTCAAAAAATCAACCAAATCAACTTATTTTAGAAACCCCTTATTACAGTATTCTAGATGTGGCTGAACATCGATTTCCTATGTTCCCTGTAAAGTCATTATTGAAGTATCATTTTCCAACATATCAATACTTACCAGAAACAAGTTGTCCAATAACAATCATTCATGGTACAGATGATAGCGTGGTGCCATATTCCTCAGGTGAAAAGCTTTCAAAATTAAATCTTAAAAACTTAAACTTTGTTACTGTTAATGGGGCAGATCATAATAATCTTATTGATTTTGAAAGGTATCATGAAACCATTAAGACTTTACTCTTTTAAAAGCTTACTTCACGCATTTAAAAGCACCATGCACTCATTCTAGGTTCTTTAGAATAAATTTTCATAATACTTTTATTTGAATCAAAAAATGAAAAATTATGAAAACAAAGACGAAAATTTCAGTTGTAATTACTGTTGTTATTACGTTATTTATTACAACGGCTTTATCTGTCAATGAAACTTCAGAAGTAGAGCAAATTGTTGAAGTGAGTAGAGAAAAAGGTTGTGTGTTTATGACCACCTTTGGCGAGCAGCCCTCTGAAGGTTATGCTCAATTCAAATTAAAAGAAAATATACAACCTGTTGTCGATGACGGTTTAAGTTGGCTAGCTGAAGCGCAATTAGAAAATGGCGGCTATGGAGCAGGTAGTCATAGCAGACAAGGAGAAATGAATCCACATGCTGTTAATGCAGATCCTGCAACAACGTCTATGGTTGCCATGGCATTATTAAGAAGTGGTTCAACTTTAAAAAAAGGAGAGTATAAGGAACAGCTAAAAAAATCTTTAGAGTTTTTATTGAAACAGGTTGAGAATCTTTCAACAGATGATGTGTTTATTACTTCAGAAAGAGGAACACAAATACAATCTAAACTTGGAGATAATATAGATGCCGTTTTAACCGCTCAATTTTTTTCGAATTTATTGAAGGAGAAATTGGACAATAAAACAAAAAAACGTATTAAAAAATGTTTGGATATCTGTGTCGAAAAAATCCAGAATGCGACAGGTAAAGATGGAAAAATGAAAGGAGCAGGTTGGGCAGGTGTTTTGCAATCTGGCTTAGCAACTAGTGCTTTAGAATCTGCAGGATCTGTCGGAGCGACTTTAGATGAAGCTGTAGTTAGAAGTCAGAAACAATATCTAAAAGATAATTATGACGAAGACTCTAATTCTGTGAAAACAACTGATGGAGCTGGTGTTATATTGTATTCAGTAAGTAATTCTGCCAGAGGATCTGCAAAAGATGCCAGAAGAGCAAAAGAACTAATCGCCAAGGCTAAAAAAGAAGGAAAGCTAAAAGAAGATGATACGGTAACTGTTGAAAATTTACAAGATATTGGTGTCCCAGAAAGTGAAGCAATTGGATACGTTTCGTCTTATAATATATATAATGCATCAAAAACTCAGGCACAACGTGACGATGTCATAAGTGGATTTGGTAACAATGGCGGTGAGGAATTTTTAAGTTTCTTGCAAACAGGTGAATCCATGGTTGTTAATGATGATGACGATTGGAAAAAATGGTATGATAATGTGTCTGGTCGCTTAATGAAAATACAAAATGAAGATGGAAGTTGGAATGGTCACCACTGTATTACTAGTCCTGTATTCTGTACAGCAACTAGTTTGCTAATTTTATCTATTGAAAATGATATTGAGAATTTGAAGCAGACAGGACAAGATTAATAATTGGTTGATTTGATTAAACAAAAAAGGCTTCAGAATTAATTGAAGCCTTTTTTTACCCTAGACTATTACTAACCTAGTTCTTAGGATCTAAAATAAGATTAATACGCTCAATAGCATCAGCAATATGAATTCTACTCATAGCATCTCTACCTCGTGCATTTCGTAATTGAGAACGTAACGTTTTTAATTCAGCTCTTACAACAGCTCTGATGTCTGATTGACTTGTATTTACAGCAGTCATTTTTACGTAAGGACTAAAAGTTCTTCCACTTTGATTTTCTGCAGTCATTAAATAGGCTAATCTATCAATGTGTGCACGCTGTAAGTTACGTCTGTAGGTGTCAATTTTTTTCCCGTTACGCAGTTCACTCCAAACACCTTGGCGTAAATCTCTCATCATTTCTGGAAGAGAATAAGCCGTATTATCATAGGTATGCGCTTCTGTTAAACGTTGCATTTTACCCAAGCTTAGAATAGTGTTAATACGTCTAGCTTGTAGCGCACGTATGCGTTCTACAGAACCTGTAAATTCAATACGATCAAAAATTTCTTTATTGACCAACCATTCTGGTGTCGTAAACAAATTATCTTGAATCCATTTCATTGCCTTTTTCTGATGGTCCTTAGGTACAGCTGTGTAAACAGCACCTTCTTGGCCTGCAGCTTTGTAGTGCTCGTAAACTCCACCAATATTGTTGGCTACATGCCCTGTGTAACGATTAAACTGAGATAAGACATGACCATACATTTCTTGTAAGTCATCATAATCTTCACCAGCTTCTGTTGTCCACTCTATTAAGTTGGGTACAATACGCTTTAGGTTTTTAATTCCATAATCACTCGCTAACATAGCATCATCTCCTAAATCTTCAGTTTGAGAACTAGGATCTACCACATCACCTGCTTGTTGATGTCCAAATCGATACATCGGATCACCAGCATGTTCTGTAATCCATTGATTAAGAATTGGTTTTTCCTCTTCAGCAGTTTTATCTAAGATAGGTTTGTAACCCCAAGCAATAGCATATTTGTCATACACACCAATATCTGGCATTAATGCTACGCCTTCATCTCCAGGTTGTGCAACGTAGTTAAAACGTGCATAATCCATAATAGATGGTGCAGTTCCGTATTTTTGAGTAAATGCAGCATCGCGTAATTTTTCTACAGGATAAGCAACACTACTTCCCATATTATGTGGTAAACCTAAAGTATGTCCGACTTCGTGAGCAGATACAAAACGAATTAAACGTCCCATAACTTCATCCTTAAACTGTGGACTCTGTGCATCTGGATTAATAGCAGCAGTTTGTACAAAGAACCAACCGCGCAATAATGACATCACATTGTGGTACCAATTGATATCACTTTCTAAAATTTCACCTGTTCTTGGATCACTTACGTGAGGGCCATTTGCATTAGGAATAGGTGATGCTAAATAACGCACTACAGAATAACGCACATCCTCTGGACTCCATTCTGGATCTTCTTCAACTGATGGTGGATCTTTAGCAATAATGGCATCTTTAAAACCGGCAGCTTCAAAAGCCACTTGCCAATCTTCAATACCTTGCTTAATATATTTTCTCCACTTTAAAGGTGTAGCTCTATCAATGTAATAAACGATTTGTTTTTTAGGAACTACTAACTCACCACGATTAAATTTCTCTATGTCTTCATCCTTAACTTCTAATCTCCAACGATCTAAAAAGGTTAAGCGTTTACTTTTTTGATCTTCTTGGCCGTAATCTGTCTGACTTCTTGCAAACCAACCTACACGCTCGTCAAAATAACGACGTTTCATTGGATTGTCTGGTAGTAAAATCATTGAGTTATTAATTTCGATTGAAATACTACCTGTACTAGAGTTTGAAGGCGGACGTCCAGCAGCATATGTTTTTACATGACGTGCTTCAATATTTCTCGGATAACTTTTAATATTTTCGATAAATGATTTATCACTTTCTAAACGTGTTACTCTGTATGGCGTTCTTCTAAATTGAGGTAATCCTAAAGACTTTACATCTTTTTCAAATAAAGGAGAAGCATCAATTACTGTGCTCGTAGAATCCTTACTATATGCCTTAATTGGGAAGGTGTACAAAACAGGCTCAAAATTAGAATTTACAACAGCCTCTTTTACAGGAAGGGAATCAGCAGCTACCACATTGTACGATACAACACGTAATACTACTTTTTTACCTTTTTTCTCCCATCGTAAAACTTGTGTATTCTGTTTTCCTCCACCAAAACCTAAATTACTTGCGGTTTTAGAGATACGCGTTACCATTAACATTTCTCTGTTAAAAAGTGAATCTGGTATTTCGTAATAAAATTTATCATCTAAACTGTGAACAGTAAATAAACCTGCATCACTTTTAGCGTCTTTAGTAATAACTTTATTGTAAGGTTTTGGGTCATTTTTACCAGGCTTTTTTGCTGGTGGTTTTGCCATCGCTGTGGCATCTTTTTTTGATTTACTGGCTTTTTTCGCTGTAGAGCACGAAAATGCCAAAAAAGCTGAAACTACAAGTAGTAGCTTAATCGATAAATGTTTCAAAATAGTCGGTTTTTATTAAATTTTGATGAAAATAAGGATTCTATTAAGAATCTGTTAATTTTAAAACTGATTTTAGTATTTTTTTAACGGATTGTCAAAGTGTCTAGGTAGTCATTTTCTAAAAGAGTAATTGAAAACTTAAAAGTCGGAAGCAAATTTTCCAATGAGTACAGCATGATCAGAGTTATGGAAATACGTCTTGTCTAGTTTTATTGGTTTTATCTTATCGTTTAACCAAATTTGATCTAATTCTAGTAAAGGGATACCATAAGGCCAAGTTGCAGTAAATCCATTTTGATATGCTCTAAATGATAGATAGTCGTTTTTAAACTTTTCAAAATAAATACTCTCATATGGCGTATTGAAATCACCAAGAATCACATCAACATCATTCTGATTGGCATAATTTATTATTTTGCTAAGAGCATCTTCCTTTTTATGTAATGGACTGGCGTAGACATCAATAACTGCAAAAGTCTTGGCTTTATCTTCAATTCCAATCTTAATGTGATTTAACTTTAGATTTTGTTTGTAATAAAGGTAATTTATGCTTTTAATGTTCTTTTTAGAAGCAATAATCATGTCACTTTGTAAGTACATTATATTGTAATCTATTAGTTGATTTTGAAATTCAGTCTTAAAATTACTTGTTTTATGATATGCTTCAACTAAAATAATCGTTTCAATATTTTGATGACCTGTTATTTCCTTTAATATTTTTACATTAAAATCTTTTTGTTTATCGACGTTCCAGAACAAAAAAGTATTTTCTCCTTTAACTGTCTCCTTAATTTCACTAAATATATAATAGTTTTTAAACCAAAATATGGATAGTATCAAAGTTAGGCATAAGAGGATAATAAAAGTCTTTTTCTCTTTGTGAAATATGATTAATAATACAATGGTTATTAGAATTAGTAATGGAAGAGAAAAGGCATAAAATAATATACCTGTGATATAAAAATGGTCTTTAAAAACGAAATGAATTGTTAACAAAAAAGCATATCCTACGAGAAGATATGCTTTATGTTTTTTTAAAAAATTATTCATTTATTAGATCATCTCAACAAATAAACCATCATCAGTTTTTTCAACTTTGGTTAAACCATGTTTGCCTAAGCCTTTAATGCCTTTATCCCAACCTTTGTTGCTTAAACCAGATTGAGATTTTAAGATAGTTAGGTCCATACGCTTCTGTGATTTAAGGATTTCAAAAATAGCTTTCTCATTATCACTTAAATCTACTTTCTTCTTTTCTGGTCGCATCTGAGGGAAGAATAGTACTTCTTGGATACTTTGGTTGTTGGTTAAAAACATAATCAAACGATCCATACCGATTCCCATCCCAGATGTTGGTGGCATTCCGTATTCTAAAGCTCTTAGAAAATCATAATCAATAGTTCCTGTGGCTTCATCATCACCTTTCTTTGCTAATTCTAATTGATGTTCAAAACGCTCGCGTTGATCAATTGGGTCATTTAGCTCAGAGTATGCATTAGCAATTTCCTTACCACAAACCATAAGTTCAAAACGCTCTGTTAACTCAGGATTTTCTCTATGCTCTTTACACAAAGGACTCATTTCTTTAGGATAGTCTGTAATGAATGTTGGCTGAATGTAATTCCCTTCACACTTTTCCCCGAAAATTTCATCAATGAGTTTCCCTTTACCCATGGTATCGTCAACTTCTATGTGCATACCTTTTGCAGCAGCTCTAATCTCGTCTTCTGATTTATTATAGATATCAAACCCTGTGAATTCCAAAATAGAATCGCGCATGGTGATACGCTTATATGGTGCTTTAAAGTTGATGTTGTACTCTCCAAATGTTGCTTCCGAAGTTCCATTAACGGCAATAGCACAATGTTCTAATAATTGTTCACAGAAATCCATCATCCAATTATAATCTTTGTACGATACGTAGATTTCCATGGCTGTAAACTCAGGATTATGGGTTCTGTCCATACCCTCGTTACGGAAGTTTTTAGAAAACTCATACACTCCATCAAAACCACCAACGATTAAGCGTTTAAGGTATAACTCGTTAGCGATTCGCATATACAAAGGAATATCTAAGCTGTTGTGGTGCGTTATAAACGGACGTGCAGCCGCTCCTCCAGGAATAGGCTGTAAAATAGGTGTCTCTACTTCAAAATAACCAGCATCATTAAAAAACTGACGCATGGCATTAAAGAGTTTTGTTCGCTTTACAAAAACTTCTTTTACATGAGGATTTACTGCTAAATCTGCGTAACGCTGTCTATAACGTTGCTCAGGATCTGTAAAAGCATCATAAGTTATACCATCTTTTTGTTTTGGAATAGGCAATGGTTTTAGTGCCTTACTTAGCAATTTAAAACGCTTAACCATTACAGTTTTTTCCCCAACTTTTGTTGTGAAAAGTTCTCCCTCAATACCTACAAAGTCACCTAAATCGATTAACTTTTTAAAGACATCGTTATACAAAGATTTATCTTCACCTGTACAAATTTCATCTCTATTAAAATATACTTGAATGCGGCCTTCACTATCTTGTAACTGAGCAAAAGAAGCTTTCCCTTGAACATTAATAGCCATTAGACGACCAGCTATGATAACCCGATTACCTTCTTCAAAATTAGATTTTATCTGTTGAGAAGTATGGTTTACAGGAAATAAATCCGCTGGATAAGGATTAATCCCTAATGCACGTAATTTTTCTAACTTTTCGCGTC
Source organism: Winogradskyella sp. R77965 (assembly GCF_044594915.1). Lineage (GTDB taxonomy): Bacteria > Bacteroidota > Bacteroidia > Flavobacteriales > Flavobacteriaceae > Winogradskyella. The sequence goes on along the minus strand of NZ_CP138990.1, from coordinate 1,869,569 downwards.
GTACTAATTCTTGTTCTGAAAGTTGCATTCTTGTTATTTTTGAATCCTACCTTTTTCGGTAGGCAGGTGCAAAATTACACTTTTTACAAAAATTAACGAGCTCCTTTTTAGTTTGATTTAATAACCTCTAAATTTTCTTTAAGATTTGTGTTATCTGGATGCAATTTTATGGCGTCTTGAAGTACCTGAATTGCTTCCTCTTTTTGTCCGCTAACACCCAATGTATTTGCTAAACTCATGTAAACTCTGGGTTCATTTGGAAATAGTTTTGTGTTGAATGTAAGTACTTCAATAGCTTCATCTTGTCTATCCGTTCCATATAAAATGCGGGCATAAGTGTTTAACTCAAACATACTAGAAACTTTACCCTCAAAAGTCTTTAAGAGTTTTTTACTTTTCTTTTTTAGTCCTTTAGCTCCTTTTTTCTTCAAAATATTGTCGACTGCAGTGACAATTTGATAGTTCGATTTGTAATCATTTACCGTAATTATATTCTGAATATCTGCTTCAAAAGTATTAATAGGATGTTCCACAATGCGATTAACTTCTTGACCATCTTTGTAAAAAATGACAGTTGGTACACGATGTATATTTAAGCCAGCTTCCTCATGATCTGGACTTTGTTTGTACATATCTCGTTGTCTACTTACCGCAACAACAGTTAACTGTTTCATTGGGAAATTACAAGCTTCTAAAACTTTATATAATCTTGGGACTTCTTTTTTGCTGTCTCCACACCAAGTTCCCATGAATAAAGTAATTGAGTAGGTTTTAAGTTCTGAAGCGATCGTATTTATAATTGTTAAATTTGGTTGATAGTCTTCATGATTTTTGGTAAACCAAGACGTATAATTGTCTCCTTCTAAACCATTCTTGTCAATTTTACCGAGTAAGTATGGTGTTTCGCCTTCTTTTGCTATTTCTTGATTTAAAGATTGGGCCTTTAGTTGGAAGGTAAATATTAGTATTATTAATGCTGTGATGCTCGTTTTCATTGTGATGTTTTTTTATTTGAAACTATTTGTCTCCTTGAACATTATCGAGGGCAAAATATATTTTGACCAAAGGTAACTTTTGCATTAAGCCAAAAGACTTTTATAGAATGTGTAAAAGGTTTCAACTCCACTCAACTAGACAATAGATAGGATTAAGGTTTACTTAGAAGCTACAATATTGCCTTTAATTTTTAGGATTTTGTTACCTCCTTCTGCATTAGATATTACGGTAACCGTTTTAGTAAATGCACCAAGTCTTTTAGTATCGTATTTAATATTTACTTGACCTGCTTCGCCTGGAAGAATAGGTGCTTTAGAATAGCTTGGTACTGTGCAACCACAAGTGGTTTTTACCTTTGTGATTATTAGAGGTGCGTCACCTGTATTTGTAAATGTAAAGAGTCTTGTACCATCAGAGTTTTGTTCTACAGTGCCGTAATCAACAACTTCAGTTTTAAATTTAATAACAGCAATTTTTGTATCATATTTATCAAATTCAGTTGATGCAGCATTAAAAAAACTTAATGCTAAGATTAAAAGTATTGTAATGTTTAGTGTTCGTTTCATGATAAAATGTTTTACGATTAATATTGAAACAAACATCAAGGATAAAGATGTTAATTTTGAAAATTTTAGGTTGGAAATCGGTACTAGTACCTAGGTTGAATTTTGTAACTACTTGATAAACATAGATTTTACATCGTCTCTAGATTGGGCGTTTAACTTTTTATAAATGTTGTTGGTGTGAGATTTTACTGTACTTACACTTAAAAAAAGAGCCTCTGCAATGTCTTTGTTGGTTTTATTTTCAAGTAAATGTTCTAAAACAACCTGTTCTTGTTTAGATAATTTGCTTTTTAAATCTTCAACTTTAGATCGCTTTTGTTTCCAATTGCGATAGAGTAATATGGCGTTTAAAAGAGCAGAAAATGCCAAAAAACCATATATGTAAGGTCTCCAATTAGATTCAGTATTACCACTAGAAGCTGCTAGCATGTAGCGATCTGCTTCTAATTCACTTATATACTGTTTTGTGTATGGAGCATTAGGGTATGTGTTTTCTAGTCGTGTTTTTAGATTTTCATAATATTTATTATGTCTTAAATCTTCTACATAATAGTTGTGTAAATCACTACTTCTGTCAGATAAATAGGAATAAATGTATAGCTCTGCAATAGGTTCGTTTAAAGCTTCACCAAAATATTGTAAAGTTTTAAACCATTTTTTGTTGTTGAGTTTACGGTTGGCTTCACTTCTAAATTCCCCATAGGCAAAACGCATATCATGTTTAAGTGAGTCAATTTTTACAAAGGCATTTGCTTTTGGGTTGTTAGATTCTATAGCACAGAACACCTGATTTCCAAAAGAAAAAGGGAGATTTAAGGTATCAGTATTTTTAGCAATAAATAATAGTTCTTCACTATCACTGCAGTGACCGTTAAAATGATTGAAATCTTGCTGAACATCAGAACATTTATCAACATGAATACGATAAATACGATTTTCATTATCTAACATATTGCCTTTAAACTCGAAGAATCCTGTCTCGTCAGCAGTAGTTTTGGCAATGATTTGCTCTGCATATACACCAGACATTTTTCTGTAATCTTCTACAATAGAGAGGTAAACAGAATTCTGCCATTCATCTGGATTAATATAGCCAGAGAATGAGTATTGTGAATGGCAAACTGCAGAAATTAGTAAAAAAACTAAAAGAATTTTTATTCGCATGTAACGAAACTACATAATTTTAAAATACTTTGAAATAGCAAAAGCGCAAATACTGTAACAATTTTATTAAAAATGCGTCATACCATTACATCAAATCATTAAACGAATTATGAGTATCTGGCGTGTTATACTGTCCATTATTTGCCCACCTTTAGCAGTTTTAGATAAAGGTTGTGGTTCTATCTTAATCACTTTTTTATTATGGCTTTGCGGTTGGGTTCCTGGCGTTATTGCCGCTTTAGTTATATTGAATAATCCTGAGCGATAAATTCTTATCTTTGTGTCTTAAATAGTTTAAAAAATATACATGAAAAAAATTATCCTATTATTTGCTTTTGCCTTTTTTTTAGTGAGTTGTAACGTTACCGAATCTATTGTTTTTAATAATGATATGAGTGGAAATTACACATCTTCATTTGATATGTCTCCAATGCTAGAATACGCCAGTGAGAATAGACCTTCTGCAGCAGAAAAACCTGAAAAAGAGAAAATGGATACTACTATAGTTTTTAGTGATTTATTTAAAACCCATAAAGATAGTATTGCTGCATTAAATGACGACCAACGTGCACGTCTAGAGAAACTTAAAGGGATGGTTATGGACATACATATGGATGAGGAGAAGAATATTTTTAATTTTAACATGACTAAACCATTTAAATCTGTTAAAGATTTAGAAAATGTATTTGAACAACTTGATGAAGCAATGGGAGTTGCTAAAAATATTGGGAACAAAGATGGTGCTGCTACAGGTGATCAGTTAGATGAACTCACAAAAACAGATGAGGTTACATATACATTTACAAATAATACTTTCTCTAGATTTCAACCAAGTTCTGAAGACAATATGGATGATGTTGAAGACGAAGATATGGAGGAATCAGACGATGATTTCGCTAAGCAGTTTGAAATGCAATTTGAAGATATTTTTTCGGCTGCTTATTATACTTTAGTTTATACATTTCCGAAAAAAATAAAATCTGTTTCTCATGATAATGCGGACATATCTGAAGATGGTAAAACGGTGACGTACAAAGTCTCTATGACAGATATGAATAAGGATAAAAATGTAATGAATTTAAAAGTCGTTTTAGAAGACTAAAGATTTGAATAAAACCATAAAATTTCAAGATTTAGGTACTAAAGATTTTAAAGACACTTGGGATTACCAAGAAACGCTTTTTAAGGCTATTTTAGACACCAAAATTAGGAATAGGCGAGAGGATGCTGGTTTGGAAACTGACAATCATTTTCTATTTGTAGAGCATCCTCATGTTTATACTTTAGGTAAAAGTGGAGACTTATCTAATTTATTGCTTTCTGAAGCACAATTAACAGAGAAAGGAGCGACTTTTTATAAAATCAACAGAGGTGGAGATATCACCTATCATGGTCCTGGACAGATTGTGGGTTACCCAATTTTAGATTTAGATAATTTCTTTACGGATATCCACAAATACTTACGTTTCTTGGAGGAAATGATTATTCTCACTTTAACGGAATATGGTTTGAAAACAGAACGGAGTCCTGGTGAAACAGGGGTGTGGTTAGATGTTGGTACTCCGTTTGCACGTAAAATTTGCGCTATGGGAGTACGAGCCAGTCGTTGGGTAACCATGCATGGTTTTGCTTTGAATGTAAACGCAGATTTAGGTTATTTTGATAATATTATTCCTTGTGGAATTCGCGGTAAAGCGGTAACTTCTTTGAATAATGAATTAGGAGTTGCTAAAGTTGATGAAGAAGAGGTGAAATTAAAGCTTTTAAAACATTTCAAAACTCTATTTAATGCTAGGTTTGTTTAATTCTATTTCTTAAAAACAAGCTGTATAAAAGTATAGAAAAACTTAAAACAAGGATCACAGTTGCCCAAAAATTATAGGTAAAACCTATACGTTGTGCCATAGAACCTGTGTCTGATAACTTTTCTATACCGTCGCTTACAAAACTTTTTGTATATAAATAATTAATTTGTTTATAGGTGTCAATACATGCAATTACACCTAGAAATTGCACTACCAATTGCTGCAATGTTCTATTGCCTTTAATGGCAATGTAAAGTATAAGTGTTCCTAAAAATAGAATGACAACTACACCAACTGTAGTTCTTACCCAAACAACAACAGATATTAACATAACTATAGAGAGGAGATATAATATTATTTTAGAGCGTTTATATGTTTTACTCATTAAAATAAAAATAGCCCCTATTACAGGTGGACCAAACAATCCGGCAGCTGAGACGAGTCCAAGTGAAATATTCTTATCAAAATAAAAATTAGAGTCCATATAACTGCTGAATGCTAAACCAGAGCCATTATTAAATATTTCTAATCGCATGAAGTTACCACCAACAATTATAGACATAATACCATGACCCATTTCATGAAACCAAGTGCCAAGAATAGTGAAAGGGTATAAAATATAATAACCATAGTATGTACGCCAAATAAGTACCAAAAGTATTGATGCTAAGATAAACCCAAAAATTGCTCGATAATTTGTTTTATAGTTCTTAGGCATTTAGAATAAGAAGAAGCTTGTCTATGTTGGTTGATAAAGTTACGACTATTTGGCCTTAAGCCCCAGCATTAAAAAACACTTTATAGAAGAGCATTTTTTTCTCATCATCATAATCACGTTCTAGATATTCTGAAGAATTAAAAATGACTAAAAAAAATGTATTAAGAACCTTTTAATTTTATAATCAACCGCTTACTTTTTGCATAATTAACTTTTTTATTCAAGTTTTTTAATTCATTATAATTTTCTTTAAGTATTAAATCCTTAATAATCTTATAATTTGACTTGAGTCTGAGTTGATTACTCGTACTCTGTTCTACTTCAAAAAAATATTCACCAGAATCATTTTTAAAATCTATATTCCCATTTTCTAGGCCTAAGACCTCTATGTTACTTGGAAAATTCATAAAAAACATAAAGCGATCCGAATAACTATAATCAAGGTAATAATTAAGTTCAGAAGTGTCTGAAGTAGTTTCTAATTGATTGTGTTGAATTAATTTGTCTATAGATATACTTATTAGACTATCATTTATAAACGTGACGACGTTATTTAGTGTCCCTGTACCACTCATATTAAAAGCAAAAGGCTTATTTCCGTTCAAATTTATACTTGAAACAGTATCAATTTGTATTGTGTTATCATTGCCTTCAAATTCTGACAAAGCGTCGTAAAAATTACTTGCTTCTTCGTTTTTATTCAACATTTCAAAAAACACTCTCAATTCTGTTGATAGTCCACCAGAGACCTTAAATCTGTATCTAAATGTGGCTTTCTTTTCTTTAATATCTACTTCGCTCGATATCGTTTGATCAATATAGTTATAATTTGAATCCATTCCGGGTAACTTAATTTCAGCAACATCAACAGAATCAACCGTTGCAAATTCAAAGTCTCTATTAATAAACTTATCCTTTTTCTTCTTTTTCACCTTTATGGAGGGTTTGACTATAATGGCTTTGGTATTGTAAATGGAGGTTGGAATTTCATCAATCTGATACATGTATAAATCTTTATGCGGATATAGAAATTTCATATATCCTTTTTCATTTTCGAAAGCAAAAAATATATGTTCAAATTCACCCTTTCTAATGTATTGAGTATCAATATTGCCCGAACGTTTGTTTCTGCCAAATACAGCCCAATAGTCAATCTCTAAGTCCTCTAGTATACGTCTATAAAACCTGCGGATACCAAACGCATCAAACCTTTTTTGTTTTAGAAAGTAACCTGTAGATTTTATTAATTCATCTTCTCTAATAGGTTCCATCTGAAAGTTGTTTAGGACTTCAGAATATAATAAGTTAAATTTATAATACTTAGAGCTGTCTTTTGCTGTTCCTATGACTCTGCGCTTCCATCTTTTATAATATGACGAATTATCATAGTCTAAAGCCATAGGTTGGGTAAGGAAATTAAACTCTTCGTTGTAGACATCTTTCCACGTTCTTAATTCACTATCCTTATCTTCTAATGTGTAATACAAATACGGATGCTCGCAAAGCAGGCAATTATTCTCATTCACCTCTAACCCTTTTATTTTATCCATTGAAAATTGTAAATAAACTAAAGAGTCATTAGAAACAACATCTGGTTCAGGAAAATTATTGTAAGGTTTGTATCTGGTTGCTAATTCAGGGCCAGTTTTTATGGAGTATTGTGAATCTTTACTTGGTAAATTTGTATATAAATTTACATAGCCCATTAATTCAGATTCTTTTAAATTCTGGTAATAAACGTAGTTTGTTTCAATCGTGTCTCCTGGTTCTACAGCAGGAATAGGATAATTAATTGCGCCAAATTTTTCTTTTTTAGAATTCCGTTTAAATACCAAGCTAGAATCTAGTTCAACAATGGAGCCGTCAGCTTTTAGGGTTCTTATTTTAATTTTTTCTAAATGATTACTCTCAAATGCATTCAAATTTAAAAAAGCATAATCTTCCACGCCCCTGTTTGTATTTACTACTAATTTGTTATTTACTGAAACATACTTTTTGTAGCGAACCCAATTCTTTGCATATGTAACATCGGTATAAAAATGGGTGTAATAAGCATCAGAATTTTCGCAAAGTTTTAAAAAGGGGTCAGTTAATTCGCTATTGACATTAGAGTTGAAACTAAAAAAAAGTATACACGAGAATATAAAGACTAGACTAACTTTTCCGCTTTTTGAGAACAATTGGTTCATTTATTATTTTTTTAAATGATTTTAAAATTTCATTTGTTTTACTAAGATTTTCCTTTTCTATAAATATATGGTCAAAGACAAAATCGTAATTACATTCAATTTCCATATTTGATAACGCTTTAATTTTCATTTTGAGAGATATTCCTTCCCCTTCATAAGCATAATTAATAGTTTCAAATGTTTCAACAGGTTCATCCATTAAAATTTTTGCACATACTTTTTTGTGAAATGGGTTTCTTAAATAAGTGCCATCTATTAATGTTTCTCTACTCTCTGTCTCTATAAGTCTAGGTAAAAAATCAATGAACACATACTTATTGATACCATCGTTGAAAGTTTTACCATTAATTGAAATTTTTCCTTCTAAATGAAGTTTTTTTAACTCATTGACTAAAGTCAAATCAGAGATTGGTTGATTTCCAAAAATTTCTTTGTAATGTAATTTCGCAAAACTTTCAAACTCTTTTTTGCCTTCGCTATTAAGAATACGCCTTAAATAATTATTTGATAGGCCATTGTAGTCAATACCAAACGTTCCTTCTATAAGCTTATTATTAGCATCTATTTTCAAGTCCATTTGATAGTAAATTTCATTCTGTTTAGGGCTAAATGGTTTTACTTCATAAAAAGAGCCTCCTTTAGAATTTACAATCAAAATCGTTCGATCTTGTAAGCTTTGTACAGGTGTGCCTTCCAAATGAATAGGATCTGTTGGGTCTAGTAATATGGTTTTGTCATTTATGTAAGCGGTACATATAACGTGATTAGCAGAACTTAGAGAGGGAAAATCACAATCACTTATATGGTCAAAAGTTGCTGCTAAAGCAATATCACTCTGAATACCTTTGTATTTTAATGCCTCTGATAAAAAATTGGAAAGATCTTTGCAATCTCCTTGTTTGTTTAGAAAGACCTCATTAACGTGTGAAGGTATAAAAGCACCCATACCAATCTCTATAGCGACATATTTAAAATTATGTCTTACATATCCATAAATTGTACTAATAATTTCCGATGGGTCAGTGAGATTAACAGTTAATTCATCAATTTTCTCTTTTGCCGCCACATTTAGACCTTTTTTTGGAATTATATTGTTGTAATACCAATCATTCATATATTTAATAGACTGGTTGTTATATGACCTTGGCATTACTATAGTGCGCATTAACGGAACTTTCATATTCTTATAAATTCCAAAAAACTGTAATGGATCTGGCTCTACTTTTTTTGGAGACACTTTTATATCCCACTGAGAACCTTTATCAGTTCTTGTAGAATCTATAGTATAAAAAGATAGCGAATCTTTATAAATTGTATTATGAGCCAGTTGAAATTTTTCCGGAACTTTTATTTGGTATCTTAACGTATCAATTTCGTTATAAGAAAAGAAGTGTAAACTTGTAAAATACATCAATTCCTTGCATGAAACTGAATATGTTAAACTTATTTCTTTATCCCTAGGAACCTCAACAGATTTAACCTTTTTACTGGTAATATAATCTAGCTTAACATCTTCTTCATAAATTTTTTTTATTGATAACTCCTTCAAGCGTCTCCCTTTCTTTTCAAAAAGCTTAATATCCGATATTTGCTCTAATTCGGTATCATAGAAAATTGGATAATGACGTATTTCGTCACTCTTTTTAAATAAGATTGTAATTTCATTTACAAAAGAAGAATCCTCTTGGATTTCAATTTTTTCTGATTTTGATTTTAAATGAATGTTTTGAGAAAATCCTTTTGTACTGTAAAAAACAAAAAATATAAAAAGGAATACTTTAATGAGGCGCTTCATAAAATAGTATATAACGAAGTTAGTTAAAATTCTGACAAATGCAAACTAAGCCTCAGCATTAAAAAAAACTTTATAAAAGTGCATTTTTTTCTCATCATCATAACCACGTTCTAGATATTCTGAAGAAGCATCTGGTGCATCAACATCTAACTTTATTTGTATGTTGGTGTCTAACTTTATTTCGGTCTTAATCTTTTGTTTTTGCTTTTTTAATGCGCGTTCAGAGACATCAAACTGATTTCTAATCAGGACTTTATTTTCAGCTTCATAACTTTTTTTGTAGTCTTCAAAGAGTTGTATGTGATCTTCTTCTTCAAAGACTTCTTCTTTAAAGGTTTCGATATTTACAATCTCATTTTCCTTAAAAAAATCAACAGTATTTGCTAAGAAATTACTCTGAGCTTGGCCGCCAAAATTAGGCTGAATAATTTCCTTAGAAAACTCTCTACACAGTTCAATGCAATTCTTGGTGTGTTGGTTGCTATCGTCGGGATATTTAATGTTTAAGAAGCTTTTTATCCAGTATTGAGTATCGTAAGTGTTATTGTCTACACTAAACACAATTTTGCCTTCCATATCTGAAGTATTTAATATCAAACAGCCTTTATCGACCTTCTTAGCTTGTATGCCTTTTTGTACTAAAATATCGTAGTTACCACTTTCTAAATACGTTTGAAAAAATTCAGTTTTATTTTCAATTTTATAGATGCCAATTGCATCGGTAAAATAGTCCTCGTATTGCACATTTTCAAAATGACAAACGAGTACATCCCCTGTTTTTATCTGTGCTGAATTACTCTGTTCAAATAAATGGGTGACGATGTGTTTGGAGACTTCTGAAAAATCTTCCTCGTCTTTGAAAATTTGTTCAGAATAGGTGTTGATTTCATTTAGTCCAACATCGCTATGATGATGAAAACGATAAGATTCAGATGCGCTAACAAAAGGTTTTAGTAGATAAGGTAACATTAAATTATAGGTAGCTTCATCAAAGTCTACTGCGGTATCAGAAAAGGCATTTTTTGTGTCGTTAAACTTGTTGCCAACCTTATGGATAATACAGCTTTTTATAGATGCTTTCTGTCGTTTTATCATGAGTTATGAAAGTGTCTTAATATGAGGTTACAATACTACAAAAAGGATCGCCTTAAAATAAAGAAAACGCCAAAATAAATTTGGCGTTTTCAGACTCAGGGACTTGAGATTTGGTTATCGTTATATTTTCACAAATTCTACACGTCTATTTTGGGCTTTTCCGTCAGTAGTTTTATTATCGTTGACTGGTTGAGTCTCACCTTTACCATCTGTAGTCAGTCGGTCTGCCGAAATTTTATAAATACTAATTAAAACGTCTTTTACGGCAGCAGCTCTGTCTTTAGATAACTTTAAATTAGCATCATTTGTACCATCAGAATCTGTGTGACCAATGATATTTAATTTTATACTTTCATCTTGCATTAATACTTGTGAAATCTGACGTATAATTCCGAGTGATTGCGGTTGGATGTTAGCAGAGCCAGAATCGAATAATATTCCGTTAGTTGAAATCTTACCTTCGTTCATCAATTTGCGTCTTAAGTCTTCACCGCCTTCTGCGACTTTGAGATTAGAAATAAACAAACTTTCTTTACCTTCTGGTTTAAAACTATTTAGCTGAAATTTAATAGCTTTTATTGGTGAATTAATACCTATCATTTTTGGGATATCGACGCATTTTTTTTCATTTACCCAAACTCTTAAACGTTCTGAGTTAACAGCTATAGAAATATGGGGTTTATTTAATACGGCTTTTCTAATGTCTGCTTTAATTGAGTTATTTATAGAGCTTTTGTTGTTTATTCTATTTTTAACATGAAAATCAGATACTGTGTACTGAACAAAGGGTATCTGTATTTCTGCAAAATCTTTCCCAGTTTTAAATTCATTATTATCTTCTAAGCGAACCTCTAAGTTTGCACCGATAGATGTTTTTTTATTTATACCTAATGCTATTAAATCAAATTCGATTGTATAGTTTTCAGGAAGATCACTTGGTAGGTTGGGGATATAGTAGATGCTATAACCATGCATAAATTGAAACCATCTCCCTGCGACTTTATTAAGTGTTACAACTTCCCCTGAGCCATTAGTATTCCAGTTTGCAGGAAAATCTCCAATAAAATCATTTGAGAAATCGTCATAAAAAATAAGCTTATCACCAGGTACAAAATCGTATTTACTGTAGACTTCTAAACCATCTGAAATATTAGAGGGTTCTTCTTCAGTTTCACTATTGTTTTCTTTGACTTCTCCATCAGAGCTAGTGCCTGATTCACTCACTGTTTCATCTTTGGGTTCAGTACTTTCATCTTCATTACCTTCCTCATCTTCTTTTTTACGTTCTCGTTGACCTAGCAATAATTCTTTAGCAGTTTTAATGCTGTATTTCAAAGCTTTTTTAGCACGATTAATTTGTAGTGTCGCTTTTCCTTGTTTCAGTACGCCTGCCCCATCTAAATCTCCTAAAATATCTGGTGCACTTTCGCTCAAGGCAGAGACGTCATCTATAGCGTCTTCCAAAACATCAATATCTTCATCTTCTAATGGAGTGCCAGCTTCTGCATAACCATCATATTTGTAGACTTTATCATATAAATCGAAAGACTCACTTACAAACCTATCTACGCTATAAATACCGACTCTATTTTTTGGTCGTTTTATTTTTTTTGTTTGTGCTTCAAGAACTGGAGTTGCGAAAATGAAGAAACAAAACGTAGTAATTATATGTTTTAAAGCCGTAGTATGATTCATTTTAAGTAATTGATTAATAGCCGTATAAAAATAAGTATAACTATTGATACTAAAAAATGAAATATACAATCGCGAAGAATTTTAGTGTATTTTATAAATTACAAGTGTTTTATTATCACTTTGTGTGATAAGTTCTAGTCCTTTTTCTTTGTCTAATTCTTGAAGCTCTGCTGCAGACGTCCCAAAAACCGGAAAATTAGGTATAGGTTTCGCTTGACTGTCAAAGAGGTATACTTTTTTTGATTGTAAATCTGTAGTAGACACATATATTTTATCATTGAGATAGAAAATTTTAGGAGCTGTATATTCACCATAATCTAAATCTACTGTTCTAGACTTTATGTTGAGCTTATTCTCTGTCATAGAAACTAAAGTTTTGCTAGTCGTTTCAATTTTGTGTTTATCTGAAAGATTTAAATTGCTTGAGATCAATTTTCCTTTAGTGTCAACCTGCACAAGTTGACCAAGCGTATTGGTTGTGGTGAATTTATTTTTGTATAAATACAGTTCGTTATTAGAAAATCGAATTTTATCTTTTACGTCAATTCTAACGCTACCTTGACGATTTAATATTTTGAGATTTTCTCCAGCGGCAAATGCGATATAATCTTTGCTGCCAATCCTAAAATGTTTGGGTTGAGTAGAAATAGTAGAGCCATTATTTTTATAATTAAATCCAGATACAGATTTTCCCTTAGCATCATACATTAAAAGATTTTTTCCTTGTGTAACTAATAGTCTGTAATTTTTTCTTTTGTCGTAATCAAATACGGAAAGTGGTTGGGTAATTGCGTCATTAAATTTTAGAGGAAATGGTGCAACGTCTTTTCCATTACGATCTAAAACATAAATACGGTTAGGGGTTGCAAAAGCAAGTTGCAATCTACCGTTCTTGAACATATCAATTTGTTCGATTTTACCAAGAATTTTTCCTTGTAATTGTTTTTTCCAAAGGATATTACCAGAATTTGAAATAAGGTAAAGTGTATTTTTTACATCTTGTATAGCGATATCATGTGCATTAGTAATGTGATTTTTAAGCGTTTGTGGTGCTGTGAGTATTTCTGTTTCAAGCTCCGTTGTAAAAGCTTCAGAAATAGAGTGAGAGGCTGCTTTTCTTTTAAACTTTTGAATAATACCATTGACATGTGCATAATTATCCTCATAGATAAATTGTACAGCATTGGCGTTGTAACCTTTGGTGTTTTGATCTAAAACTTCAGAGAGTCCGTCAGCATTTTTAAAAACAAATAAAGAAGCTTCATCACTGAGATATTCACTGATATTGGTAAAGGCATCAGAATTTACCAATGTGTTGCCATTTAAGGCATTTGTAAGTATATTTTTAATGGTTTCTATAGAATTTGAGAATATGACAAAGTTTTCAAAAACAGAAAAGTACTTCGCATTTTCGAAAGTGATAAACGGTTTTAAGCTTGATTCAAAAAAATCTGTATTTTCAGATTCGAAAATTTCAATAGCCCTAAATGTTTCAAGATTAGATTTCTCTTCAATAGATTCTAAAACTAAGTCAGGATCTAATGTGTGTAATAATATCGCATTGTCTATTAAAGCAATTTCGTTAGTGAAATTTAAAAATACTGCCGAGCTATCAATGTCTTGTTGATTTAATTGATTCAAGTTTTTGTTTAAAACTGAAAAGTCGTCATAAGCAATACTTAATAATGACTTTGTGTTTTTAGGAGCCATTATAGGTGTGTTTGTTTTTTGGGGAATTGTATGCTTAAAAATATCTAGATTATTAGTAATAGAATCTTTAGATGTCAATATTCCGTTGTACTGAAGACTATTAGCTAAGTAGTTGAAATCTAAAACTGTAAAATTAGAAGCATTGTTGTTGTCTTCGGTATTAGTAAAAAGTAATTTCGAATAATTTTCAGAGTCAGACTTAAAAACTATTGAGGCAACAGATTTATTATCAGTAGTTTCAATCAATTTGCTCAGTTCTGTGTTTTCTTCTTTAGGACTTAGCGTTTTTAGAATTTCTAGATTATTAGAAGCGGCAAAAACATTTCCAACAATTTTATGATATATTATTGTGGTATCTATTTTAGTTTTTTCAATTTCGAAATCAACTAAGGTTTCTGATATATGATTAGAAATAGAGTCAACAACAAATAAGGTGGAATCATTTTCCGTAAGAATGATATAATCCGAATTATTTCCTCTTGAATCAGAAAAACCTATAAAAACCTGTTTGGTTGTATTCAGGTTTTTTAGAGCCTCAGAAGCATTTTTTAACTCCTTAATATATATACCCGAAAGAATATTGTGATTTTCAATACTATTATTAAAGTCATTTAGTTCAGAAACCTTTATGACAGAAGTAACACTATTTGGTATAAATTGAAAAGCTCGTTTATTCTTATTGTAATCTTTTTTACAGGCTAACAGAAAAGATAGTAGCACTATTAAAAATCCAAATTTCTTCATTAATATAATATTGTTATCACAAATATATAAAGTTATATATCTAAACGGTATTGCTCTGGCAATAATCTAAATGATTTCCTGTGATATTTAGTAATGCCAAATTCTTTAATCGCTGCCCTATGTTCTTTCGTTGGGTAGCCTTTATTTTGCTTCCAATTATACATGGGAAATTCTTCATGAATTTTTTCCATGTACTCATCTCTATATGTTTTTGCTAAAATTGAAGCGGCTGCGATACTTAGATATTTACTGTCTCCTTTTATTATAGTTTCATACGGAATTGCTTTGTAAGGTTTAAACTTGTTTCCGTCTACTATAATATAATTAGGAACCTTTTTAAGTTTATCAATGGATCCATGCATGGCTTTTATGGAGGCGTTCAAAATATTTATGGAGTCAATTTCAGTTTCAAAAACATGCTGAAATGCAAAGGTTGTAGCTGATGCTTCAATAATTGGTTTTAAAATATTTCTATTTTTTTCTGAAAGTTGTTTAGAATCGTTTAATAGATTATTATTAAATGATAAAGGTAAAATAACTGCTGCTGCTGTAACAGGTCCAGCTAAACAACCTCTGCCGGCTTCGTCGGTGCCGCATTCTAGATTAAAAGAAGAGTATTGAATTTTAAGAGACAAAATGTAAAAATTTGAACAAAGTTATAATTTTAACGCAACCCTTTTACAGTTTTTGCATCTAACTAATGAGTTAAAGGTTAAAACATTGAAAATTTAATTTCGCCCACTGTTAGCGAAATCGATTTAGTATTAACATTTTTTTGGCAAAAACACTTGCTTATTTAATATTTAATTAAGATGTTTGCAACTAGACTAACTCAAATAATTGTTTTATGAAATTAAAGTTAACATGGTTATTAACGCTTTTTATGGCGTTCGTGATGCAATTTTCTTTTGCACAAGAGAAAACTGTCACAGGTACAGTTACAACAGCAGATGATGGTTTACCCCTTCCTGGCGCTAGTGTAATTGTGAAAGGTACCTCTAGAGGTCAACAAACAGATTTTGATGGAAAATATTCTATATCTGTTAATACGGGCGATGTCCTGGTAATCTCATACGTAGGTATGAAAGATGCCGAAGTTACTATTGGTGCTGCAAGCACTTATGATGTTGCGCTTGAACTCGACAACGCTTTAGATGAAGTTGTTGTTGTAGGTTATGGTACAACTACTAAAAAGGCTTTTGCCGGAACCGTTACGACCGTTTCCACAAAAGACATTGAAAATAAGAATTTTGCGAACGTAACTCAATCTCTTGCAGGTGAGGCGTCTGGTGTTCAGGTTATTAATACTACTGGTCAACCGGGTTCAGTTTCTACTGTTCGTATTCGTGGTTATGGATCGATAAGTGGTAATAGAACTCCACTTTATGTAGTTGACGGTGTTCCGATAACTGCATTAGAAACATTAAATGCTATTAATCCAACAGACATTCAAAGTACGTCTATATTAAAAGATGCTACTGCAACTGCGATTTATGGGTCAAGAGGTGCTAATGGTGTAGTATTAATTACAACAAAATCAGGTTCTTCTACAGAAAGTTATATTGAAGTTGATTTTAAAACAGGTATCAATACTCAGATTATACCGCGTTATGAAACCATAACAAATCAAGAAGAAAACCTTGAGTTGATTTGGGAAGGTTTAAGAAATGGACGAATGATAAACAATGGCGAAAGTTTAGCTGTTGCTAGTGCTTGGGCAAGTGAAAATATAATTGCTGATTCCGGTCTTACGGGTGTTATACCAACACGCTACAACATGTGGGATGCACCAGGTAATCAATTAATTGATCCTGCAACAGGTCAATTTACAGGTGTTGCTAGAAAGTTCACTCCAGAAAATTTTGAAGACTTAGTTATTAGAGACGGATTACGTCACGAAGCTAACGTTAGATTTGGTGGTGGTAATGAAAAGTCACGATATTTTATTTCTGGTGGATTCTTGGATGATAATGGAATTACAGAATCATCTTCTTTTAAGAGGTATTCATTTAGAACTAATGTATCTTCTCAAATAAAAGATTGGTTAAAAGTTGGTGCTAATATTTCGTATTTATACGCAGAACAAAGAAACAGTACTGCTCTAGGTGGATCATCAGCTGTTTTTGAATTCATTGATAAAGTGCCTAGAATTTTTGGTGTGTTTGTTAGAGATGCAGACGGTAATAAAGTAGTGGATCCGATATTAGGTGGTTTTGTTCCTGATTATGGTGCTATTAGTACTGGCGGTACTGCTCCAGGTAGACCATCATCAGATGGTGTTAGCCCATATGGTAATATACTTTTTGATTTTAATGGCTATGATAGAAACGAACTTGTAGGAAGTGCTAACATTGATGTCGATTTAGCTAAAGGTTTAACCTTTGAAAGTTCATTAAGTTACCAATACCGTGGTAATATTTTTAAGAATATGTCGAATCAATTTTATGGTGTTGGACAGCCTGCTGCTGGAACATTGTTTCAAAGAAATTCGACAAATGAAACGATTAACTTCTTAAAGTTATTACGTTATAATACAGACTTTGGTAAACACTCTTTAGAAGTATTAGCTGCACACGAGAGTAATAAATTTGAAATTGCTATAGTAGAAACTAATAAAGCTGGTGCTGAAGTGCCATTTGCATTAGAGTTAACGCAATATATTATAAATCAAAGTCCTGCTGAAGGTTTCGTAGAAGGAAGAACTTTAGAATCTTATTTTGGTCAGTTAAATTATGATTATGATGATAAATATTTCTTTACAGGATCTTTAAGACGAGATGGATCATCTGTGTTTGCCAATAATAAATGGGATACATTCTACTCATTAGGTGCTGCTTGGATTATCACAAATGAATCTTGGGCTGAAAGTGATTTCTTAAGATTTCTTAAACTTAAGGCTTCATATGGCTTAGCTGGTGATGAGGCAGGTGTATTTTCTGCAACAGGTTCTTACTATGTAGGTCAAAACTTATTTGATGTTACAAACTTAGATGGTGGTTTTTCGGTTGCGTTAGAAGGGAATATTGCAAATCCTGATATAACTTGGGAAAGAAAGAAACAAATTCAAACAGGTTTAGAATTCACATTAGGAGATATAGTTGATGGTAGTTTAGACTATTATATCAATGATACTGAGAACTTATTTTTCAATAAGCCAGTAAATCCGGCTTCTGGTTCAAGTGGACTTTTAGTTAATGATGGTGAATTAAGAAATGCAGGTATAGAATTTGATTTAAATTTTCATATCCTTAGAAAGGATAACATAACTATGGACTTAGGTGTTAATGGAACTCATATAAATAATGAGTTACTTGCCCTTCCAGCAAATACTAATAATGAATTTATCAACACTACTTTTGGTGGTGCGAGAGTTGGTTATCAGGTAGGTAGATCTATTTTCGATTTTTATTATAGAGAGTATGCAGGTGTAGATCCAGCAGACGGTTTACCAATGTGGTTTGAGTATTTTGATGATTTAAATGATAACGATATATTAGATGCTGGTGAAGAAATTGAAGCTTCTTCTCTAGAGGTTCACAAATTTAATAACCCAGATTCTGATAACTTTAAAAGACAAACAACTAAGGAGTACGATGCTGCAACGCAAAAGTATGTAGGTAAGTCTTTACTTCCTGATCTTCAAGGTGCATTCAGATTAAGCGGTAACATTCATAACTTTACTTATGCTGCACAGTTTACATATCAGTTCGGAGGACATGCATTTGATAATAACTACCGTGAATTTTTTGAACGTGGTTTTTCAACTGCCAGTGGTACTTTACACGCTGACATAAGAGACAGATGGCAACAACCTGGTGATATTACTAGTGTACCTAAATTAGGTAATGGTTCTGTTGCAAATGATGTTGGTGCTAGTGATAGATTCCTTATCAAATCTGATTTCATAGGTTTAAACAGTGTTAATATCGGTTATAACTTAGGTGGTAAATTGTTAGAAAACACAGGTATAGATAATATTAATCTTTTCGTATCAGGTGATAATTTATTTATCAGTACGGCAAGAAAAGGCTATAACCCTCTAGTAAGAGAAGGTGGAAATACGCGTAGAAATCAATACGCACCTTTATCATCTTTTACTGTTGGTTTAAGAATGAAATTTTAATTTAAAAAAAAGCGAGATGAAAAAAAATGTATTAAAATTAATTGGTTTAGGTGTCCTAATGTTTGGACTTCAAAGTTGTGAGAATGATTTTCTAAACACACAACCAACGGAATTCCTTTCGGAATCTGAATTAAGTGATGTTGTAGATTTAAACCCTGCTTTAGTGCAAGGTACAGTTGATGGTATTTACACTCAGATGTTTACCAGTGGTTCTGGTGGTACAACTGGTCATGATGATTTTGGCCAAAAAGCGTATGATGTATTCTCTGATATGCTATGTAGTGATATGGCATTATCTGGTAGTGTATATGGATGGTATAGAGCTTCTATAACTGAAATGCAAGCTACACAAGATTTTACGTTTGGTGATAATTTCCAAACTTGGTCTTATTATTATGGACAAATTCTTAATGCCAACTTAGCAATGTCTAATCTTGGTGGACAGGATGGTGATCCAGAGAATCCAGAAGCGAGAGCGCTACTAGGTCAGGCATTAGCCTCTAGAGCACATTCATATTTTATGTTGTTGCAATTATATGCTGATGATTATAATGCAGACGCGCCAGCGGTTCCACTTTATGACGTTCTTACAGCAGAAACGCTGCCTAAAGCGACTCAAGGTGAGATTTATACAGTTATTGAAGCTGGTTTAAATAGAGCGATTGAATTATTAGAAGGGTATAACAGAAGATTCTAAATCTAAGATTAATCAAAACGTAGCAAGAGGTATTTTGGCTTATGCTATTGCAGCACAAAGAACAAGATGGAGTGAAGTGGCAACACTTGCTGGTCAAGTTTTAGCTGAATCTGGTACTGTATTGATGCCATCTACTGCAGATCCTCACGGAATCTTAGGAGGATTTAATGACGTAGGTAATCCTTCATGGTTATGGGGAGTTGATATCAATGAGAATTCGTCGGTAGGATTAATCTCATGGTGGGGTCAGGTTGATTATTTTTCATACAGTTATGCAGCAGTTGGTGATACAAAAGCAATCGATGCTAGTTTATATGAGAGTATGAGAGCAGACGATGTTAGAAGAGGTCAGTTTTTTGATGGTGCTGGTGCCCAGTACTTGCAACCTTTGTTTAAGCAATATGATGTTGATCGTGTACCATTTGGTACTGCAACTATAGTTAAAGCTGATTATCATTACATGCGTCATGCAGAAATGATTTTATTAAAAGCCGAGGCTGAGGCTAAGCAAGGCTTAGATAGCCAGGCAAGAACAACTTTAGGTTTACTTGTTGATGCTAGAATCGCTGATACGTCTTATTTGAGTGCTCTTAGTGGACAATCTCTAATTGATGAAATCTACAAGCAAACGAGATTAGAATTATGGGGTGAAGGTAAGTCATACTTTGCTATGAAAAGAAACCAAGCTTCAATCGTAAGAGGAACTAATCACTTGTCTTTTGCTGGTGAAACTATTCAGCACAATGATGATAGATTGACTTTTGAAATTCCACAAAGAGAAATTCAGGATAATCCTTTTATAAATGATCAAAACTAATTAAATAACATTTTACTAATGAATAAATTTTTAAATTATACGGCAGTTTGCTTGCTTCTACTAATTAGCTTTAGTTGTGAAGATGAAAATGGTATAGGAGAGAGCGTAAATTATATTACTTTTGAAAGTGGCCCTTTAGCAACAGATCTTGTTGAAAATGCAACGTCAACTTTTGATGTAACAGTTTATACTGGTAATATTGTGGGAGCTGATCGTACTTTGGCAATCATGGTTAGTGATGATACGGCGTTAGACGCATCTACTTTCAGTGTACCAGCCACGGTAACAGTGCCAGGGAATTCTAATGAAGGTAGTTTCGCTATCACATTTACAGACAATGATAATCTTGGTTTTGTAGCTGAGCAACTCATACTTACGTTTGAAGAAGGAAATGGTATTTCAGTAGGTGATCCGCTAGTTATTGATGTAGCGCAAGAGTGTTTGGATACTCTAGTAACTTTAGATTTAACTTTTGACAATTGGGCTGAAGAGGCGTCATGGGAAATTTATGATTTGTCTGGTACTACACCAGCAATTATATTCTCAGGTGGTTCTGGTGGTGAATATACTGATTTAGACAATAGTTCTATTAGTTTAAACTTTTGTTTGGCTTCTGGTAATTATGGCATAGCTGTATATGATGCTTATGGAGATGGTGGTACGGATTATGTTGTTAGTGCTGGTGGTGCAGAATTGTCATCAGGTTCAGTGCCTGGAGGTAACCCTGCTAACGTTGGGACAGTAATCTCTGATACGTTCACTATTGATTAATGAAACAATAGTTATTATACTTTAAAATGCAATGGAGCTACCTTTTAGGTAGCTCCATTTTTTTGCATAAATACAAGTTATGATTTCACATTAATTATCTTTATATTACAAATAAAAAAAGAAGAATGAAAAAGTATATTGCAGCAATAGTCTTAGTTCTAATGTTCAACCTTTCTAATAGTCAAAATTTTGATAAATCTAAGCTTTCAAAGGGCAACGCTGATTTATTAGAAGAATTAGAGAATCAAGAAGAATCGCGTTTAATTAGGGTACAGTATTACCTAAATAATAATCCAAAATTAAAGTCAATAATAAAAGACGGAATCAATATTACTCATATTTACGATATTATTAATGGTAAACCAATATATAGGTCAACAGATAATATACAAGCTGCAAGAGCCACAAAGACTGTTGATTTATGGGCAGGTGGAAGTTTAGGTTTAAATTTAGATGGTTCTGGTATGACTGTAGGAGTATGGGATGGCGGTGCAGCGGATAATACTCATGTTGAGTTTGGAGATGCTTCTGGAACTCAATCACGTATTACAGTTGTAGATGTAGTTAATGCCTCTGAAGGTGGATCAGATTTTAATGCGCATGCGACTCATGTTTCCGGAACGATATCAGCTAAAGGGATAGATCCAAATGCAGTCGGAATGGCGCCAAATGTAAATGTTAAATCTTATAATTGGTCAAATGATGAATCAGAAATGGTTACAGCGGTAAATGCACCTGTTAATCCAATTATCCTCTCTAATCATTCTTATGGTATTCCAATTAATCAAGACGATGGTCAATTAGATGCTGCTTTTATAGGTGCTTACACACAAGGGGCAAGAAATATAGATAATATTGCAAAGAATAATCCTAAATATTTAGTAGTAGCTTCTGCTGGTAATTCTGGAAATGTAAGTTATCCAGGATGGCTTTATCCGGGTTATGATAAGCTAACTTCAGATAAAAATGCTAAAAACAGTCTTATTATTGCTAATGCGAATCCTGCTGTAACTGAGCAGCCTTTGTTTAGTGGTAATTTTGAATTATCTAACTTAGCTATTAATCCGGGCAGTAGTCAAGGCCCTACAGATGATTTAAGAATTAAACCAGATATAGCAGCTGATGGTTCAAATTTGCTTTCTACTACTCCTAATGGCTCGTATTCAACGTTTTCAGGAACTTCAATGGCTGCGCCTAATACTACTGGTACACTGGTCCTTTTACAGCAGTATTATAATCAATTACACGGTGTCTATATGAATTCATCGACATTAAAAGGCTTAGTGTGTCATACTTCATTAGATGATAATGTTACGATTGGTCCTGACCCGATATTTGGATGGGGATTTTTGAATGCAAGAGCTTCCGCGACAACGATAACTGACGCAAATAACGCTCAAGCGGTAATAGATGAATTAACATTGGAAGAAGGCGGAACATATACTTTTACATTATCTGCTGAAGCTGGAGATAAATTGTCTGCAACAATCTGCTGGACAGATATGCCTGGTCAGGTTTCAGACGGAACAGTAAATGACCCAACTCCGAGACTCGTCAATGATTTAGATTTAAGAATTTCAGATGGAACTACAACTTATATGCCCTGGAAATTAGATTTTGATCAATCGACTGGTTTTTCTAATTCTAAAGGGGATAATACTGTGGATAATATAGAAAGAATAGACATAGATGTGCCAACAACGGGAATGTATACATTTACAGTAACCCACAAAGGGACTTTGCAAGGTAATGAAGGAGAGTCTTCTGATCTGCAAAGCCAAGATTTTTCAATAATTGTAACTGGTAATAACCTTACACTTGGAGTTGATGAAAATGATCTAGCTAGAAGTCTAGTTGTTTATCCAAATCCTTCTAATGGTGAATTTACAATTAGTTTTGAGTCTAATTTAAGTAGTAGTAATAATAATGTTAAAGTAGATATATATGACCTTCAGGGAAGGTTGGTTTACGATAATAACTTTAATAATGTATCATCAATGTTTAACGAGACAATTTCTTTAAATAATGCAAAATCTGGAGTGTATATACTAAATATATCTGATGGGAATAGAGCTACTTCACATAAGTTAGTAATAAATTAACTTAAATTAGTAACGTAAATTGTTATAATATCAATTTTTACTTTATATAAACAGCCTAGAAATTAGTTTCTAGGCTGTTTTATTTTAAAATAATTACTGGAAGGTTAGATTTATTGTATGATGAATTTTTTAAAAACTCTTATTTTACGTAGGATATCAAATACGAGTTTGATTATCGTTTAATTTTTTTCTAAAGACGACGACTTTCGATTTTTGTTATTCGAAATCAATGAATCTAGTTTTTGTTTAGTTCTAATTCCTTTTGGAGAAGCCTTAAGATCTGGGCTTAAATTTTCAAAGGCATCCCTAAACTTAATTGCATCAAAATAGGGTTTGTTAGCTTCTAAGTTTATTAGATTTAGACTAAAGTAACTATCCCTATATTGTTTCACATACGTTAGAGGGTACTCTGCCATTTTAATACTCGATTTTTCGAGAAGTTTATGAAGTGAATCCCTTTTTTCTTTACCAGAGGAGAGTCCCTCAGACCGATATTTGTATACAATACCTCTACTTTCTTCTCTAATAGAATCCATACCAGCTTTAAAAAGAATAAAGTCTTCATTAGATTTAGACCCATTCACTTTTGAAAGCATCAGATTATTTTTGTTTAACTCAATATCAATATTGCTATTTTCTAACATAAAAATTAATTGACCTTGCATTTTGTCTGAGGACATAAAAAATACTGTAGGTTCATCAACTTTGCCAGACATTCTAAATTTTTCGCCAGTTACAATAGCACTATCTTTTAAATGCTCTCTACCATTTTCACTAATATTTTTCAAATAAATTTTAGCACCATCAGATACTCCATTTGCTGTGCCATCTATTTCATAATTTGATTTATTTTCCTGACAAGAAAGAGCAATTATGCCGAAGAAATAGAAAATAATAAGTTTTTTCATTTAATTTAAATAGGTTTTTAATTAATAAAATAAGACCAATTAATGTTCAAAATATATGTTGAAAACATTATAAATTAAAGATAATAGTTTTTTAATATTTTTATAAACATTAGCCGTCAATAGATTGATTAAAATAAGTTTCACAATATACTGCTTAGAATAGATTTAATATCTTAAAAAAACCTTAATTCATTATTTGTTTAGAAATAAAACTGAATACATAATTTCAGTCTAAATATAAAAATTAAAACTAGTTAATGAGATTCACCACGGTGCTAAACAAAATTGTATTTTAGCGAAAATTGGAATCAGTAGAATTTAGAATTATTAAGCACAAACAATAATTTATAATAAATCTTGTTAGAATATATATTAATCTAAAATGCAAATAAAATATATAATAGCACTCGCTTGCTTTTTTTTACTCAACGAGATAAATTGTCAAGTAAAGTTAAATAGAACAAATGCTCCTGACGTTGGTGATAAGTTTGGTAAAGATTCAACTGCCGATAAGCGTTCTAAGGGCTTTAAAGATTTAGCGACTATAGATATGTATCTTCAATTTGCTGGTAGAATAGATTCAATTTTAGTAGATACTACGATATCAATTAAAAAAGATTACAAATTTAATTACCTACAAAGAGATAATTTTGGTTTAATGCCTTTTGCAAATATTGGGCAAACATACAACACATTAAGTTTTGATGCTGTAGATAATATAACTGCACCACTATTTGGGGCAAGAGCTCGCCATTTCAATTATTTAGAAAGTAATAAAATAAAATATTATGAAGTACCAACACCTTGGACAAGATTAACTTACAAAACAGCATTTGAGCAAGGGCAAATGTTAGATGCATTCTTTTCTCTAAACTTATCAAAACAATTTAACTTCTCAATTGCCTATAAGGGGCTAAGATCCTTAGGTAATTATCAAAATGCACTTACCAGCTCTGGAAATTTTCGTTTCACATCAAAATATAAGACTAAGAGCGAAAGGTATAATGCAAGAATGCATATTGTTATGCAAGATATATTAAATCAGGAAAATGGTGGATTGAAAAATGAAGACATTTTGAACTTTGAATCAGGTGAAGAAGAATTTTTAGACCGATCTGTTTTTGATCCAAATTTCGTAAACGCAGAAAATATTTTAAGAGGTAAGACTTTTTATATCAATCACTCTTATGATATAATCAAGAGAATGGATTCGGTTAGCCAAAATAAAGTTTCTATTGTAAATACTATTTCTTTAGAAGATAAGTATTTTCAATTCGATCAAACATCACCTGTTACGACTTATTTTGGTGATGCTTTTACGGCAGATATTAATGATAAGGTTAAATTAGAAAATTTTAAAACCTCCTTGGGTCTTAATTATTTTAATAACGCGTTAGGGGAAATCATGTTTGCTATAAATTATACGAATATTAATTATGGGTATGATAGTATTGTTTTATTTCCTGATGAAATTATTCCGAATAGGATAAAATCTAAATTTTTTGGAATAGAAGGATCTTATTCTAAGTCGTATAAAGGTTTTAATCTAGAAGCTCAAGGTGGACTAAATCTATCTGATGAATTTGTTGGAAGCTATTTGAGTGGTATTATTAATTTGAAATTATTTGACGATGTTATATTGGAAGGTGGAGTCAATATAAATACCAGACTTGCTAATTTCAATCATCTATTATATCAAAGTGACTATGTTAATTATAATTGGTATAATTTTAATGACTTTAAAAATATTAACAGCCAACAATTAAATTTTAGTATTAAATCTAATAAGTTTTTTAATGCTGATTTAGATATATCTAATATAGAGAATTACACGTATTTTAATCTTGAAGATACGATAGATGAGGTTAAAATAATTGTACCAAAACAATATGATAAGTCACTTCAATATTTAAGATTAAAAGTGCAAAAGGAATTTAGACTTGGTAATTTTGCTTTAGATAATACTATAATGTATCAAAACATAGTAAGTGACGAAGATGTATTAAATGTTCCAACTTTTATAGCTAGAAATACGTTGTATTATTCAAATCAGTTGTTTAAAAAAGCAATGACTTTGCAAACAGGCGTAACGCTTAATTACTTTTCAAAGTATAATATGAATGGTTATGATCCTTTGTTGGCGGACTTTTATAATCAAAATGAAAGTGAATTAGGTGGTTTTCCAAGATTAGACTTTTTTATAAATGCAAAAATTAGGCAAACAAGGATATTCTTTAAGGCTGAACATTTTAATTCATCTTTTACCGGTTATGAATACTTTTCTGCACCCAATCATCCATACCGAGACTTTACCATTCGATTTGGATTAGTTTGGGATTTCTTTTTGTAAAATAATTCAAGGGGTAATTCCTTAACAATAAGCCTACTAAAAAACAAATAAAAATAAATTCAAAAAAGGTGTTGTAGGATTAAAAAGGTGTTTTATATTTGCAGCCCGAAACAAAAACGGAAGTATGGGTTTCGGATGTTCATTTCCACATTTTTTATCAGGGGAAAATATTTTAAAAAATAATTTTGATTAGATGTTGTGGGAATAAAAAAAGGGTTTTATATTTGCACCCGCTAAACTCGGAAACGATGTTTGGATAAGGAAAAAAAGTTCATTAACATATTGAATTGACAGCGTAAGAATTAATTGGAAACGATTGATTCAAAACAAGAGAATAAATCATTTAGAGTACAGATTTTAAAAATTCCTATTAGTTGTTAAAGAGATAGTCGTAAGACTTAAAATTTAACGATGAAGAGTTTGATCCTGGCTCAGGATGAACGCTAGCGGCAGGCCTAACACATGCAAGTCGAACGGTAACATAGAGAAGCTTGCTTTTCTGATGACGAGTGGCGCACGGGTGCGTAACGCGTATACAATCTACCTTTTACAGGGGGATAGCCTTTAGAAATGAAGAATAATACCCCATAGTAAGTAATTTTCGCATGGAAGATACTTTAAAGATTCGTCGGTAAAAGATGAGTATGCGTTCTATTAGCTAGATGGTAAGGTAACGGCTTACCATGGCAACGATAGATAGGGGCCCTGAGAGGGGGATCCCCCACACTGGTACTGAGACACGGACCAGACTCCTACGGGAGGCAGCAGTGAGGAATATTGGACAATGGGCGAGAGCCTGATCCAGCCATGCCGCGTGCAGGAAG